>JAFPYS010000018.1 GCA_017412085.1 Alphaproteobacteria bacterium
AGAGCTGTTAAGCCGATTGGCCTTAAATGTGTTGCGCAAATACGCCAGATGAGCGACTTGCCTATTTTAGGCATGGGGGGCATTTCCACTTGGCAAGATGCCGCCGAATATATTGCCCTAGGATCAGATGTGGTCCAAGTTTGCACCGAAGTGATGGTGAACGGCTATGGGATTATTGATGCACTCAAAAAAGGGCTGTTGGATTACTTAAAAGCCAAAAAATTAAAAAGCCCGAAGGAATTAAAAAACAAAGCCATTACCCGACTATCCACACATGAAAAATTACCTAAAAAGAAGAAAGTTCATCCGGTGATTGATGACGCGCTTTGTTGTAAGTGCGGTAAATGTGTGAAGATATGTGGTGAATCCGAACATGGGTGTTTATCCTTGGTCAAAGGTCATATTCAGTTGAATAAAAAATGTTGTGCCGGTTGCTCGTTGTGCTCTATCGTTTGTCCATTAAATGCGATTAAAATGAAATAGAATGACCATTGAAGAGAACATTTTTAAACGTGCGGAAATAAGCAAAAATGCGTTGGCTGGGTATGGGTTCCGGCAAGCAAAGGGATTTTGGATTTTAGAACATCTCTTTATGAATGGGGATTTTAGGGCTGTCATTACCGTTGATAGCGCTGGGCACGTTTCGGGGACTGTTTATGAAATTGCCACCCAGGATGAATACTTGCCCCTGCGCGTAGAGAGCATGGACGGCTTTGCCGCCGAAGTGCGGGACGAATATGAAAAAATTTTGGTGGATATAAAAGAGCATTGTTGCCAAATCAATCCTTTTATGTGTACACAATCCAATCGTCTGACATTATTGATTAAAGAAAAATACGGGGATGACCCTAAATTCCTATTCAAAAGACAACCGGGTTATGGGGTGTTTAAGAACCCGCAAACAAATAAATGGTATGGTATGATTATGAATATTCGTGCCGGTAAATTGGATAAAAATCAACAGGGTGAGACAGAAATAATCCACTTAAAACTAACAGAAGAAAAGGTACAAACCTTACTTAAACAAAAAGGATTTTACCCCTCTTTTAAGAAGAACTGGATCAGCATTTTGCTCGACGATACGGTGCCGGATAAAACCTTGCTTGACCTTCTGGACGAAAGCCATCGTTTTACAATAAAAAAACACAATTAGCAAAACAAAAATTACCCCTCTGAAATAGTGCATATTTCTTGCGCTTTTGTGCAGAAATAACTGGATAATTCTTCGAAAAAGAGCGTTCATTGCGACGCGAAAGGAGATTATCATGAAAACAGTTAAAACTTACATGGTCCGCAAGCCAAGCGACCTCGACGAAGTAAAGAGCATAACCAGAGCCAACAGCGACAGACTTGAAACTGTGGCGGTGGTTGAAACCATTAACCTGACACCGGCCAAACATAAAAGAGTATGCCGCAACCCATTAAACGACTACGGCTTCTTAAAAGGCCAAGGCGGCTACTCTAGTGAGCATGAATATCGCCAGGTGGTTGAGATTACAGCAAACGGCCAGCCGACCCTTGGTACACTGGCAATTTTGATGAGGCCTATTGGGATATCTATGAGGGTTGCCAGGCGTTTTTAGAGAGCATTAGTAATTGTCATATTTGACGTATTTTTCTGTTTTAGTGGGAACTTCAAATTGCTTCTTTAATTCATCAAAATGCTTTAAATTATATTCTGCAATTGTCCCTTCCCTAGCACTAATCCGCTGTTTCAAAATCTCATCTGGCACATTCAAAAAATGTATAACAGGATTGAACCCCAAATCCTTTGCCCTTTGGGTTGCTTCATCGCGACTAAGCTTTGTCCAAAATCCCATGTCAAAAATAACAGATTTTTTGTTTTTGGCATATTCTTCTGCTTTTTTCCAAAGATGCTCTATTGTTTCAGAAAAACATTTGCTCCAATTTTGCTCATATTCTTCTTTAGAAAACAGTTTCATACACCATTCATCTGGATTAAGATGGATTGCCCCCGTTTCTTTGGAGAGTTTTTGGGAATAAGTTGTTTTACCGGCTCCCAAAAATCCACTAATAAGATAGCAAGTTGGTAAGCTCATTTTTCCATTTCCTTTAAAATTTTTGCCACTTCCTGCGGATATTTTACCTTTGTTTCAGGAACTCCTAAATGCTGAGCAAATAAAATGGGCGTATCCAAAGTAATATCTGGGTAATGAACACGCATTTGTTTTAAGGCCGTTTCCATATCTGGTGTATGCTCATCATATCCGTCAATTTCGATAGCTTGGCGCAAAGGCACATAATACACATGTGTCACATAAACAACATCAGCCCACTGTTCTTTTGGGCAGTCTTTATAGACTAAAAAACCTTTATGAATAAAGCCTTCATTTAGACGAAAAGTGGAAGTTTTTTCTCCGTTCAAAAGGGCTGGCCAACGCCTTTCAACCAAATGTAACCATTGTTGTTTTGGGGAGAGAGCATGTTCCACAAAACCTTTGATAACTTTGGCAGTTTCTTTGGGGGGGTGGTTGTCATTGTTGATGATAAAGTCGGAGTATGGACGATTTTGATATCCTTCCTCATACATCTCTTTGATTCTGTTTCGTTCCCAATCATCCAGTTCTCGTCTGCCACGATTCTTTAAACATTCTTCCAAACTGGGTGCAAGGGTCACATTTATAAAACGGGTGTTTTCATCCGCCATAGAAGACCATTTTTTATAACTATTTTCACTGATGGGATAGGCAAATATAACAGTTTCATACTTACGTGATTTTTTTAATTCTAATAATTTTCCATTCAACCTTTTTTGACGTTCTGCCCAACCATCTTGTATAGAAAGTCCTAATTTTGCTTCTTCTTCATCACTCATCAACTCATCCACTTCAATAAAGGTAGCATTGGGCAACAGATTTACCAAAATCTTGGAAACTGTTGTCTTGCCTGAATTGATTGGCCCATTGATATTCAGTATCAGCATTAGAACTCCTTGCGATTGCTTTCATCCTAACCAATTCATCTTCAAAAGTCAAATCTTTGTGATTAAATATACTCGGCCAGGTTGATGATTTTCTTTTTATGTTTTTTGATTTTCTTATTTTTCAATACGCTCAAAAGCGTTGGCAAGATGATTTGAGCCAGAAGTTTAAGTTGTTTTTCCATGTGCTGTCCTTTCAATTGTTGACATCACCATATATGCTCTTATTTTCAGATTTATCAACTTATATTTTCAAAACGCGCATTTTTGACGATAAGCAACACTATTTTTGCATACAAGTCATTTACAAAAAGGGCCAAAAGTAAATGAATTTATGCCAGTTTTCGTAGAAAATGAAAAAATCTCCACCAATTTTGAACTCGCGTAATAGCGAGTTTTTTATTCTGTTATAGGTTCCTGAGGTGTTACCAACGATGGAAATTGCTTTTCAAACTTTTTATACAACCGCTTTCCCCACATGCCCATCAAGCACAAGAACAATAAAACACGAGACACAGGCAACGCCAACCACACGCCATTTAATCCAAACCAAATTGGCAACGTGAACAAGCACAATGGCAACATAAAAAAAGTGTCCCCATAAATCAGTAAAGAAGAATACAAAATTTTGTTTGTAGCTTGGTAATAAGATGCTGCAACTTGAATGATCCCATAAAATAAAAATGACCATGCACAGATGTGCAAACCATTAATAGCTTCTTCTGCTGCAACACCCGTTACGTCAAACAGCCGTGGATACAAATCCGCCCCAAAAATCATTAACGCCACAAAACCAATCCCCGTAATGATTCCAGCATAATACCCCCAACGCCCCATCATATTCTGACGCCAATAAGACCGTGCTCCGTGTAAATAGGAAACCAATGGCTGTACACCCTGAGCCAATCCAGAAACAAGCAATAAAATCAACGCCACCACTTCGTTCACAACAGCACAAGCCGCCAATCCATTTTCGCCACCATACTTCAAAGCTTGATAATTATGAAACGATAAAAATGCCATCATCGACAGGGATTGCCCAAAGGCAGGTATGCCCACACGCACAATCTGAAATAGATCTTTCAAATTTAATCTGAAACGTTTCTCGGTCACAGGCAAATGAGATTTCTTCAATTTAAAGTACGCCACACCACCGGCCGTTTGTACTGTTTCAGCGATGACAATCGCCCACGCCGCACCGACCAATCCCCAATTTAATGGGACAACAAATAAGAAATCCAACAAGATATTCAACAACAACCCCGTCACATCTAACATCATTGCAAAACGTGGATGACCGTCGTTCCTAATAACAACGGTTAAACCAGTACACAACATCGTTGTCACCGCCCCCAAACAGACAAGCCGACCATAAACTGTCGCTTCTTCCAGCAACAAACCGGCCGCTCCCATGCGCATTAAAAATTCAGGAAGCAAGAAATACATCAATGGGATTAATACAGCACAAATTGCGATTTGTCCCACAACCATCACGCCCAATATATCCGCAGCACGATCCAGTTTTTTGGCGCCACGAAATTGCCCAACCAACACACCCGCGCCATAGCCCGTCAAACTGCCCACAGCAGCTGCAATCATCGCGATGGGATAACTTAAGTTTAAAGCGGTCAAGCTGAGCGTACCCGCACTATGCCCAACAAAAATAGCGTCTACAATAGAATAAGATCCCCAAATCAATGTACTGAACATCGTGGGAATCACATAATTAAAAAACAATTTTAAATCATTCAGACGCATTCTGTTCCTTTTTGAAAGCAGTATACAAAACTTTTAAATGCCTGTCAAATGGATCGCCTTAAATTTCCAGACGTTGTGTTGTTTATTTTGAAGGCCAACTTAATTTTATTCCACAACTCATTCACTTTTTCTGGGGTATACGGCCGATTGACAAAATCTACCCGATAAAAATCAGCCGGGACTTCGCTACGGTCTTCTCCCACATAAAAGGCGTGTTCACTGTAAAGTTTCAACTGGCAATTCTGAATCGCCACAAAATAAGTTTGTCCCC
Organism: Alphaproteobacteria bacterium; assembly: GCA_017412085.1. GTDB lineage: Bacteria > Pseudomonadota > Alphaproteobacteria > CAAHEQ01 > UBA3637 > UBA3637. Next base: position 4,971 of record JAFPYS010000018.1, read on the forward strand.
CATTTTTAAGCGGCATAACACAGGCCGATTTATCACAGGTTTTACATGCATTTTTGATACAATTAGCACTTGTAAACAAAGGCACATCTTGATATACAACCAACGTGGTTGGTAAAGCGGATTTTTCGGCGACCACTTTTAAATTTTCCAATGTATCTTCCACAGATAACGTTACACGAGACGCCCCCAACTCTTTGGCAAATTGTGTACTTTGTGTATTTAACATATAAAACGGCGCATCAAAAGTTAAATCAATTCCTTTTGTTGGCAACATTTCAAATCCCCACCAGTTCCCGATTTCCCATTTATGATAGCCCGATGCCAATGCCTTTTGAATTAACTTACTATAATTCTGGGGTGCGCGCTCAACAGTCGGCAAAGACAAACGCACTTTGTTTTTGGGGATCTGTTTTAATAAATCCAGATCAAAATCCGATCTTAATTCAACAAGAACTTCCGCAAACTCATCTAAATTCAATAAGGAAATCTTCTTTAAATCATCTGTTTTTAAAAGCCATTTTGCCGCGGATCCCTTATGCGTGATAACGGGTGGCAAAACACCATGTTTTGAATCAACGCGCACACAGCCATAAAGTTGCCGGCGCAAATCATTTAATTTCGAGACGGGCGCAAAAATATTGTCTTTATTTTGAACAACCACTTTTGCGGCAAAAGCGTAATCATTATCCTTTTCGAAAGTTTTCAACACAGATTCATTCATCTTATCCGCATTTTGAGCCGACGCAAAAGGACCCATTAAAACCTTTTCAACATCACCAACTGTTGCCACAATTTTGTCCTTTGTTAAAGTAATTTTCACATCAACTTCTGGGCGTGTTTTATATTGTCCCGGCTTAGGTTTTTCAAAATCATAAGCCCCCTTTACGCGCGAAGAAGACGCCAAATAAACTGGAGCTCCCTTTGGCATAAAAGGACTGTGAGGTGGTAATAAAATCTGCACGTGCTGACCTGCTTTTACCTCAAAGACAGATTTATGATTTATCGCCATTTCTTGCACAGAGAAACCAAAAGGCTTTTCATCACCCGGTAAATCAATTTGAAGCCCGTCATACCGTGCCACAGGATGTGTTGGCGTTAAACATAATTGCCGCCCCAAAACAGCCTCTACTTTACCAACCAACAAACCTCTATGCCCCACAAAATCCGGATCGATAACATCATTGTTTTTTCCATTAAAATGGAATGTTGTCCATGCGCGGGAAAAGATCTGTTTAATATTTTCTGCACGTTTTGGATCGGCATGACCAGTGTCTAAAATTTGGCGATAATAATCGACTACCGCGGCCACATACAATGCTTTTTTCTTACGCCCTTCAATTTTTAATGAAGTCACTGGCATTTTTAAAACTGCTTCTCCCAACGCCATATCTTTCATAGAAAAGCAATGTGTTTCTTTATCCCCTTTTTGGAATAATGCCCGACACGGATATTGGCACTTACCCCGGTTTGCACTGCGTCCGCCCACCATAGATGAAAACAAACAAAGTCCGCTGTATGCATAACATAAAGCACCATGGATGAAGGCTTCTGTTTCCAACCCAGGAATTGCAGCGATTTCTTCAATCTCGTTTTGCGTCAATTCGCGAGCCAATACCACGCGCGAAAAGCCCAACTTTTTAAGCGCCAACGCTCCTTCTTTATTATGCACGGCCATTTGTGTACTGGCGTGCAATACAAGCTCTGGATAGCTTTCTTTAATGACCCGGGCCACACCCATGTCTTGTAAAATAATACCATCCACCTTGGCGGCAGAACACACATCCAATGTCTGTAATAAGGCATCCAATTCATGCTCTTGAATAACCGTATTAACCGTCACATATACCTTGCGATCCAAATGATGTGCATACGCTGTAAACTCATTTAATTCTGAGGGGGTAAAGTTGGTAGCCCCTGCTCGTGCAGAAAAACTTTTAAGCCCTAAATAAACAGCATCCGCCCCAAAATAAAGGGCGGCATATCCGGCTTCCAAATCGCCAGCGGGCGCTAAAAGTTCTGGTTTTCTCATATGTTTTATTTTAGCATAAAATCAATCAAACGTCAAATTTTTAACTTGACATCCTTTACACAACATCGCACAATAAAAACCATAAGGAGATGAAATGAAAAAGCTGATTTTATTGTCGTTTCTTGTCTTGCTTGGTTGTGCTACAGAACAAAAGTATCACGATAAATTAGACGCATGGAAAGGAAAGTCTAAGGCAGATCTTGTTTTGGAATGGGGCGTTCCGACCGACAAATACAAAGCCGATAAAACCTTGGAACTTTTGGAATATAAAAAATCTAGAACAATTTACGGCGGAAAATTTGAATGCAAGACAACATTTATTATCAAAAACAACGTTGTAGATCAATGGAAAACAGAGGGCAACGATTGCCGCTCTTATTAATACAATCCCCGTTCATCGCCGATAGTTGTCGTGGCGCCATGTCCAGGATAAACGGGCGTTTCATCGGGCAATTGCTTAAACAACGTCGCTAAACTTTTTTGCATAGCCGCACCATCACTTTCAATTAAATCTGTACGCCCACAAGCGCCATGAAATAATGTATCACCCGAGAATAAATTGCCATCAATAATATAGCAAACACCACCCAATGTATGTCCCGGCGTTGCGATCACTTTGATTGTTTCTTTTCCCAATTTAAATTGCTGTGTCAAATCAAAACATTGAACCTCGGGGGTGTCCACCCGTGACCAGCCCAGCATGTCCATATACTCATTAACTCGTCCTAATAATGCCTTATCTTTTTCATACAAATAAGCCGGGATATTATATTTTTTCTTATAATAATTAACACCTAAAACGTGATCAAAATGCCCATGCGTTAACAAAATGAATTTTAAGGTTAATCCCTTATCTTTTATCCAATTCATTATCTCATCGTCAGCACAAGAGCAATCAATTAAAATAGCTTCCTTTGTTTTGTCATCAAAAACAACATAATTATTATTTTTCAAACGCCCTTTAACAAAGTGTTTAACTCCGATAGCCATATTCTGCTCCATTAATTAGAAAGCTGGGCCTCTTGATGATAAAAATCCTTCACATACTCATCAAATTGCTTGCGTTCTGAACGCCCCCAACCCATAATATAATGAGGTCCCATGCAAAAAAGCGGTGTTCCCAATTTAGACCTATCCAACTTAAATTTAGCAGCACACGCCAAGAATAATTGCCAATTTTTTGCATCCGAAACCTCTCGCCATTGCACCGTTAAATTTGGATAATTTTCTTTAATATAATCTTCTGCTGCCCAACAATGCGAGCATGTCGCTTGTGTAAAAACAATTACTTCGTTCTCTGGCAACAACTTTTCCACACCAGCAAAACAAGCGCCAGACAAAAACAAAACAAGCACAGCTAAAACACGAAATATCTTAAGCATATTATTCTATGCAACAATCAACCGCCTTACGCACAACCGCTTTCAATTTCCCAAACAGCGAATTATCCACGGGCTTTTCCTCTGTCTTCTTCACTGGCATAGCCCCCTTTAAAGCGGCAACTTCTTTTTTGACATCTTCTAAATTGTCTGGCTTCCAAGCAATGTCTTTGGCGTCCACCAAATTCATATTTAATCCCCAGAACAAGCAGTATAGATCATACGCGTTATTAAACAACTGATAGGCTTCATCTTTGTGTCCCATAGATTGTTGCTTCGTGCCCACTTCCATCAACCGCATTGCTGTCGCAAGCAAGTGTTTGGAAATGCACCACACCTCTCCTTCATAACTTGGAATAATCTTTAACATAAGATTTTTGCGCAATTCCCGCACATCTTGAACCATATCATAGAACGAACTTTTACCAGTCTTTGCGCCGGAGAATACAAGATGCTCCTCAATCGAAATCAAATTCATAATCGCAATTGTCAAATCCTGATCAGAAGACAAATCTTTTGGATTTTTCTTTTTTGCCTGATCCACACGCTCAACAAACTTTTTAACGGATTCTGCTTTTTTCATCATTCATTTCTCCTTTTTTAAATCCACTTAGGCATAATCATACAAAACAAAAACCAAAAAGGCAAGATTTTTTTAAATTCAATATGAACTTGCATATAAAAAAAGTTAGAATTATATTATAAAAAAAGGAGATCACATGGATTTACAAGCATTATTTAAAATTTCACATGGCGTTTACTTAACTGGCGCAAAGGACGCCCAAGGTCGTTTTATAGGCAGCTGTATTGACTCCGTTATGGTTGTTGAAGCCGATCCCCAACAAGTTATTGTCTCTATGAACAATGCCTCTTACACCATGGAAAATGTGCTTAAAACAGGTGAATTGACATTGTCCGTCCTTCCAAATAATACCCCAAACGACACAATCGAATTATTCGGAATGAACTCTTCTCGCGATATGGACAAATGGGAACCCACAGAACATATTTTGTTTCATGATTTGCCCGTTTATAAAAATGCAGTCGCTTACATGTATCTGAACGTCAAAGAGACACTGTTAACCAATGGGCATCATGTCTTTTTGTGCGATGTAATCGATGGACAACCCGGCACAATGGTCGCGCCACTTCTTTATGCCGACTATCAAGTGCGAAAAGCCTCTGAGGCGCCTCAAAAACACTGGAAATGCAGCGTTTGCGGATATATTTATGACGGAGAAATACCCTTTGAAGATTTACCCGACGATTGGGTATGCCCGCTATGCAACCAAGGCAAAGGCGTTTTTGTTAAAGAATAACTTAGTTTAAAACGCACCCGAACAGCACCGCGAAAAAGTGCATAATCGTTCCAGCCAGCACCATAAAGTGCCAAATGGCATGTGTGTATTTTTTGCTTTTCCAAATATAAAAAACTATGCCAAGAGTATAACAAAGCCCCCCTAGCAATAAAAACACAAATGCAGTATTCGACAATTCGTGGATAAGTGGACGAGCAGAAAACATTATCAACCATCCCATCAACAAATAAAGTCCAACAGACCACCATTTTGTTCCAGCACCGCCTAATGTTAATTTTAAAATCGTACCTAATATTGCTAAGCCCCAAATAATACCAAAAATTGTCCATCCAAGAGCCCCTCTCAAAGGAACCAACATAAAAGGCGTATAAGTTCCTGCAATCAGGTAATAAATCGCTATATGATCGAATTTTTTGAGCACTTTTTTAGCATGTTCATTGGGCACAGCATGATACAATGTTGACGCCGTATAAAGCATGACCATACTGACACCAAAAATGACTGTTGAAACAACCGTCCAAGCGTTGCCTTTGATGGCAGATAAGGCTGCCAAAATCACCAATCCGGCGATGCTTAAAATAATCCCCATTCCGTGAATGGTGCAATGCCAAATTTCCTCACCAATTGTATAAGAACGTACCGCAGTTGCCATAACAAACTCCTTTTTCGGTTGACAAATATAACACATTTTTACACAAAAAGCAAAATAAAAACGCCCACCTGAAGGGCGGGCGCTTTCCCCCTTTTTACTCCTCACTTCTTTTTGAGTAAATCCAATATTTCCAATGGGAACACCACAACTTTTTGCGATGGCGATCCCGAAATATCCTTGATTGTTTGCAACGTTTTTAATTGCACAGTAATAGGATTTTTTGCCAATGTTTGAGCTGCCTCTAACATTTTCTTAGAAGATTCCACTTCACCACTGGCTGTAATGACCATAGCACGACGATTACGTTCGGCTTCGGCCTGTTTAGCCATCGCGCGTTTCATGTCTTCCGGCAATTCAATTTCTTGTACATTGATAGAATCAATATCGATTCCCCATTCATCTGTGGCATCATCCACAATCTCACGAATTTCATCTCCCAACCGTTTACGTTCAGATAAGATTGTATCCAAATCATTATTACCCACAATATCTTTCAAGGCAGATTGTGTCAGCTGCACAACAGCGAACATATAGTCCGACACCTTGATCACAGCTGCCTCTGGACTTTTTACATGGAAATAAACCACCGCGTTAATGTTAACAGGAATATTATCTTTTGTAATCACTTCTTGCTTTGGAACATCCACTGTTTCAATACGCATATCAATTTTTTGAACCTGTTGGATATAAGGGATTACCCAATTCAACCCTGGTCCCAACGTCCGTGTATAGCGCCCCAATGTAAAAACCAATCCACGTTCAAATTGCATAATTACACACAAACCTGGCAAAATTAATACAATAAAAATAGCAAACAATATACTTAAAACAATCATTCTTTTCCTCCTTTAATATTGAACTTTAAATGTTAATTGAGCCTCACCCTTTGCGGGCACCGACACCACCCACTTAACCGTGTTAGATGTTGTCCGATTTCCCTTCAAACTTTCTTCCATCAGCTTAAAATCATTTGGAAAATTCAAACTCAGCTGCACATCCGCCCCCGCATCAGATCCGTTTTTGAAAGTCACTTCATACGTACCTTGTTGGATCTTTTCGGATAATTTCTTGAACGCTGTCCGTTTCATATCAGCACTCAAATTAAACGATGTTCCCAAGCGCAAACGAACCGTTTCCTTGTCTGCGGTATGGTTAATCCTGTCCTCGCCAACAAATTGCATATTTCCCTTTGAATCTTCCTTGTAAAGACGAATAGTTCCCTTCGGCAACGGCTTACCCAATCTGTTTTTCTCATCGTTCTTAAAACTTACATAAATATCCGGCTTCATCCGTTTCACTTCGGTATCATAAACACCAAAGGGCTGGTTTAATTCATACGTTTTATTCACCCCAATATCTGCCGCAGATAACAAGGCAACCTGTTTTGTTTGATTAGACAACAAATCCGTTTTGTGTGGCACCGTGTAGATATAAAAATCTGTCAGCGCCTCTGCTTCCATTTCGTTGGAAACCATGCCATCGGCCATCACTGCCGCCTTGGCCATCAGCATACGCGGTCTTTCAACATACTCTCTGACAACATTAACATCTCCAGCCACCAATTGTAGCAAAGCTTTTTTATAATCCGCACCCGAATGATTGGTTAATGTCACAAAACCATTCAAGCTCATCTTGCTTTCATCAGCATTTAATTTTGCAACGTAATCCGCCTTCCACGATAAACCCGTCGTCAGATAATCCAACTCTACTGTCTCAGCTCCAGCAGCATCTGCTACGGCAGAAATTGTCAATGTTGGTTCTGCGCGTAAATTTTCTGGAATAGAATCAAAAATAACACGTCCTGGATAATCCGTTTCAATCTTACCCTCAATTTTCAAAACAGGTTTATTGTTATTATATGCCAACACCTCAGCTGTTTCGCGGCTGTTTTTTCCCGTTGCCGGATCAATATATTCCACCGTCACTTTTTGACCAACGGATTTCTTTAATAAAGCGTCCTTTGTCAACAAATCAAAATTGAAATTTTGCTCGCGCGTGGAAAGCCCCTTGCCCTTCAATAATGCAGTTTGTGGCATCATATTGGCCGATACCCCTTGGAAGGCCAACTCATTCAGACCCGCCACCAAATTCACCTGTCTTTCATCCTTGATCAGAGCCCTGTTCTCATTATAAATTGTCACATTCATACCCTGCTGTGCGCTTACAGGAATAATGGTTTCCGCCGCCAACGCTACGGCAGAACAACCTAATTGCAACAAGCATAAAATTGATTTCATTTTCGTCTCCCTCCTCTCACACTAGCACAATTAAAAAAAACAAGCAAGCATCTTTTTAGAAAAAGTTGTTTTTTTATCTTAAATTTGCTATACTGATAACATGACAAGTTTATTTGAAACATTGGCACACAAGCCACTTGCTGACAAAATGAGACCCACGCGCCTAGACGAGGTTGTTGGGCAATCTCATTTATTGGGCGAAAAGGGACCTTTGTCCCGTATGATTCAAAACCAAAGCCTATCCAGTTTTATCCTGTGGGGTCCACCGGGATGCGGTAAAACAACAATCGCTCGTATCTTGGCCGAGCAAACCAATTTACATTTTGAACAATTGTCCGCCGTTTTTTCGGGCGTTGCCGATTTGCGTAAGGTTTTTGATGACGCCAAAAAGCGCCGCATGGCCGGACAAGGAACATTACTTTTCGTGGATGAAATTCATCGTTTTAATCGCGCTCAACAAGATGGGTTTTTGCCCTACGTTGAAGATGGCACTATTATTTTAGTGGGCGCCACCACAGAAAATCCTAGCTTTGAATTAAATGGCGCCTTACTTTCTCGCTGCAAAGTTTTTATCCTAAATCGTTTAGATAATAACGCCTTGATGGAACTTGCTAAACGCGCCGAAAAGATCATGAAAAAGGCGCTGCCCCTAGACGATGTCGGACGTGAATATCTATGTGCGTTGGCGGATGGGGATGGACGTTATTTCATCAACTTAATCGAAGCCGTTTATCAATATGCTGTAAAGGATGAGATCTTAGACAAAGATGAATTGGAAAAACTGTTGCAAAAACGTTTGCCCAACTATGACAAGGATCGCGAAGGCCATTATAACTTGATTTCAGCCCTTCACAAATCCTTAAGAGGATCCGATCCCGACGCTGGTTTATATTGGCTTGCGCGCATGGTGGCCGCGGGTGAGGATATGAAGTATATTCTGCGCCGTCTTACGCGCTTTGCATCCGAAGATGTTGGCATGGCCGATCCTCAAGCACTTGTCCAAGCCATTAACGCTTGGAACAGTTATGAACGCTTGGGATCTCCAGAGGGAGATTTGGCCGTGGCCGGTCTTGTTGTTTATCTCGCCACCGCGCCTAAATCCATCAGCGTCTACCGTGCCTGGAACAACGCATTACAAACAGCGCATGAGACAGACAGTTTAATGCCCCCAAAACACATATTAAATGCGCCAACAAAATTGATGAAAGAAATTGGTTATTCCAAAGGATATCAATATGATCCAGAAACAAAAGATGGATTTTCTGGGCAAGAATATTTCCCAGATGGGATGACGCGTCATACCTTCTATCAACCGGCCGAACGAGGCTTTGAACGCGAAATCCAAAAGCGTTTAGATTATTGGAATGGATTGCGCAAAAAACTGAAAAAAAACGCTCCATAACTCTTGCAATTCTGTATATTTTGACGTAACATGTTTGCAGGGGAGAAAAAATGAGTGCTGTCGAATTTGTAATTGTAACCGAAAAAGACGAAGACATCCGCTTAGACAGATGGTTCCAGCGCCATTACCCAGATTTAAAACACGGCATGTTAGAACGGCTGATCAAAAATAAAAATATTAAGCTCAATAAAGCAAAAACAACAGCGGGCACGCATGTTCATATTGGCGATGAAATTCGCATTCCGCCCCTGGACTTTGCCCCCAAAAACATCGGACCGATGCAATTATCCCAAAAAGATATTCAAATGATGCAAAAGCTTGTCATTTATAAGGATAACGAAATAATCATCCTAAACAAGCCCGCTGGATTGGCCACCCAGGGCGGCACAAAAACGACGCGTCACATCGATGGCTTGTTGGACGCCTTGCGCTTTGACAAAGACGAAAAACCACATCTTGTGCACAGACTGGATAAAGATACTTCTGGCGTTTTGGTTTTAGCACGCTCAGCGAATATCGCCGCGAAATTAACAGCCGCATTTAAAACACGCTCCGTTCATAAAGTGTATTGGGCTGTCGTCGCCGGTACACCAATTCCCCCAGCCGGCAAAATTGATGCTCCTCTTTCAAAAAAACAGGATCGGGTTGTTGTTGATTGGCAAAATGGAGAAAGAGCTATATCCGTCTATCAAACAATCGATACTGCGGGACGCAATGCCGCCTGGTTAGCTTTAAGTCCGTTAACCGGAAGAACACATCAATTAAGAGTCCACTTGACAGACGTTTTAAAAACGCCTATCCTAGGTGACAACAAATATGGCAAGAAAAGTTTTGCCCAAATGGGAAAAGGATTGCACTTGCACGCCCGGGCAATTGATATCAAAAATCCCGTCACAGGTAAAACAATTCAAGCTGTAGCAGAATTGCCAAACCACATGAAAGAAACTTTTCATATGCTTGGCTTTAATGAAAAAGAACAAAAGAAACCGTTTGAGTTTTTAATACAGGAGTAAACATGGTAAGGAAGATTTGGCGCTTTATTAAAGGAATTTTTGGTATTATATTTATCCTGTTATTCGTTACGATTATTGGGCTGATCATATTTGTTATGACATTTGATTTAAATCGGTATAAGGATTTAGCAGCAGCCAAGCTAACTTTGATATTAGATCGACCCGTAAAAATCGAATCCATGCACACAAAGCTGGCTTTAATTCCGACAATTACAATTACTGGTTTTGAAATTTTAAATAACGAGCCGTTTCAAGACAAAGCACCTTTGCTTACTATTCAAAAGATGGATGCAGAACTGGAACTTGCTCCTTTGTTGAATTCTCAAATGAATATCCACAAAATTAATCTAGATGCCGCGACTATTAATTTGTTTAAAACACAAAACGCCAGCAATTGGACACTTTCCAACGCAAATTCTACCCACACAAAATCACAAACAGATGTCAAATCTACGGCTAAAAAAAATTTGCAAAAAAACATACATTTAAACTTAGTTACTATCAGCACCCTAAACGTTCACTATAACGCAAAAGAAACACAAAGCGTGGAATTAAAACATCTTGAGCTAAAAAATCTTCACCTGCTTAGTGGTGAACTTGTATATAAAAAACAACCCTTTACGTTCAGTTTAAATGCTGGAACAATTTTTGATTTACTGGATCAAACGCCCAATTTCCCAGTCGACATTAAAATTCAATCTCGTTTAGCCAACCTTACATTGAATGGGAAAATTGGTAACTTTCAAGAATTAACGGGCCTTCAAGCAACTATTGTTCTCCGTTCAAATAACGCAAAAAATCTATTGAATTTCTTTAATATAGATAATCCGTTAATCCCCACTCAGAACACGCAATTACAACTACAATTGAGCGGAAACTTGGACAATTTAACCATTAAACAAGCCAAGTTTAATATTAATTCAGATAAAGATCTCAGTTTAGATGGGACAGGAACACTCAAAGATATCTCGAAAAATCCCGTTTTAAACATGGATATCACTGCACAATTGTTTGATAACAAGCTTGTGGAGCTGTGGCGAGTTCAACCCATGTCTTTATCGGGAGATATCTCCGTCTCACCAACAACGTTTAAAACAAAAATGATGTCTCTAGATGCCAATCGCTCAGACGTCAAAATGAGTGTAGACGCCACTATGAAAAACAATAAGTATAATATTAGCGCTGCTATCGCATCTAACTTTTTAAACATCTATGATTTTGTTAAGAAGCCGGACGCAAAAAAAACCTCCCAGGTATCAGAAGCCCCGAAGCAAAATACGCAAACCACTCTTATTCCTTGGCAAACATTAAAAGCCATTAATTTAAATTTGAATTTAGATGTTAAACACTTACAAGCCCACGATTGGTTGACAGATTATATTGGAATTACTGCCAACCCAACTTTAATTAATGGAACTTTAAAGGCACCATTTGAGTTAACGGCACTTAATGGAAAATCAACGGGAACAATCACTGCCAACGCATCCAATCAAACCATTACCGTATCTGCTAAAGGCAATAATTTGAATTTAAACGGATTGCGTTTCCTTAATCAGGACATCAAAGATGTGATATTACAAACAAAAGTTGAAGCTACCGCCAAAGGTCAAGATGCTCAAGGTTTATTGAAAAACTTAAATGGAAAGTTGATCGCCCAAACAAATCAGGGACAAATTATCAACAAGTGGTTTACCAATTTACCAAAAGTTCTTAATTTGAACAAGAACAAACAAAATGTCTCCTTCAGCAATACGGATTCCAGAATCCTAATCACATGTGCCGCCGCAAATATCATTATCAAAAATGGCGTCATTGTTGGAAAAGACCAGGTTGCTTTGGAAACAAATACCTTAGATATCATGGCTGGTGGCTCCATTGATTTACCGCAAAAATCCATGGATATCTTATTAAAACCATCTTTACCGGATGGCACGGCTGATGATTGGCTATCTCTCAGCAAATATATTCGCATTTCTGGACCTTTTGATAAATTAACACCACGCGTTGATACCGACCAAGTGGCAACGAATTTATTACAAGCTGGCGTTAATAAGCTTGTCGGCGCCGAAACCCAACCCGTCTCAACAACCAAAGTTTCTAATGCTATGTGCCAAAATGTATTAGGGAACGAAGCCTTGATTAAAAAGGAAAAAACACCCGCTGCTGTCAAGCAAACCGAACAGCCCAAACCACAAGCTCAAAAACCAGTAAATCAAAAACAGCAATTTGAACAACAGTTGTTAGATTCGCTGTTTCAGGCGTTAACTCCCAAACAATGAGCGTTCAGCACATCAAAATCATTGGTCGCGTCCAAGGCATCGGTTTTCGCCGGTGGGCCCAAGATGTCGCCAATCAAATGCATTTGTCTGGCTGGGTGCGTAATTCGTCGGATGGTGCCGTTGAGATTATGGTTAAAGGAGAACAGAGCGTTATAAATCAGTTCTTACAAAAATGCCAAACAGGGCCCGCTTTTGCAATGGTTTTAGGCATTCAGCCTGTTGTCGTTCCAACGGCCGCTCCCGCCCCCATAGAGGATGGTCAATTCAAAATCGTCGCCAGTGCTTAAGATTAAAAAATTCCCTAAATCGTTACAAGATTTTTGGGAACGGATACATTCTTCAAATAAGCCACATCACAAACATATTCACGCACAACAGAACCATTATTTGTTTCAACGATTAACACCTGTTTCTTTTGGCGCAAAGCCTTGCGAATGGCTGGGTGAATATAGTCCAAAATGACAGTATTGTGATCATTACGATATAAAAGAGCATGCTCTCCACCATTATAAACCAACTTAGGATGCTCTGCATCTTCCAAACGAGCCCGAATCAGAATCATTAATTTGCCCGACTCGTTTTGTAAGATGTTAAAGTTCTTTTCCTGTTCAATTAAGGGCTTAGACATTTTCACTCCTCAAACATACTTTTTCAGAATAGAACATATAAAAATAAAATGCAATACCTTTTTTAAGATTTTTTATGTTTAACAAAATTTGTTAAAAATATTTAAATAATCAAGCAAAAAACCGCCTTCTAACCGGCGGTTTAAAATGGTACGGGCTGCTTTGCGATTATCGGACTCAAATATCTGAAAATTGGGAAGAAAAGCTGCAAAAAATTTGAGTTGTAATCCATAAAAAATTTTGTTACATTTAAGCATCGAGCAATAGGGGGTAAAATGAAATTATATCATTATGTTACAAAAGGTAATAATGTATTGGATGTTGGATTGCTATCTATTAGTAAAAATCCAAAAACGGATATTACTTACTACACAAAGCGCTCTGGCGCAAAAACACATAAAGGTGTTTGCGCTTGGATGGAGAAGTGTTTTAAAGGACGTTCGCGTTCTATCCGTTGCTTTACAACACCCCTTCAATGGACGAAAAAAGTTTAAGAATTAAGGAACTCATCGACTCTTGTGATTTATTTGAATTAAATTTAGATTTGCTTGTAAAGGATGGACTTGTAGAGGCCGTCTATCTGAAACCATCAGTATTTGATGGGCATTATTTTTCCATGAAGTCTAGAGAAAAGTATTTGCGCTGTGGGGCAGATGAATCACTTATTAAACTTAAATCCGTAAAAGATATTGATTATAAATATCATCAAACTTGGGATTTGTGTGATGACAGCAAGGGACTTCGTATGGCGCCGTTACAATTCTATGTTCTTATCGTGAAGGATGGTATTATACCTCCTAAATATTTAAGAAAAGTTTCCAAGTAGGGAGCGCTTATTTCATATATAAACAAAAGAAAAAGCCCTCATTTGATTGAGGGCTTTAAAATGGTGCCTGGAGACGGAATCGGACCGCCGACACAGGGATTTTCAGTCCCTTGCTCTACCAACTGAGCTATCCAGGCCAGTTGTAGAGTTTATTATACACATTTTAAAACAAAATGCAAGGACTTTTTGAAATGACCTACTTTTTCTGCTCGGCTTCCCATTCAGATTTCAACTTGGACCACACATTGGAATCTCGGAACGATTGCCAACGATCATCCCATCTGTCCTGGCGCATAACACCATCCAAATGATAACCGCATCGCTTTGGCACATTGGCAGAGCGAATATTTTCCACATCATTTGTAATTATAATCCGATTCAATCCCAGCTTAAACCCCTGGGATTCCACAGCGCGCACAGCCTCGGTCATATAACCATGGCCCACCGCATCATCACTGAGCCAATAACCAATCAAGGCAGACTTATTGGTTTCATCATATTCCATCAGGTCGATGGCCCCCAGCAACTCATTGTTTTCTTTGCCACGAATCACATAGGCAAACCCCTTGCCTTCCTCCCAATGTTTTTTACACCAGTTAATCAACCAACCAGAAAATTCATCCTCGGCTGTTTTTGTTCCATCAACCCATGGCAACCAATCACGCAAGGTATTGCGAGACAGCTCCACCTTAGCAAAGATTTCCTTGGCCAATTCAAATGTCGCAGGATGCGGGCGCAGTAGCACAATCCGTTCACTTTCTATTTTTTCTGGCATGTTTAACATTTTTGCCTCCTTTGTTATTAACAAATTCACCCAATTCAATTAAAAACGGCAAAGTTTTTTCTTGAATAAATCGACCCTTGATATCACGCAATGCAGGCGAAAATTCCAACTGCAGCACATTAGCTTGCCCTGTGGCCTTTTGCAAACGCCCAGTCAACCCAATCTGTCCTGTATACTGCCGCATATTAACACGATATTTTATTTTATACTTGCGGCATAGTTCAGCGATTTTCTTTAATTCGCTCGTATATTTTTTACGATCTAAATATCCCGTCCCAATAACTAAATCAAAATCCTTATGTGCCTTCATTCCATGAATATCCAGGAAAAAGAGCACGTCTAATTTCTTGGCTAAAATAAAATCACTAATCATGTCTTTACGGGACATAAACTTATTCCGAACAATGGTTGAAAATCCCGCTTTCTCGCCCAAATACCGGACAATTGCGCCGGTCCCTATGTCTGACAACTTTTCTTGTTTATGAACAAAGGATTCCACAGCATGCGGTGCACAAAAACAAACAATCCCCTTGCCTTTCCTATAGGTGTACACTGTTCTAGCGGTTAAACACCCCTTGTAGCAATTTTGCGCAAAATAAGATTCGTATTGTTGTAATAACTTTTTCATAACCCCACCATACCATATCCATTTATAAAACTCAAACAAAAAAGCCCGAGAAGTTCCCGAGCTTTATAGAACACCTACCAACACAAGATTAAAAGGGCATTTCTGAATATTCATTATCACCTGTTTTTAACTTACTCGTCCCTTTTAAGCGACAAAAGATTTGATTATATATACTCACAAAAATTTCTTCGTTTGAAGCTGTGCAAGTTGTACACCCCTTCGCAGCTCCAGTTTGTGCATCCATCAACAATACTGGTTTATCTGTAGGACACAAAGTCTCATTGTTGTTGCAACAAAAAATCTTTTTATTTGAATTGGGTTGACAAAAATACTGCATCGTTTGTGTTTCTGTTAAATCAGAGCCGTCTGTACAAAAAATTTCTTCTTGTGCATAACAATAACCAGTTCCACATCTGAAGGAGCCCAAAGGTAAAGGTAAAACACATTGACCATTTTCTACGATTTGATTTTCAGCACAACATTTCAGTGAACCATCTGCTCCCTCCAAAACACGATTATCTGAACAGCATTCTGCTCCCGTCCATGTTTCTCCCGTTTTACAACTTCTAATGTCTATGTCTACTTGTCCTTTACCGCCCATATGAATACCATATTTATCCACACCTTGATCCCATCTCGAACCATTATAGCTATGACCACCACCAAAAGCAAAGGCTGTTACTGATGACAATAAAATCGCGAAAAAAAGAGTTTTTTTCATAAAATTTCCTTTCGTTTGAAGTAAAAAAAATTCGCCTTGATGAGAGGCGACTGGAAGTTAGAAACTATGTAAGAAAATAGTGCGATCTATTGACCGAAATGGGCTTATTCAACCGCCTTCCAGCCAATGGCTAGAAGACATATGATTTTGCGTCTCACGACGTTCTTACAAAGGTTTCTATACCCCAACGATGGACATCACCCATCGTCAGAGTTAGTTTACAGAAAAATATTTTAAATGTCAACAAAAAAAGCCCGAGAGGATCCCGGGCTTTTATTATCAACTGAAAGATTTATTTATCCTCCCCGGCCAGTTGCTTATAGTATGCCCAGCGGTCATCCACTTGCTTTTGAGCTTGTTTCAACAATTCCTCATAGTGTTCTGGATCTTGTTGTTTCACATACTTAAAGCGTGTTTCCGTTGCCATAAAGTCGGCGACAGGAATAGACGGCTTGGAATCCAACTGGAACGGATTTTTGCCTTCCGCTTTCAAGCGCGGATCAAAGCGATAGAGTGGCCACAGACCGGACTTCACCGCCAATTGTTGATGGTTCAATCCCTCTTTACCAATGTCATAACCGTGGTTGATACAGTGACTGTAAGCAATGATCAAGCTTGGTCCGTTAAAGGATTCCGCTTCGTTCATGGCTTTCAAGGCTTGAGCATCGTTAGCACCCAAGGCAATGCTGGCCACATAAACTTCGCCAGAACTCATGGCAATGGCGCCCAAGTCTTTGCGGGGCAAACTGCTGCCCGACACGGCAAACTTAGCGGACGCACCAATTGGGGTCGCTTTGGAACGTTGGCCGCCGGTGTTGGAATACACTTCGGTATCCATGACCATGATGTTCACGTTCTTACCGGAATACAAGGCATGGTCCAAACCACCGTAGCCGATATCATAGGCCCAACCATCGCCGCCCAAAATCCAGACGGATTTCTTGACAAGGTAGTCAGCATGTTCGATCATCAATTTCACACGATCGCTAGATAAGGTCGCCAATTTTTCTTTCAACGCTTTCACGCGATCACGTTGTGCCGCGATACCTTCTTCCGTTGTCTGATCGGCATTCAAAATGGCATCCACCAATTCGGCGCCGATTTGATCTTTTAACTCACCCAACAACTGAATTGCAAATTCAATTTTGGAATCGACGGAAGTACGCATGCCCAAACCGAATTCAGCATTGTCTTCAAACAAGCTGTTGGCCCAAGCGGGACCCCGTCCCTCTTCATTTTGAGCATACGGCGTTGTTGGCAAGTTGCCACCATAGATGGAGGAACAACCCGTTGCATTGGCAACCAACAAACGATCGCCAAAGAGCTGTGTCATCATCTTCACATACGGTGTTTCACCACAACCAGCGCAAGCGCCCGAGAATTCAAACAATGGGCGCATCAAAGCAACGCTTTTCACCATATTTGGATTCAACTTGCTTCGATCCATATCCGGCAACTTCATAAAGAAGTCAAAGTTCTTAATCTCTTGGTCAATATGCTTTTCAATTGGTTCCATTACCAATGTATTCTTGGCTTTCATCGGGCAAGCTTGAGTACACAAGGAGCATCCAGTACAATCTTCTGGCGCCACCTGAATAATGAACTTATTACCCTTAAAATCAGGTGCTTTATAATCAGCGGACTTAAAGCCCTCTGGTGCATTTGCCAAAGCTTCCGGTTTGGCCACTTTTGCACGAATTGCTGCGTGTGGACACACAGACACACACTTACCACACTGGATACATGTTTCTGGATCCCAACAA
>JAFPYS010000019.1 GCA_017412085.1 Alphaproteobacteria bacterium
CGGTTAACAGCCGATTGCTCTACCACTGAGCTACGCTGGAACAGTGGCTTTTATATTACAGCAAAAAGCATCAAAATGCAAGTGTTTTTTTAAGCCGTAATATTTATCTTGGAGGCCGGTGCCGGAATCGAACCGACATCAAAGGATTTGCAGTCCTCTGCATAAGCCATTCTGCCAACCGGCCAAACGCAAGATGGGAATATTTTTACACGATTTTTGACGAATAGTCAAGAAAAAAATAATTTATTTCGTATTTTTTAATGCAACAATGGGGACCACGCGGGATCTGAAGCATCACCTGAGGTTTGTAATTCACTTTCATGATAGCCAGTCACATCTATCATATAAAGTTTTGCGGTTTGACCTTTGCCCTTTTTATCCATTGGGGTTTGCCGCCAGAAAGCGATCATGCGACCGTTCGGGGACCATGTGGGGCCCTCCACCAACCACCCGTCAGCAATCAATCGTTCCCCAGAACCATCGGGTCTCATAAGGCCGATATAGAAAGTACCACTTTTGATTTTTGTAAAGGCGATATAATCTCCACGCGGAGACCATACTGGGGTTGCGTAACTGCCTTCACCAAAGCTGATACGTTGAACATTGGATCCATCTGCGTTCATGACGTACAATTGTTGACGTCCCGAGCGATCCGAATTAAAGACAATGCGCTTGCCATCAGGGGAAAAACTGGGGGAAGTATCAATGGCAGAGTGGGTTGTCAACTGTGTGCGCTTGCCCGTTGCCAAGTTATAAAGATAGATATCAGAGTTACCGCGCTTAGACATGGAATAAACAAGATTTTTGCTATCTGATGAAAAATGTGGAGCGAATGACATGCCGTCAAAATGACCCAACGTTCGGGCGGTCAATGTTCTGCTGTCCATTAAATAAAGTTGGGGTTTTCCACCTTGATAGGACATATACACAATTTCTTTCATATCCGGTGAAAAACGAGGGGTCATAGCCATTGATGTGCCATCGGTTAAGTAACGCAAGTTGGCGCCATCTTGATCCATGATGGCCAAACGCCGTGTGCGATTGTTTGCGTTTCCTTTTTCAGCAATAAAGGCAATTTTTGTGTCAAAGTATCCTTTTTCACCCGTCAAACGTTCATAGATTGTATCGGAAATAATATGCGCAATCTTACGCCAACTTTCTGGATGAGTGGATAAGGTTTTAGCATCTAATTGTTGCTGTGCATAGACATCCCAAATTCGGAAAGAAACACGCAGTTTTCCATCCAATCCTTCTGCGATCTCTCCATGGATTAAGGCATGAGCGCCAATGGCTTGCCAATCGGTAAATCTGGGCTGTGTGTCCAAACTGTCCATTTGTTGAATGTAAGCGTCTTGATCAACGACGCGAAATAGATTGGATCTTTCCAAATCAGCTTGTACAACTTG
Source organism: Alphaproteobacteria bacterium (assembly GCA_017412085.1). Lineage (GTDB taxonomy): Bacteria > Pseudomonadota > Alphaproteobacteria > CAAHEQ01 > UBA3637 > UBA3637. The sequence continues at coordinate 1,407 of JAFPYS010000019.1, forward strand.
AGGAATTAATTTGCCCAAATCGGTACTTTTAGAAGTAAAATTAGCAATCGCAATAGGGGTGGGATCTGATTTTGCTCCATCGATATTAATACGCAATTCCGCATGTGCAGAAGTGATAAAAAAGGCGATTAAGACTAATAATACTTTTTTCATGTTTCCCTCTTTTAGAACACATTAGCATCCATTGGATTAAAATTCAAGTGTAATTCTTTCCAATCGTTATAATGGTCCGCGTAATTATCTGATAAAATTTTAAATGGAGATTCATCCCCTTTTTGAGCGCATATATAAACAGCGCGGCGGGCACTTTCGGAAAGGGATCGGAATGCGGGTAGGGGCATATTATTAACGATTTTGGCATCACGGATAGATCCATCTTTGTTGACAAGAACTTTAACTTGTATAACAATTTCATCAATATCTTGTGCGCCGCCATCTATGTTCCAACAATCGCGTAATTTTGAGGCAATAAAGTCTTTATCGGAAATGCTTAAAATTTGATCCATGCGGCCTTCTGAACCATTATCCAAGGCATCTTGATTGTCTTGCTGTTCGGGTTGTGGAGCGGGGGCATCTTGACGTACTTTTTCCACACTGGCCAACAATGATTTCAAATTATAATCAGGTTTCTTTGGCTTTGGTTTTGGTGCGGGTTTTGCCGCTTCCTTTTTCTTTTCCTCTTTTTTGGGTTGAACGGCCACAGCATCCTTTGGAACGGGCGCTGGTTTTGGTTCAGGTTTAGGTTCTGGCGTTTTTACCTCTGGTTTTGGCTTATCCACCTTAGGGGCTTGTTTTGGCTCTTCCTTTTTGGGTTCGACTTTGGGCTGTTCTTTTTTAGTAACAGACTTTTGTGGCAAGTTTGTTTTATCGGCAATCTTCACTTTTGTCAAATCCACCATTAAAATGGCGGGAGGCGCTTTGGTATATTCTTTGCTAAAATGAAAATCCGCGAACATCAAACTGATGACCACGGCATGCAATCCCAAAGAAAGTAAAAGCGCTTTTCGTTGCATTATTCTTTATCTCTCATCACCTTTGAATCTGTTTTTAAGCCAACTTGTGTAAAACCAGCGGTACGGAGGAGAGCCATCACTTCAATGACTTGACCATAATGGGCTTCGCTATCACCGGAAATCATCATCTGAATTTTAGGATTTTCTTTCACAATTGCGGTTACTTTTTTGGTTAAAGTGTCCATTGTAACCTCTTGAGTTCCAACGAAAATCTTTCCTTGCTTATCAATGCTAATATCCAAAGTTTTTTCGGGACTTTCAAGCGCTTTTCCATCACCTTTTGGTAAGTTCAAAGGAATGCCGGTTGTGAGAAGGGGCGCTGTAATCATAAAGATGGCAAGCAGACTTGTCATGACATCAATCAGTGGTGTCAGATTGACCTCGGACTTGATTGTATTTGCGCGGCGGCGATGCCTCATTTTGCACCTCTTTGTGTTTCCAAAATAGTGGTTAATTCATCGGAAAAAGTTTCCATGCGGCCGGTAACACGATCAATATCATGTGTGATTTTATTGTATCCGATTAAGGCAGGAATGGCGGCAATCAAACCAACGGCCGTTGTGAACAAAGCTTCTGCAACACCTGGTGCAACGGCGGCAATGTTTGTGCTTTGTGTTGCGCCGATGGCATTAAAGCTGTCCATAATGCCCCACACCGTTCCGAACAATCCCAACAGCGGTGCGACGGATCCCGTGGACGCCAAAAAGATCATGCGCGTTTCCAATTTTTCCACAGCTTTATCGATTGTGATCTGGATACTTTTGCTTAAACGTTCAGAAAGTTTTAAGCCATTTTTTTCGGGGTTTTCCTGATTATGACGCCACTCTTGATAAGCCGTCGTAAAGATTTGAGAAAGGGGATCACGTCCATCTTTGGCATAGTCGGTATAAAAATCCGCTAAAGAAGTTGTTTTCCAAAATCTTTCTTCAAATCTTTTCATCCCTTCGTTGATTCGTTTTAGCGTTATCATTTTGTCAAAGATAATTGCCCAACACCAAATGGATGCGAACAGTAATCCTAAAATTAAAATCTTCATAAACAGATCGGCGTTTTCAAACATCGCCATCATTGAAATTGATGAGTGTATCACCTCGTTTTGCATATTAGTTTTCTCCTTCCACTAAATAAGATTCATATAGCGCGCGCACGTCGGCAGGGATGCGTTTGGGGCGCAAAGTTTTTGTGTCCACGCTGACCGCTTCCACATGGACGGTGGCGATATGTTGATCGCCGATCCAAAATGTTTGTTCGCTGATGCAACTAGCGGCCTTAATTTCTTTCACAGCAGTTTTAATTGTCACCATAGCGTTGAGCGGAGCAGGGCGTTTGTATTCTATATCGGCACGACATACAACAAAGGCATCGCCTCTGGCCAACAAGTCGGTAATCGGCAGACCTGCATCGTTAAACCACTCGCTGCGGGCACGTTCAGCGTAGGCTAAGTAATTCGCATGATAGGCAATGCCACTGGCATCTGTGTCTTTATAATAAATTCTGAATGTAAAATCGTGTATTTTCATTGCTTCTCCTATTCATCTTCTAACAAATCTGGCTGAATATATTGTGCTGGGGTTTTAAGGCCTAAGTGTTTGTAGCCAAGTGGTGAAAGCATACGGCCACGCGGTGTGCGCATAACAAGACCAAGCTGCATCAAATATGGTTCAATCACTTCTTCAATGGTGTCGCGTTCTTCGGACAAGGCTGCGCTTAAAGTATCCGCCCCCACTGGGCCGCCGGCATATTTTTCGGCAATACAGCGCAGGTATCTGCGGTCAATGGCGTCAAGACCTTGCTTGTCCACCTCTAAACGTGTCAGAGCTTTGTCAGCCAGTTCGGCGGTAATGGATTCGTTGCCTGCAAAGTCACGCACGCGGCGCAACAATCTGCCAGCAATACGCGGCGTGCCGCGGGAACGTTTGGCAATTTCGTGTGCACCATCTGTTGTCATCTTCATGTCTAAAAGACGGGCATTACGTTCGACAATCTTTTGAAGATCATCTGTATCATAAAAGGTCAAGTGCATTGGAATTCCAAAACGGTCACGAAGTGGCGTAGAAAGTAAACCCGAACGGGTTGTCGCACCAATCAATGTGAATGGAGGCAGGTCAATGCGTACCGATCGAGCGGCAGGGCCTTCACCAATCACAATGTCGAGTTGATAATCCTCCATGGCGGAATAAAGCACTTCTTCCACAGCAGGATTCAAGCGGTGGATTTCGTCAATGAACAACACATCGCGCGGTTCCAAATTTGTCAAAATGGCGGCCAAGTCACCCGATTTGGAAATCATAGGCCCCGAGGTCGGGCGGAAATTGACGCCCAGTTCTTTCGCCACGATTTGGGCGAGGGTCGTTTTACCAAGTCCCGGTGGGCCAAACAGCAAGACGTGATCCATTGCTTCCTTACGATCGCGGGCGGCGTTCACAAAGACACGCAAATTTTGACAGAGCGTACGTTGCCCGACAAAGTCGTCCAAACTTTGTGGCCGAAGCCCTTTGTAAAGTTCTTCATCGCCAGTTTGTTTTTGCGGTGCAATAATTCTATTTTCTACCATGTTTAGTCCTTTGTGCTAAAAGAATTGAAAGAATAACGTAGAATAAGGGGGCCCCTATGATGCATGTGGCGATCCCTAGTACTTCTTCAAAATGTCGAATCGATCCCCACACCATTCCAACCGCTGCACACAGGGCTATAAAAACAATTAATAAGGTAGTAGCTAAACAAGCAAGATTGATTAGAAGTGCTTTTGCCCCATATAGTTTTGCAATAATAACAAGTTGCGATAATAGTAAAAGTGGAGACAAACAAATAAGACATATAAATGTGAATAGAATAGGAGCTCCAATAATTGATGTCATTGGATTGATATCTGGGTTAAAATTTATAACAAGTATCGAAGAGGGAAGTAAAATTGCATACAGCAACGCTGGGATAATTTGAAATAGTACAAACCACTTATGTGGCAAATTGGTCCACCAGTTTTTTATTCGTTGCGAAAGTGTTTGCTTTTTCTTCATTTACAAACTCCCTTTGCCGATTTCTTTTAAAGACAGACGGATGAGTTCTGCCGTTTCCAATTCCGGATTCTGACGTAAGATATTGGCGACCACCATGCCAGCCTCAATGCGTGCGTAGCCCAAGTTTGCCAAAGCGGAAATCGCTTCTTCCATCGCTTGATTTTGCGCGGGCGCTTTTGTGCCGGTTGAGCCCAATACCTGCATCGTTTCGTTGGATCCCAAAGATCCCATCTTGCCTTTCAGCTCGGTTACCAAACGGACGCCCAGTTTCGGACCCACGCCACTGGCACGTGTGAAGGCTTTACCATCGTTTGCCATGACGGCCATTTGAATCTCGCTGGGGGATAGGGCGGACAAAATAGCCAAAGCCACTTTTGCTCCCACACCTTGAACAGTTCCGAGTAGGTTAAACATTTGTTGTTCGGTTGTATCAGCAAAACCAATCAGGTGGATTTGATCCTCGCGCACCTGAGTTTCAATCCATAGGGAAGCAGTTCCACCGACCGCCGGCATTTTGCCCGCTGTCTTGGATGAACAGAAGACGCGATAGCCTACGCCAGCCACGTCTAAAATCAAATAATCCTCATAAAAAGAATCAATAATTCCAGTCAGTTTTCCAATCATGACGTTCTCCTTTTGTTCCACTGTAACCAAAAAAAGAAAAAAATGCAAATAAAAAGGTTGCATTTTGAAAAAAAGTTCTGTATTATTGGTTAACAATAAGTTAACAAAAAGGATTTCTATGGCTGCCTTGAACGATGCACCGCGTATTCCACCGCAAAACCTGGAAGCTGAACAGGCTGTTCTGGGTGCCATTTTGTCGGACAACCGTAATTTAGAAAAAGTATCTGAGTTTTTAAAGCCCAGTCATTTTGTCCACGCTGTGCATGGTAAAATTTATGAGGCGTGTGAGACTTACATCAATCAGGGTCGTATTGCAGATATCGTTACGTTGAAGCCATTGTTTTTACATGATGACGCCTTAAAAGACGTCGGTGGTGTGGAATATTTGGCAAAATTGGTTTCTGCGGCTTCCACGATCATCAATGTTGTTGATTATGCGCGCGAAATTTTGGATTGCTATACACGGCGGCAATTGATTTCCTTGGGTACGGATGTTGTCAACAAGGCTTTTGATCGTAATTTGGACGAAGAAGCGACAGAGCAAATTGAATATGCTGAGAAATCCTTGTTTGAATTGGCAAATGAACGCGAATTGGAGGGGGGGCCTCAAGCGTTAAGTTCCGCTTTGCAAATGACGTTGTCCTCGGCGGAAGAAGCCATGAAAAACCCGGCGGGTATTTCGGGAGTTCCAACTGGATTGCTTGATTTAGATAAATTGTTAGGCGGATTATATGATACAGATTTACTTATTTTGGCGGCTCGTCCAGCCATGGGTAAGTCAGCGTTGGCAACAACAATTGCCTTTAATGTGGCCCAACATTTTGAACGCGAGAATAAAAAGCCTGGTGCCGTCAAAAAATCTGTTGCCTTGTTTTCTTTGGAAATGTCGGCAGAGCAGGTGGCTGGTCGTATCTTGTCGTCAAAAGCGAATGTTTCCAATCACTTAATGAGAACGGGAAAATTAACAGAAGACCAGTTTGAAGAATTGGCGGCTGGTGTGAATTTGTTATCTAAGGTTCCTCTTTATGTGGATGAGACACCGGGGATTACGGTAAATGCAATTAAGAATCGTGCTCGTCGTATGCTAAGAAATAAAGAGCAGGGGCTTGGATTGATTATCATTGACTATTTACAGCTGATTTCCGCCGCAGGTCGATCCGAAAATCGTGTGCAAGAATTGTCGGAAATGACACGCGCCTTAAAGATTATGGCAAAGGAACTGGAAGTGCCAGTTATTGTTTTGTCACAGTTATCGCGTTTGGTGGAACAACGGGACAATAAGCGGCCGATGCTGTCTGATTTGCGTGAATCTGGATCTATCGAGCAGGATGCGGATATTGTGATGTTTATTTATCGTGAAATCTATTATCTGCAAAATGAACAACCACAACGTCATTTGAACGAAACGCCAGAAAAGTTTGCTTTGCGTATGGCGGAATTAGAGCAAAGGAAGTTAGAGCTTGCAAATCAAGCAGAATTGATTGTAGCCAAGCAACGCCACGGCCCCGTTGGAACCGTGAAATTATACTTTAATGGTGAGTTCGGTCGTTTCACTGATTTAGAGAAATAATCCGTTATTTTTCCCAACCGGGAACGGTGGTTGCGAATGTAAGCAAGCACACCTTTGTTGCGCCAGCTTTCAGCAGGATTTTTGCACATTCATTAGCGGTTGCCCCAGTTGTTAACACATCGTCAATTAACAAAATACTTTTATCTTGAATGGATAAATGTGGCTTTACCCGGAAAGCATTGGCAACATTCTTCTTCCTTTGTTCTGGACTTAATTTACCTTGTTTCGGGGTAAAACGAATGCGTTGTAATGCGTCCGGAATATATTCTTTGTGAAAATGCTTTGCTAATCCTTGAGCCAATAGGGCAGATTGATTATATTTGCGTTTTAAAAGTCTTAAACGATGCAATGGAACGGGAACGATCAAATCGGATGATTGAATTAATTGAGCTCCCGTATTTGCCATCATTTTGACAAACAAAGGAGATAAATCCAAGCGATCACCATGTTTGAAAGGTAAAATAAGCTTTCTTGCCATGTCGTCATAAATGACCACCGAGCGTGCTTTTTCAAAAAGTGGGGGAGAAGATAGACATTTTGCACAAATGTGGTCGCCTAAAATATCAAATGGAAAGGGGCGACCACAGACACGACAACAAGGTTCTGTAATAAATTTCAGTGATTTGAAGCATTTAGAACACAAAGTGGTATTTTCTGAAACGGGTTCTTTGCAAACCGGGCAAACGGGAGGAAGCACCAAATTTAAAAGTTTGTTTAAGAAATGCTTCATGGGGATTCCCTAAAAAAAGAATGGCGCGCCCGGCGGGACTCGAACTCACAACCTTCTGATCCGTAGTCAGATGCTCTATCCAATTAAGCTACGGGCGCAACAGGGGATATTATACACTTTTTGAAATAAAATGCAAGTCCTTTTTGTAAAAAAAATGAAAGGAGGAAACTTTTTGCATAACTTTTTTGTATAAAAAATACTTGCTAATTATTTTAAAATTGTGTATAATACTTTTCGTTTCCCGAGAATGTGGACATTTTGGAATAAACCGACTTGTCACGCTTTATCGGCCTATCGGATAAAGACTATCGGGGTGTAACCAAAAACAACAAAAGGAAAGAAATATGGCTACAAATTCAAAGTCTAAAAGACTGCCACGTAAATTCGGCAAAGATCGTCGTTTTGGCGTGAACTTGTGGGGTAAAGCGAAGTCCCCAGTAAATACAAGAAACTATGGCCCAGGTCAACACGGTGCTGAACGTAAAAAGCCAACCGATTACGGTTTGCAGTTAAATGCAAAACAAAAATTAAAGGCGATTTATGGTAACTTGTCCGAAAAACAACTTCGCAAATATTATGCAGAAGCTATTCGTCGTAAGGGTGACAGTTCTGAAAACTTAGTTGGTATTTTGGAATGCCGTCTGGATTCGTTGGTGTACAGAATGAAGTTCGTGAACTCTGTGTTTGCGGCGCGTCAATTTGTTAGCCACGGTCATGTGACAGTGAATGGTAAGCGCGTGAACATTCCATCCTACTTGTGCAAAGTTGGTGATGAAATTGCTGTGCGTTCTAAGGCAAAAGAGATGGCTGTCGTTATTGAAGCCTTGGCCGCCCAAGATCGCAATGTACCAGATTACTTGTCCCTGGACGAAAAGGAAATGAAAGGAACGTTTGTAAGAATTCCACAATTGTCCGATATTCCTTATGCGGCACCAATGGAACCAAATCTGGTTATCGAATTCTACTCTCGGTAATCGGAATCAAGTTCAAAACACCCCCAAGAATGGGGGTGTTTTTTTTGTCCAAAACTTGACTTTTGGATGGGGGGATACCATAATATATTCTGTGTTTTTTGTAAGAAAGGATCTGTATGATTGCCGTCGTTAAACCTTCCAATAAAATTATGCCAGTGAAAAAAGTTCGATTGTTACGTCAAGTCAATGGATGGAGAGTTCTTTTGGAAGAAGGCATCAATAGTGAAGGTGTGTTTTATAAGAGACGATTGGATTTTTATAATGGTGAATTACGTCAAAAATTGCATTTGGAAAATGGAACATTGCGCAAAACTGTTTTTGTTAAAGGTCATCATGGAACTTATTTTTATGAACGTACTTTCTCAATAACTCCGGACGGACGTCAAGTGATAGAAGAAGGATGGACTGGGAAGCATGGCTATTTTTCATTAAAAATGCCAAATGGTCGAAAATTTGCCCATTTTGGATTATTTTTGGTGGAAGAGTGGAATAATATGAAAGGGCGTATAAGGGAAGTTAAGATTGATAAAAACGGCGAATATGTATTAGAAAAACGAACCGTGCGAAAATCAAAAGGAGCAACACCAGAGTTGTTGGAGGAACATCCCGAACGTACAAAGGTTCGTTATAACATAGCCGAAATATCGGCGCGTTCAGATTTATCATCTCAGCAAAAATGGACTAAAATTCGTGAAATCATAACGCAGTATCGCGAAAAGGTAATGTAAAAGGCAACACCTCCACAAGTTGGGGGTGTTTTTTTTGTTTTTTGCGCTATTTGATAGTGGTAAAACAAAAGGAGGAACAATGTCAGAGTTAGCAAGTATTAATCATGTTTATACACCAAAGCAAAAATTAAATGATGAGGAATTGTTGCGCGCCATAAAGTTCGCAATCGTGTCTGAGTTTGAGGCAATTCAAATTTATCAACAAATTGCCGAAGCGACGAATAATTTGGGGGCTAAGCGTGTCCTGTTGGATATTGCCAAAGAGGAAAAACAGCACGTGGGAGAGTTAAGGGAATTGTTGAAGGTATTGTCGCCGTCGGATGAAGATGAATATGAAGAAGGCGCTAATGAAACAAAGGAAAATTTAGAAGAATAAAGTTTTGAACATCATTAAATCCCCGAGGATTTTCTCCGGGGATTTTTTTGTTTGACAAGCTGCGGATTTTGTGTAATCATGGTTGCATAAGAAATCAATTTTGCGTGAAAGGCAAATCAAATGGCGGATAAATCAGTTTTAGATAGAGCAAAAGGCGTCGCAAAAAGTGCATGGGATGCTGTTCCAACAAGAGAAGATATAAAAGGGGCGATTCCTGATTCGGTGAAAAGGCGGTTAAAAATGGCGTGGGGTCATGTGCCGACGAGAGAGGAAATCGAGGATGCCGTTGTAGTGCGCAAGCTCAGGACTGTTGTGTCTGCTGCACGGGAAATGAATTTTGATGATTTCTCCGAGTTTATGATAAGGAAACTGAAAGAAAATGGAAAGCTAGCAACTCAGGATCTGATACGAGAAATAGATTGTCAAATTGAAAAGGCAAAAACTGTTGTAGATAGACGTAAGTATAAAGCATTAAAAGAGATATTGACGAGACAAGAAAAAGCGGCGGAAGAGTTGCTTGAAAGCGGTAATTTATATAATCCCAGATGGATTCGAGAACACATCGGTGTTTCTGCGAGTGATGAAGCCATAATAAACGAGGTATATGATTTTTTAAACAATTATGTTAAAACACCAGAAGGGCGAGCGAATCTTGCGTATGCATTGGTTTGTCAAACCGGTGGCGCTGATAATAAAATGTCGATAAAATTGGGGACCAAGGAAGAACTAGATGGTGCAGGTGGTTGGGCCAATGCAGGGAAGAGTCATATTCAATTGGCTGAGATATTTTTTAAAGAAGAGAAAGATTGGACTGTTAATTTTATGTTTCCCCATGAAACAACTCATTTGGGGCAGGAAGATATTCCAGATTTATCCCAACGAGAGTATTTTTTGTGGCATGCTGGGATTGTAGAAGCAGATGCTAGATTAAATGAGTTTTGTGATGGTGTTTCGGCGGGGCGAAATCCAAATGCAACAGGGTACATGGAATCATTAAAAGATTTATTTAATCGAGAAATATTACCACAAAAAGAAAAGTTGTTTAAAAATGCAAATTTTAAAACATGGGAGGAATTCGTAAAAACAAAGGATACTAATCCAGAAATGTATAAGGCCGTGATGGGACGTATTAAGGAAATTCAATTTGAAACAGTCTTAAACAATTTAATGAAAACAAGTCAATATCAAAGGCAGGGAGACTGTGCTAGAAATGAAAAGGGGCGTGGAAATTTACCGGGGCTTCGGGCATGGGTGGGAGCAATGTGTCAACGCCATGGGATGAATTTTGACCACATATGGCCGATGGTAAAAGATATGGCTACAGGCGAACGTGAAATTCCTGGTATGGAGGGGGGGTTTGATGCAAAGGGCCGCATGACAAAAAAAGGACGACGCATTGGGGATCAAGCTAGGCAAGAAATGGCTTGCGAAATGGGTTATTACAATACAGAAAACGACAAAGATGGAAACCGGAAAGTGGGTTACAGGTATGGCTCTCGAGACGAATATACTTGGTATCCCAATGGAAAGAGAACGATAAAACGCATTTACAACGATGGAAGAATTCAAGAATATGATAATGAAAATCGTCTTACAAAAGAGACAGATTGCTCTGGTAAAACAATAAGAACAATAATGTATGCTGGACCTAAAAGTGATAAAATCTCAAGAGAAACAGTTGTTGATGACAATGGCAATGTATGTGAACATACATATGGCGCTAAAGGAGAAATATTTCAACAGATAGTCCTCTCGGGGAGGAAAGGGACAGAAGTTTATCGCTACAAATACGAATATGAAAATGGTGAGGCCAAACAGAAGGGGTATGAGTGCTATTCTCTTAGAGATAATGTGAATGTACAGGACTTGTGGGATCACCATGAGCACTACTTCCTACTTTTCCCCACTCGGGTATGTAGCATAAATACCTACGATGAAAAGGGAAACAAGATAAGTTATGTTAGCCAAGATGCCGATGGAAAGGTGACAGATATCTGGGAATACACCCATGATGAGAAAGGAAACAGAACAGGAGGGGTTGAAAAAGACGCCAATGGCAAGGTGGAATGGAGCTATGAATACACCTATGATGAGAAAGGGCATAGAACAAGCGAGGTGCATAAAGACGCCAAAGGCAAGGTGACAGGGAGCTGGGAATATACCTATGATGAGAAAGGGCATGAAACAAGCGAGGTGCATAAAGACGCCAAAGGCAAGGTGACAGAAGGTTATGGGCCGGCTTATGAAGAGGCACTTAAACAACAAGAAGCCACCGAAAAAGAAGCCAAATCCAAAGAAAATAAGGAAGACAAGCCACAGGAGCATGGGATGGCCGCGATGGATAAAGGGAAGGACAAGAATTATTATGGTCACCGTGAAGGCGGCATTGATGATATCATGATGGCGCGAAGTGAAAGCGAATATAAGAACATGGCTTCTCACCAGCAACGTAGGGGACATAAAAAAGCGTAAAATTTCTCCTTGCTTTTTAATTTTTGTTTTGTTACACTGATCTTATTGAGAATTAAAAGGAGGGTTTTACATGAAAAAATGTGCATTGTTAGTCGGTATGATGATGTCCTGTGCCGCATCTGCCTCCAACATTGAAGTGTTGGGAAGCTTTGATAACTGGTCTGCATACAGCTACAATGATGGAACAGATCACGTGTGTTACATGGCCTCACAACCAACAAAATCACAAGGTAAATATTCTCGTCGAGATGATGTGTTTTTGATTGTGACGCACCGTCCGAATAATAAGAGTTTTGATGTGGTGAATGTGGTGGCCGGATACACATATAAATCCACCAGCAAGCCGCAAATTACCATTGATAAAAATAAGGCGATTGAATTGAAACGCCATGAAGATACTGCCTGGGCAAAGGATTCGGAAACGGATGAAAAGTTGGTAACGGAAATGAAGAAGGGAAGTAATGCTGTGTTATTGGGTACATCTGCTCGTGGCACAAAGACGACGGATACCTTTTCTTTGAAGGGCTTTTCCAAAGCTTATGAGGCAATTAACAAAGCCTGTGGCCGTGAATGAAAAAAGAATTAGTCGGATTATCGCTTGAAGCATTAACAAAAGAACTGGAAAGCATAGGACAGAAGCCTTTCCGCGCAAAGCAGTTATGGCAATGGATTTATAATAAAGGTGAGACAGATTTTGATAGGATGTCCAGTCTGTCCAAAGATTTTCGAGCTGAATTAAAGGAAAATTACACCGTTACGCATCCAGAAATTATCTTGGAGCAAATTTCAACAGATGGGACACGCAAGTGGTTGATGCGTTTTTCAGACGGCGCAGAAATTGAATCTGTTTTTATCCCAGAAGAGGACTGTGGCGCTGTATGTGTTTCTACGCAAGTAGGTTGTGCACAAGGATGTAAATTTTGTAACACTGGTACACAAAAGCTGATGCGTAATTTAACGGCGGCGGAAATTGTCGGACAGGTGATGGCGGCGCGTGATGCGTTGCATGAATGGCCAACAAAAACAGATGAAAATCGCTTGCTGTCCAATGTGGTTTTTATGGGGATGGGAGAGCCGTTATATAATTTTGAAAATGTGAAAACGGCTATTTCAATTTTAAATGATGGTGATGGAATGGCAATTTCCAAGCGCAAGATCACTGTTTCTACCGCTGGTCGTGCCGATAAAATTCCAGAATTAGCTGATTTAGGTGTTAAGCTGGCGATCAGTTTGCATGCCCCAAATAATGAACTGCGCAATCAATTGATGCCAATCAATCGTAAATTTCCACTGGAAGAATTGATGGCGGCTTGCAAGGAATATCAAAAACGTTGTGAACGCCGGCACTTTATTACAATGGCGTATGTGCTTTTAAAGGATGTCAATGACAGCTTGGAACATGCAAAACAGCTGACGGAGTTGGTCAAGGGATTAGAAGTTAAATTCAATTTAATTCCATTTCATCCTTGGAAAGGTTGTCCTTTTGAGCCCAGCAGCAATAATCAAATTCATCGTTTTGCTAAATTTTTAGAAGACAAATGGTTCGCCGCGCCTATTCGTCGGACACGTGGAGAGGACATTATGGCTGCCTGTGGTCAGTTAAAAACAGAACACAATAAGAAAGCTTAAGCTTATCTGCGGGCCCCCAATGTCTTTGCCCAAAACGTTGTGGGTTCGTTATTGAACATACTGCGAATAGTTGTTTTTAATTCCGAAGAGGATAATGTTGATGTTCCTTCCTTTGCGACGACAACGCCTGCGCCAATGTTGGCCAAATCCAGTGCGTTTTCCAAAGTGGTACAGGAACCCAATGCAGCGCCTAAAACAGCTAAAGATGTGTCTCCGGCTCCGGATACATCTGAAACGGCTTTTGCAACAGTTGGGCGATAAAGTGTAGTTGTTTCATCAGATGCCAACATACCGTGTTCGCCTAGTGTGACGACAATACTGCGTGTGTTTAGTTTTTTACGCATGAAAGAGGTTAATTGCTTTATTTTCTCTAGGTCTTGCTCGTGTGCAGGATTCAGTGCGTCTACCTCGGTAATATCTGGATCTAAGCGCTTTATTGCTGTTTTAAATTCACCAAAATTTGGTTTAATTAAAGTAGCTCCTTGATATTTTGTGTAATCGCTTCCTTTGGGATCAACAAGAATATATTTATGCTGGTCATTGGCCGCCTGGATAATACCCTGAACAACGCGAGGCGAGATGAAACCTTTGTTATAATCTGAAATTAATACAATATTGATATGTGGGAGCAGGGATGAGACTTGATAAATAATCTTGTCTTCTTGTTGTTTCGTTAAATACAAAGGTTCTTCGGAATCAATACGACAAATTTGTTGCTTATGCGCCATAATGCGTTGCTTCTTTGTTGTCATAAGTCCTGCAGTAAAAGGATAAGCATTAATATGACGATCAGAGAGCATTTGTTTGATTTGATTGGCTTCGGAATCTTCGGCAACGGCATAAAGGACACTTGTGGTACAGCCCAAAGCGGCTAAATTGGCGGCAACGTTACCAACGCCACCCAATACCTGACGTACATTTTGTCGCCGAATAACTGGGACGGGGGCTTCTGGAGATAAACGATCAGCGGGGCCAGAAATATACTCATCTAAAATCATATCCCCAACGCATAAAACAGAATTAATGGGAAAAGAATCTACAATTCTATCTAATTTTTGAAAATTCGTACTCATTTGAACCTTCCTAAAAAATAAAAGCGGCGAAATTGTATCATAAATGTTGTAAATTGTCAACATTTTTTAATAACTAATTCAGTAATTATATCGGGGAAAGTTCCTTATTTAAATTTATTATTTCTTGGAAAGCCGACAGGTGGAAAATGTCCCACGGCAGCCCGTTTGCCAAGCCACATTGTCATGTCTGGTTCTATATGAATGCCGTTACCGGATGGATAAGGCAGACCTTCTGTCCAGTTAAAGAATTTAACGTCGGATAACTTCGCACCATTATAACGTTGTAACATGACGCCACTACCGCGTGCCATGGTGGGAATTTCCGCGGCCTTAAAGACCAATAGTTTGCGGTTATTACCAATAACGGCGACAGAATCTCCGGCGGCCTCGCGACATAAATAAGCTTTGTCATTTTCAGCCAGATTCAAAATAATTTTACCAGCGCGCGTTTGGGCAATAATGTTATTAGAATCAACAATGAAGCCTTTTCCAGATTGAGCGGCGACCAACAATTTTTGATCGGGCTTAAACACGAACATTTCAATAATGTCAGCATCTTCTGGTAAATCAATGCTTAAGCGTATGGGTTCGCCAAAACCGCGTCCGCCCGTGATATTGTTGCCTAAAATGGAATAGAAGCGTCCATTTGTTGCAAAAAGCATAATGTGATCGGTTGTATAAGTGTTGACGCTGAAGGCCAAGGAATCACCATCTTTGAATTTCAGATCATCCGTTGTGGTGTTGCCTTTAAGCGCACGGATCCATCCTTGCTTAGATAACACGACAGTAATGGCCTCTTTTTCAATCAAGGTTTCAATGGACATTTCGACCTCGGCCACAGCTCCAGCGATTTGTGTGCGACGGCGACCAAGATCTGTCTTGCCTCCAAAGTCCTTTTGAATTTGTTTAATTTCTTCCGCCAATTTGTTTTTGCGTAATTGCTCGTCAGCCAATAGGTTTTCTAATCCAGCTTTTTCTAATGCCAATTCTTCAAATTCATTGCGTAATTGTTGTTCTTCCAGCCGGCGTAATGAACGTAATTTCATATTCAAAACTGCTTCCGCTTGTGCATCTGTCAGTTTAAATTCTTGCATCATCAAAGGCTTTGGATCGTCTTCGCTGCGGATGATTTCAATAACGCGATCTAAATTCAGGTAAGCCGTTAAGAATCCTTGCAACAATTCCATACGATGCGCAATTTTTTCTAAACGGAAATTGCTGCGACGAATCAAAACTTCTTCACGATGGGTAAGCCAACAACCAATGACCTCGGCTAAACTCATAACTTTTGGAGTGTGATTGGCGGTCAGAACATTCATGTTCAGGTTGAAATTAACTTGTAATTCACTGTTTTTAAACAAGTGTTCCATCAGTTGTTCTGGGATTACAAGACGTGATTTGGGTTCCAAAACAATGCGAACGGTATCAGAAGATTCATCGCGAATATCGGCAAGAAGTGGCAGTTTTTTCTCGGACAATAATTTTGCGATTTTCATAATTAAATCAGATTTTAAAACACCATAGGGGATTTCTGTAATCACAATTTGATATTGTCCGTGTCCCAAATCTTCGCGTTCCCATTTGGCGCGGATTCTTAAAGCACCACGTCCTTCAGTATAAACTTTAACAATGTTGGCCTTATCTTCTACCAAGACACCGCCCGTTGGGAAATCGGGACCAAGCACGAAATCAACGAGGCGTTCTGTGGAGGCATCGGGATGCTTTAATAAATATAAAGCGGCGTCACACACTTCGCCGACATTATGTGGAGGGATGTTTGTGGCCATACCCACTGCAATACCGTTGGAACCGTTGGCCAGTAAATTTGGAAAAGCCGCAGGCATGACAACGGGTTCTTCATCTTCGCCATCATAGGTAGGATCAAAATCAACAGCATTATCATCCAGACCTTCCATTAATGCCAAAGCCACAGGCGTCATGCGAGCTTCAGTATAACGCATTGCCGCCGCGCCATCGCCGTCGATGTTACCAAAGTTGCCTTGGCCGTCCACAAGTGGATAGCGTACCGCAAAATCCTGAGCCAAACGAACCATGGCGTCATAAACAGAGCTGTCGCCATGTGGGTGATATTTACCAATCACATCACCAACAACGCGTGCACATTTTTTAAAACCTTTGTCTGGATCTAATTTTAATTGACGCATTGCCCATAAAAGTCTGCGGTGCACGGGCTTTAATCCATCACGTACATCCGGCAAAGAACGAGCAACAATCGTGGAAAGTGCATATGCCAAATACCGTTCGGACAAAGCGTCCGCCAGTTGCTGTTCTTGAATTTTGGGCATTTGTTGTTCAGTCATAGGATCATTGTAGACAATAAAAAAATAAAAAGCAAGCTCTTTTTTGGCAACAGCTTCAACAATTACCGCTCGATGGGCTTATATTTAATGCGGTGCGGTTGGTCGGCATCTATACCTAAACGACGTTTGCGATCGGCCTCGTATTCTGCATAGTTACCTTCAAACCATACGACTTGACTATCGCCTTCAAAGGCCAAGATATGTGTAGCCAAACGATCCAAGAACCAACGGTCGTGGCTAGTAATCACAGCACAGCCAGGGAAGTCCATTAATGCTTCTTCTAACGCACGCAAGGTGTCGACATCCAAATCATTTGTTGGTTCATCCAATAACAACACATTCGCACCAGATTTCAACATTTTTGCCATATGAACGCGGTTGCGTTCACCGCCAGACAATTGGCCAACTTTCTTTTGTTGATCTGCCCCCTTGAAATTAAATTGAGCGACATAGGCACGGCTAGGTACCTCACGTTTGCCCAGGAGCAGGGTATCATTACCGCCGGAAATTTCTTGCCACACAGTGTTGTTGTCGTTCAGGGCATCACGACTTTGATCGACGTAGCCAAGTTTGACCGTTTCACCAATGCGGAATGTCCCTTCATCAGGTTTTTCCTGACCCGTAATAATGCGCATCAAGGTTGTTTTCCCCGCGCCATTGGGGCCGATAACACCAACGATACCGCCGGCGGGTAGGTTAAAACTTAAATTTTCAAATAGTAATTTGTCACCAAAGGCCTTTTTTAGGTTATCGGCTTTCAATACCAAATCACCCAAGCGAGGACCAGGAGGAATAACAATCTGGGCAACATCCGGCACCTTTTCATTAGATTTTTTTAACAATTCTTCATACGCCGTAATACGTGCTTTTGATTTTGCTTGACGGGCTTTAGGATTGGCGTGAACCCATTCCAATTCTTCCTTTAATGTCTTTTGGCGCTTGTCTTCGGCGTTTTGTTCAATCTCTAAACGCTTGGATTTCGCTTCAAGCCAGCTTGTATAATTGCCCTCATAAGGAATTCCTTCCCCACGATCCATTTCCAAAATCCACCCAGTCACATTATCCAAAAAATAGCGGTCGTGTGTAATCATGACGACAGTATTTGGAAAGTTTTTCAAATAAATTTGTAACCATGCAACAGATTCGGCGTCCAGGTGGTTAGTTGGTTCGTCCAACAACAGCATATCTGGTTTGGACAGAAGTAGGCGGCATAAAGCCACACGGCGCTTTTCTCCACCAGACAATTTTGTCACATCCCAATCGCCCGGGGGACAGCGCAAAGCATCCATAGCAATTTCCACATTACGTTCAAATTCCCAGCCATTGCAAGCGTCAATTTTTTCTTGAAGTTCTGCTTGTTCTGCCAACAATTTGTCCATGTCGGCATCAGGATCTGCAAAAGCATTATTGACCTCTTCCCACCGTTTCATAAGATCGCGAACTTCTCCCACGCCATCCATGACGTTTTCCATGACGTTTTTGCTAGGATCAAGTTGTGGTTCTTGGGGCAAGTAGCCGACTTTTACGCCTTCTGCAGGCCACGCTTCACCTGTAAAATTGTCATCCAGCCCAGCCATGATTTTCATCAACGTGGATTTACCAGCACCATTTGGGCCGATCACGCCAATTTTTGCACCAGGGAAAAAACTGAGCCAAATATGCTTTAAAACTTCTTTTCCGCCAGGAAAAGTTTTACATAAATCTTTCATTACATAAATATATTGGTAGGCAGGCATTTATTTTCCTTTCTTTTTCGGCAAAAGATGTAGTTTGCGTTTTAAATATGCTTTAACAATGTCATTCACATCACGTTGCTTCAGACAGTAGATATCCGTGTCGGTGTAAGGCTTAGCATAAAAGCGGCGGCGGGCCTGCTCATAAGGTTGATCAAAGATGTGACTTAAAAATTCCAAGACCTTTTTATCGGATACGCGTTCCAGTGCGCCCGGCTGAAATACGGGTTCATGCATAATCTTTAAGTAAAGTTCATCATCATTGTCAACCTTCTTAATATATTCCATCATATCTTCCAATGAATTAAAATCATGTGCATTGATAAATGCTTTAGGGTTAAATTCTTCGGCCACCCGTGGATTGCCATAATATAAAGGAATGTGTTGTGAAGCAAAGGAATCGACTAACTTTTCCATGGTATAGCCGGAACAATAAGTATTTTCAAAAGCAATGGAGAACTTGTAGTTTCTTTGGAAGCCGACTTTTTCGGATGGCGGATAAATGTGGCCGACCGTATTGTGATATTTGCCACCATAATCCACTGTTTTATATTGTTCCAAAAGTTCTAATATTCTGGGGCGTGCCCCATCTGTTTGAGTGCCATTGCCCAATACAGCACAGCAAAATTTGCGATCTAATAATTGTTTGTCGGTTAATCTTTCTGTACGATGAAGTGATTTTTGAATGTTTTCTTTGCCCAAGGCCCAAAGTGGGAAACGCATGTACCGATCTTCAAAGGTCAAGTAACTATGCCCAAAAGCATAATCACATAAATTAAAATTAGGGCACATTTGTTCGCCGGTCCAAAAAATGCGGATGCCGTCAAAGGCGTGATGTTTATTTCCAAAAACAGTATAAAAAATATAGTCTGGTTCGTCGGAGATCTCCACATCATATTTTGTGCGCAGAAGTTTAGTAAAATAGTGATTTTCTGCATCGAAATTTTTGCCGAAATCATAATAGTTTATTTTTAACTTTTTCATTATTTTCCCCCAGTGGACCCAAAGCCGCCTGTGCTGCGTGTTGTATCATCGGTAACTGTTCCTGCGATGATTTCGGGGCGTCCAATAGGACACACAACCGCTTGAGCAATCCTATCTCCCGGTTGAATTACAAAGTCTTCTGGGCCCAAATTGATTAAAATTGTTTTCAATTCTCCACGATAACCATAGTCAATGGTTCCTGGCGCATTCACAATGGAGATGCCAAATTTTGCTGCCAAACCAGAGCGGGGACGTGTCTGAATTTCCCATAAATTTGTGTCGCTTTCAATTTGAACCTTAACGCCATTTGGAATAATGCTTTTTTCACCTGGATGCAGGGTTATTGGTTCGGCAATTGCTGCACGTAAATCAAATCCTGCATCATCTGGATGAGCGTAGCTCAATCGCGGCCAATCGGTCAAATAGTTTTCCAAATATTCTACAATCAAACGCATAAAAACTCCTTTTGTTGGCGATAGAGTATCGTTTTTCCATCTTTTTGTCAAGAAAAAGAAAAAATCCTTGCATTTTTTGCAAAAATGGTTATAGTATGCAAATACAACAAAAGGAGTTTGTATGTTTATTTCATCCGCATGGGCTCAAACAGCAGAAAACGTGGCCGCTACAGCGCCAAATGCCGCTTCTTTATCAAGTATGGCCATCCAGTTTGTGCTGATCGTTTTGATTTGCTATTTTATTTTAATTCGTCCTCAACAAAAACGCTATAAAAAACACGAGGCAGAATTAAATGCCATTGTGAAGGGTGTGCGTGTTAATGTGGGCGGTATTGTTGGGAAAGTGGTTAAGGTTGAGCCATTAGAATTGACGGTTGAAATTGCCGATGGGGTGGAGATCAAAGTGTTGCGCCCATATGTGACACAGGTTTTGTTTAACGAAGACGAATTGCTTGGAAAGGATAAAAAATAATGTTTGGATATTCAAAAATAAAGGTTGCTATTATTTCAGCCGTATTGGTGTTGGGACTGTTTTTCGCTTTGCCGAATTTTATGCCCAAAGATATGTACAATCAGATACCATCTTCGATGAAGTCTTGGTGGAAGCCCGTAACATTGGGATTGGATCTACAAGGCGGTTCTTATTTGGTGATGGAAGTGGACACATCCACCTTAGTTCATGAAAAGTTGGAAAGCTTGGCGGATTTAACACGTTCGGCTTTGCGTGAAGGAAAGGTGCGTTTTTCTGGGTTAAAAGCTGATAATGAAGAAATGACGGTCAAGGTTTTGAATGCGGCACAATTAAATGATGCGCGCGAAATTATTCGCAAGCAAGAAAGTGTTGGCTTGGATATTTCTGCCGAAGGTTCTACTTTAACAGTAAAATATACAGACGATGCTTTAAGCACATTGAAAAATCAAGCTGTGCAACAATCTTTGGAAATTGTGCGTAAACGTATTGACGAACTAGGGACAAAAGAGCCTTTAATTCAACAACAGGGTGATGATCGTATTGTCATTCAATTGCCAGGCGTCCAAGATCCTGCCGAAATTAAGGCATTGATGGGTAAGACGGCAAAGATGACATTCCATTTAGTGGATGAAGAAACAACACCTCAGATGGCCCAAATGGGTAAGATTTCTGCTGATTCCATGTTAATCACCGGAGAAGAGACGGGGTATATCGTTTTAAAACGTTCTGTGGTCGTTGGTGGAGAAAGCTTGGAAGATTCCAGAGGAACATATGACGAAAATGGTCGTCCGGCTGTGTCATTTAGCTTCAAAAGTGCTGGGGCGAAGAAATTTGGTAATGCAACACGTGATAACGTTGGGCGTCGTTTGGCGATCGTGTTAGATGGTAAAGTGATCAGCGCGCCGACGATCAACAGCCCAATTACAGGCGGTAAAGGAATTATTACGGGTAACTTTACGGTACAATCTGCAAACGATTTGGCCTTATTGCTGCGTTCTGGTGCATTACCTGCACCTTTGTTGGTCGTGGAAGAACGTGTTGTGGGCGCTGGTTTGGGTGAAGATTCTATTAAGGCCGGAACAACAGCTTGTTGGATTGGATTGGTGCTTGTTTTTGCATTTATGGTTATTGTTTATGGCTGGTTTGGTATTATGGCCGACTTGGTTTTGTTGGCAAACGGAATTTTATTGTTGGCATTGTTGAGTGCTCTTGGCGCGACACTGACATTGCCAGGATTAGCAGGTATTGCATTGACAGTTGGTATGGCTGTGGATGCGAATATCATTATCTTTGAACGCATGAAGGAAGAGCAAATGCATGGCGTAACCGTTCCAAAAGATGTCTTAACACGTGGATTTGAAGGTTCGTTCAGTGCTATCTTAGACGGCCAATTAACGACATTGTTTGCGGCGCTGTTCTTGTTTTGGCTTGGGTCCGGTCCTGTGCGTGGCTTTGGTGTGACATTGGGTCTTGGTTTGGCAACAACGATGTTTGCCGCGATCTTTGTGTCAAAGTTGATTTTGATGGCATGGATGAATATGAAACATCCAAAAGAAATTAAGTTTTAAGAAAGGATATCAAGATGAGTAAGTTATTTAGAAAACGTGAATATAACATCAACTTTATAGGACAGTCAAAGATTGCTTATGTCTTGTCGGCAATTATGTTGATTGTAGCTGTTGTTTCATTGGTGACGCGTGGTTTGAATTATGGCATTGATTTTGTTGGCGGTGTTCAAATTGAAGCGTCCAGCGAAAACACAATTCAAATGGATGTTGTGCGCCAGAAATTGTCTTTCTTGAAAGATCTATCTTTACAATCAGTGGGGACAGATGGAAAGGGTATTTTAATTCAAGCGCAGCCTGAGGGTGAAAATCCAAATGCCTTGTTAACAAAAATCAAGGATGCATTGGGATCTGGCTATTCTTATAACGAAGTGGAAATCGTTGGCCCAGCGGTTGGTGCGGAATTGAAGTATAAGAGCTTGTTGGCATCTATTTTGGCACTTTTAGCGATTGCTGTTTATATTTGGTTTAGATTTGAATGGCCTTTTGCCATTGGATGCTTGTTGGCGTTGGCTCATGATATGATTATTGTGGTCGGCTTTTTCTCATTGTTCCAGATTGAATTTGATATGGTGGTTGTGGCTGGTTTATTGTCATTGGCTGGTTATGATTGCAATGATACGATCGTTAGTTATGACCGTATGCGTGAAAATTTGAAAAAATATCGCAAAGCAACTGTGCGAGAATTGATCAACCGTAGTACAAATGAAACATTCTCTCGGACAATTTTAACAAGTTTGACAACGTTGTTTGTCGTGTTGGTGTTGTTGTTTGTGGGCGGTGAAGCGTTGAAAGGATTTTCAATCGCGATGGTGCTTGGTACAATCTTTGGAACATATTCATCAATTTACTTGGCAATGCCGCTATTACAATATTTTGATGTGCGTTCTGTTGGTAACAGCTCGGATGCAACGCCAGATTTCAATAAGTAAAATAAAAGCCCTCCGCAAAGAGGGCTTTTAAAATAATCAAAACACAAGTACTGTATTAAGATATAGGGCAAAGAAGGCCCACAATAATGTTGGAACAATTAACCATCCGGCCAAGAGGTTTGTTTTGCCAAAAGATTTTATGTTGGCCATTAATGCTAAAATAAAGAAGACCAAAACAACAAGGGCGCCGCCTGGACTCCTTAAGTAAAAAAATGCAAAACTCCACAGCATATTGAGGGCAAGTTGTAGCACAAACCAACGGGGTGATGCCTTTCCCCAAACAAGATAGGCTGCGACAGCTTGTAAGAACAATAAAATGCCCCACACAGGCCCAAAGATATAATCTGGAGGATTAAGATTAGAGTGGGGTAATGTCCAATACCAAGCCATTGTATCATCGGTCATATATCCCGAGGCAACCCATCCAATAAGATTAACCAAAACAAGTAAAAAGATAAAACGTCCAATTTTTTGTAATAGTGAAATTTTTTTCATATTTTCTCCTTTTGTTGATAGAAAAAGTATAGGTCAAAAAATTAAAGCTTCAAGATGTCGGAAGAAATGTGATTGCTTTTTGATTTAAAATTTTATAAAATAAGCGCAAGGAGTGTTATATGAAAAAAACAGCAACGACCTTGCCAGAAAAGAATAAACCTTGGTATTATGGCCACCGGCAACGCATGAGCGAAAAAATCACAAAGTTGGGTATGGATTCTTTGACAGAATCGGAAATTTTGGAAGAGCTGTTGATGCGGGCGATCCCAAGACGAGACGTCAAACCGATTGTTCGCGAATTATTGAGCAAGTTCAAAACATTAAGTGGTGTTATGAGTGCAAATGAATCCGAGTTAATTCAGGTAAACGGTATTAAGGAAAAGACCGCTCAATTTTTAATTCTGATCCGCCGTGTTGCGCAAGAAATTGCCTTAGGTAAGGTTGAAAAGCGTCCGATTTTATCCGATTGGGAAAGTTTATTGGATTATGTCAGCACGATTTATACCAGAGAAACGGTTGAGGTTTTATATATTCTTTATCTAGACAGTAAACTAAAGTTAATAAAAGCTAGGAAAGAAAAAGTAGGATGTGTCAATCATATTGAGATTTCTCCAAAAGAAATTTTAAAGGAAGCGTTGAACTTAAATGCAGCGCAGGTTATTTTAGTACACAATCATCCATCAGGTGAAGCCATGCCGTCAGTGGACGATATTCGCACAACAGAGATGGTGGCTAAGTTGTTAGAGGCGGCTGGGATTCATTTGGTAGAACATTTAATTGTTGGAAACAATCGAAAAGTTCATTCAATGAGGGCTCAAGGTATTTTAAAATAGAAAATTTTTCTTGTTTTTTAATGCAAAAGGTGTTACCTTAAAAATATGGTTAATGAAAAAGATAAGTTTTGCCCAATTAATTGCCCGTTTTTAGCGAGTCGTTCGTTTTTGCCCAAAACAATGCCTTTTTATTGTGAAAAATATGCAACGTTCTTGGGGATGGATGCAGGTAAGAAAGTTTTAAAATGCAGTGCTTGTAGAGGGAAAAAACAAGATCTTATTGAAACTGGTTTGGCTCTTTTGGAAGCGCAGATGCAACCTCAGGGATTAATTAACCAAATGAAGCAGGCGTTTTTGGCGATGCCTCTTGTGACGCAAAAAATGTTTGTTTCTATCCTGGAGCAAAATGGTGTGCAGTTGCATCCAGAAGGGGAAGAAAAATTAACGCCTTTTACATTAATGCATATAGCACAAAGGGCTCGTTTACAGGCTCGCCGTAGAGAAGAATCTCCAGAAGTTCAGGAATTTATTAAATTATTGAATGTTGTGGGTGGAGATGCCCCGTTGGATGGGATGACAAAGACGTTATTGTCAAATCTGTTTCAAGTAATTGATGGATCTGAACGCAGTATGTTATTGACTATTATGGAAAATCCAAAAAATTTGGAAAGTTTTTTAAAATCATTTTCCAAAACACCGCATGATAAAGATTTATTAAGGAACTTTAGGGCATTGTTATATGAAGTTCATAGAGAGTTAATAAATAAAACGAATACGGTTAATTTGTTCCAACAGCAAATTCGGAATAACGAATTGGCACGCACGATCCAACAAATGACTCGTGCACGTGCAGCGAAAGCAAAAACAAGGTAATTTAATCTGATTTAAGCGTGGCCAAAATCGCTTGACACACCTGTTCTGGCGTTAAGTGTGTTGTATCGACAACCAAATCAAAATTGTTTTTATCATCAATATCTAGATCATAGTTCTTTTGAAAATGTATCAGCTCTAATTGATGTCTTTTGATGGCGGCTTCTGTGGATTGTTGAACAGAGGCATATTTTTGTTCTCCTGAACGCGCAGAATCATTAAAAATACGTTCGCCCGCCACTTCGTCCCGAACAGTCAGACAGACTTTGAAAGATTTTGGCACAAAATGAAAGGCCAATCGCGAATCCACAACACAATTGTCGTTACCCCAAGGGGGATTTTTAAACACAGCATCAATGCGTTCGTCAATGGATTTATCTTTGATGGTTAGGGCATTCAGTTCAATTGTGGTAACCCCCATTTCTTCGGCAATTTTTCGTTGTGCCATGCCGGTTGAATAATACTGCCATCCCAATTTTTGGGCCAGCATCTTTGAAACAGTAGACTTGCCACTGCCAACAGAACCGGATATCGTAATCGTTTGTCCCATGTGCCTCCTAAATATCCAAATTTTCAACAAATTTGGCGTGTTCTTGGATGAATTGGAAACGATATTCTGGCTTGTTTCCCATTAATTTAGAGACAATATCTTTTGTATAAGCCGACTCTTCTTGTTCTTCTTCACTGGTGGGAGATTTACTGGGCACCAAAACTTTTAATAAGGTGCGCTTTGCTGGATCCATAGTTGTTTCCTTTAATTGATAAGGCGGCATTTCGCCCAATCCTTTAAATCGAGATACTTCCACATTTTTACCCTTGAATGTAGTTGCCAACAGCTTATCTTTTTCGGCATCATCTTGCGCATAAACAGATTTTCCACCTTGTGTAATACGATACAAAGGGGGCAGGGCCAAGAATAAATGGCCATTTTCAATCAGTTTTGGCATCTCTTGATAGAAGAAACTCATTAACAGGCTGGCAATATGGGCGCCGTCCACATCCGCATCCGTCATAACAATCACCTTTTCATAGCGCAGCTTGCTTTCATCATATTTATCACGATGACCGCATCCCAGGGCCTCAATCATATCATTGATTTCTTCATTAGCATGAATTTTGTCCTGACTGGCTGAAATCACATTCAAAATCTTGCCGCGCAGAGGCAAAATAGCTTGATGTGTACGATTGCGTGCTTGTTTGGCGGATCCGCCGGCGGAATCACCTTCAACCAGGAATAATTCTGTACCTTCGACAGATTTGTGTGAACAGTCGGCCAATTTGCCGGGCAAACGCAGTTTTTTGGTGGCGCTGGCACGCTGTGTTTCTACAGCCTTTTTGTGGCGTTTGCGTTCTTCGGAGCGCTCAATAATCCACTCCAATAAAGCTGTTGCCGACTTTGTATCGCGGCTGAGCCAATGATCAAACGGATCTTTCATCGCGTTCTCAACCAACTTGGTGGCACTTGTTGTCACAAGGCGTTCTTTTGTTTGGCCCTGGAATTGAGGGTCACGAATAAAGACAGACAACATGACGGCGGCTGTGTTCAAAATATCGTCGCTTGTTACATCTCCGGCGCGTTTGTTCCCAATCATATCCGCAAAGGCCTTGATCCCTTTTGTTAGGCAAATTTTCATCCCAGTTGTATGTGTCCCACCCAAAGGCGTTGGCACGGTATTACAATAAGATTGTTCGAATGCATCACCAAAATCATCTGGCCAACAAATTGCCCATTCCACAGCACCTTGATTGTCCGGAAAATCAACGCGTCCAGTGAAAGGTTTCGTAACTTGAGAACGATCTTTCATCAAAAAGTCCAAATAATCAGCTATACCATTGGGGAATTTTAAAACTTGTTCAACAGGTGTTTTGTCTTCTCCCTGAATCAATTCTGGCGCACAATTCCAACGCACCTCCACACCGCGGAACAGGAAGGCCTTTTGGCGTGCCATACGGAACAGGGTGGCCGGCTTAAATTTAATGCTTTCGCCAAAGATTTCTGTGTCGGGCAAAAAGCGCACACTTGTGCCGCGCCGATTGGAAACGCTGCCCAAACATTGGACAGGGGTTAGGGGCTTTCCTTTTGCATATTCTTGGCGATAAAGTTGTTTGTCTTTGGCAACTTCAATAATCATGTGGCTGGACAAAGCGTTTACAGCGGACAAACCAACACCATGCAAACCACCGGAAACGTTATAGGCTCCACCACCAAATTTACCGCCGGAATGGAGTGTCGTTGTAATGACTTCTAGGGCGGATTTGTCGGGGAACTTTGGATGAGGGTCAACGGGGATACCACGTCCATTATCACGGACCGTGACATAATTATCAGCATCCAACGATACTTCAATGTTTGTTGCATAGCCAGCGACAGCTTCATCCATAGCGTTGTCGATGATTTCGGCAACCAAATGATGATAGGCGCGTTCGTCAATGCCGCCAATATACATGCCTGGACGTTTGCGGACGGGTTCCAAACCTTCCAAGACTTCAATATCTTTAGCAGAATAGCTGTTTTTTGTTTCTGTGGCTTCAAATAAATCGCTCATGTTACCTCCGCTGAGTACTGTCATGTCCACCGGCATTATAACGACCGAAGTTATCAGCTAATTGTTGTAAGACAGATAATTCCTTGCCGCCTACCTTTGTGATATCGGATTCATAGGCAACATTCTTTGCATCATCCAGGGTCAAGTGCTGGATGTCTGAAACTTTCCCCTTTTGGAATGTATAGACATAAACATCACGTTCAACAACTTTGGGATCAAAGAAAATACAGCTTTCTTTTTTTGCCTCAGCATAAAATAAGACGTCTCCAACACCTTCCGCCGCGTTACTTTCATAATTTGGCGTACCTAATACACGCAATACTTTTTCTTTTGAATCGCCAACCTTAACGGACTCTAAGCGCGCAGAGGCGGGCAAATCGCTGGATTTATATTTTTCCAAACCGCAGGCGGTTAAACATAAAATACTTGAAAGTAAAAATACAATCTTGAACATTTTCATCCTTTTTGTTATTATAATAATCATAATATAGAAAAGAAAGGCGTTCGTCAATGGAAAAAAGCAAAAAGAATGAAAAAGGTTTAAATAGAATTCTGTTTTTAGGTGAAATTGGACCTAATGGATGGAAAGAAGACTTTGTTGCCACGCCGGCGCAATGTGCGAAAATCGCAGAGCGTTTTGAAATTCCTGCCGTAAAAAGTTTACAAGCACATGTGGCAGCCGCGATTGACGGGGACTTAATTCGGGTGTTTGGACATATTAAAGCAGATTTGGAACGTACTTGTGTGGTGTCTTTGGATTTGTGCAAAGAGGTTTTAGACACTGATTTTGAAGCGCTATTTGCGGAAAATATAGAAGTTATTAAAGATGGAGAGATGACGGATGATGTTGAGCCTGTTGATCGAGGGCGGTTGGATATTTTTGAAATTATAGCTGAGCAAGTTGGCCTGAATATGAATCCGTTTCCACATAAAGTAGATATATCTGGTGATTATATCGAAGAGAAGGGGACTAAAAATCGTCCTTTTGCGAATTTAAAAAATCTGATAAAAAAGGATTGACAAGTTATTTTCATTTTGATATAATGAATCTACTAGTTTTTTTAATAAAGGAGTTTACATGTCAACAAAACAAACATATCAACCCAGTAAATTGGTGCGTACGCGTCGTCATGGTTTCCGTGCTCGTATGGAAACAAAGGGCGGACAGAAGGTTTTGAATGCCCGTCGTGCCAAAGGTCGCAAAAAAATTGCTGTCTAAGGGTTAGGGATTTGAGATAGAAAGCACCCACTTCAATCAGGACGGGTGCTTTTTTTGTGAAAGGTATATAATGACATTGGGACGTATGAAGCGACACTTTGATTTTTTGGAGATGCGTGAAGCGCCCACAAAGGCGTTTACAAAATCCTTTGTGTTGCAAGTGCGTCCAAACGACAAAGGGGTAACCCGCGTTGGCTTTACCGTGTCTAAGCGGATTTCTAAATTAGCGGTGGTACGTAACCGGCTGCGTCGTCAAATGCGTGAGGTTGTGCGTTTGTCCCCGGATATACAGACAAAGTATCCATCACATGATCTTGTCCTGATTGCTAAAGGTGAAGCCTTGAATCGTGATTATACTCAATTAACAAAAGATTTTGCGTATTTATTGGATCATGTTCATGAGGTCGCAGATGATAAAAAAGATAATGGCTAGTCTAATCCGATTTTATCAGTTAACTTTTTCCAGTTTGGTCGGGCATTGTTGCCGTTTTCAGCCGACATGCTCTGAATATGCAAAAGAGGCATATCAAAAGTATGGTATTATAAAGGGAACATATCTGACGGTATGGCGATTGTTGCGCTGCCATCCGTGGGCAAAAGGTGGCTATGATCCGGTTCCCTGATTTTATATGATTTTAAAACCTATTTCAGACACAGTGTTTTTACCTTGTGTATTTGTATGTGAACGTTTTATCTAAAAAAGTGAAAAAATCAAGTGCTTTTTTCCTTAAAATCGGGTATGATAAAAGACGAATCGAAGGGGTAAAATAAAAATGCATTTAAAATCAGTGGGTTGTTTGTTGCTGTTGATTGTTGGTGTTGTGGCAAAGGATGCCTGCGCTATGGATGATTTTACCCTTTGGAAGCAAAATTTTAGACAAGAAGCCTTACATGCCGGCGTTTCCACCGCAACATTGAATAAGTTTTTACCCCGAATGAAATTGTTGCCCCAAGTGGTTCAAGCGGATAAAAAGCAGCCTGAATTTGTTTCAACATTTTGGGAATATACAGATGCACGTTTAACACAAGGACGAATTGATCAAGGCAAGATGTTGTTAAAACGTTATCCGACATGGTTAAAAAGAATTTCTGATACCTATAATGTACCGGCGGAATATATCTTGGCGTTTTGGGGATTAGAAACGAATTATGGAAAAATAACAGGAAACACGGATGTTTTAAATGCCTTAACGACATTGGCATATAATCCACGTCGCCGGAAATTCTTTACCCGCGAATTGATTGCGTTTTTGAAAATTTTGGAACAAGAAAGATGGGATTCTGTCCAAGGCTCTTGGGCGGGGGCTTTTGGACAATTTCAATTTATGCCAACAACATTTGAGACATACGCTGTTGATGCCGATAAAAATGGATCGCGCAATATCTTAACAAGCATGCCGGATGCCTTTGCTTCTGCGGCAAACTATCTTCACAAAATGGGTTGGGATCCAGCGGAAAGTTGGGGACAGGAAGTACAATTGCCAGTGCATTTAAACTGGACGGCTGTCTATAAAAACAAAGAAAAAACGCTTGCTGAGTGGCAAGCTTTGGGAATTTTACCTGTGGCGGGCGCCTGGCGGTCAGACAATCAGACGAAAGCTTCATTGCTGATGCCTATGGGAAAGTCTGGGCCTGCATTTTTGACCTTTCCGAATTTTAAGCGTGTAATGCGATGGAATAAATCAGAACTTTATGCTTTATCTGTTTGTTTTTTGGCCGATATCTTAGCGGATGATTGGAATGGTATTGCGCATCCACGGACAGAGCAAAGATTATCAACTGCGCAAGTTTATGAAATCCAAGATCGTTTGGCAAGTTTGGGGTATTACCAGAACGTGCCAGATGGTTTGGTCGGTAGCAAAACCCACCGTGCTATTATGGCTTTTCAACATGATAAAGGGGTTGATGAAGACGGATATCCAAGCAAAGAATTGCTTGATTTATTAAATACTTATAGAAAGGAGTTAAATTAATGATTAAATATGTTTTATTGCTGACAACAGCGTTAACTTTAAGTGCTTGTACCTCAAGTTCTTTGTTTGAATCATGGGAAGAAGAAGAGCCAAATACGGCAGATACGGTGATTCCAAATGGAAGTTTTTATAAGGTGGAAAAACCATATGAGATTAATGGTGTTTGGTATTTCCCGGCCGAAAATTATGACTATTCAGAAAAAGGTTTGGCTTCATGGTACATGCCAGCCAACGGCCGTGCGGCGAAGACTGCAAATGGTGAGGAATATATTGCCACAGAAATGACAGCACGCCATAAAACTTTACCATTGCCAAGTATTGTTAAAATTACAAATCTGGAAAATAACAAAAGTATCATTGCGCGTGTTAACGATCGCGGCCCAATGGTCAACAATCGTTTAATTGATGTTTCACAAAAGGCTGCTCAAGAATTGGGCTTCCCTGTGACAGGAACAACCTCTGTAATGGTGGAAGTGATGCCAAAAGAAAGTCAGGAAATTCGTGATGCATTGTTGGCTTCCGGTCGTGTCTACACGGAAGATGGCGCAACACAAGAATTGTCTGTTGTGCCTCCAATGCCAGTTCCAGTAGAAGAAGCTCCCGCTGTGGAGGTTGCGCCAGCACCAGTTTATACGCCAGCTGAACCTGTTTATACAACAAAGACCAAGAAAGTTGTGATTTCTGGTGGAACGGGTAATGTGTATATTCAATTGGGTGCCTATGGTGATCCCGCAAATGCATCAAAAGTACAACGTGCAGTATCAGCGGTGACACAGGTTGAGACGGGCACAAAGGCAAGCGGTGGAAGAACTTTAACTGTTGTGAAAGCCGGACCTTACGCTGACAAAGCAGAAGCTGAACAAGTTTTACGCCAGTTAAAGCAAATGGGATACCGTGACGCGTATATCGCAAAATAAGGAGAAAGAATGAAAAAGCTGTTATTAGTTTCGTTGCTGCTTGGATCCACAATTCTTCATGCTGAGGAATTGTCGACAGCGGCATCGCATGCGTTGTTGATGGATGCTGACACTGGCACCGTTTTGTTTGAAAAAAATGCCGATGAAAAAATGCACCCTGCCTCAATGAGTAAACTGATGACAGCTTATCTTATTTTTGAAGCCTTGAAAAAAGGACAATATACCTTAGATTCGGAATTTGTTGTATCGGACAATGCATGGGAGAAAGGAGGCGCCAAGACAGGTGGCTCAACGATGTTCCTTAATCCGAAGCAATCTGTAAAAATTCGAGATCTGCTGCGCGGGATTATTGTGCAATCAGGGAATGATGCATGTATTGTGGCGGCCGAAGGGATTGCTGGATCCGAAGAAGCATTTGCTCAAATGATGAACGCAAAAGCTAAGAAGTTGGGATTACAAAATTCATCGTTCAGAAATGCCACAGGCTTACCAAATCCAGATCATCTAATGAGCGCGAAAGATTTGGCCTTATTGGCTCAACATCTTATTAATGATTTTCCAGAATATTATCCCATCTATTCGGAAAAGGAGTTCACTTACAATAAGATTAAACAACAAAATCGCAACCCTTTGTTGACGCAAATGCCAGGGGCAGATGGTTTGAAAACAGGGCATACGGAAGAATCAGGTTATGGCTTGACGGGTTCCGTGAAGACCGCGGATGGTCGCCGGTTGATTATGGTTATTAATGGTCTTAAAACAATGGCAGATCGTGCAAAGGAATCACAAAAAGTGATGAGTTGGGGAATCGCAAATTTTGAAAATGCGGCCGTTTTATCACCGGATAAGCCCTTGGTTGATGTTCCTGTTTGGTTGGGAAAAGAACTGACAGTTTCTGGGGTGCCGGCTTCAAAGCTTGTCAAAACCATTCACCGATGGGATACTCCAGAAATTAAATCTGTTGTACGTTTTAATGCCCCTGTAAAAGCGCCGATCCAGCAAGGACAAAAGCTTGGGGTTATTACAACAACAATGCCAGATGGAGAGGAGATTACAACGGATTTGATTGCACAGAAATCTGTGGAAAAGTTGGGGTATTTCGCAAAAATAAAAGCGCTAATTTTGGGAAGGAAGGAATAAAATGGCTGGACGCTTTATTACATTTGAAGGGGGAGAAGGGTCTGGGAAGTCAACCCAAATTAAATTGTTAGCGGAAGAGCTGATAAAAGCAGGTAGGGATGTCCTTACGACCCGGGAGCCCGGTGGAACGGCAGAGGGTGTGAAAATCAGGGAAATTCTTGTTACAGGGAATGCCGATTTTACACGCACAACGGAGACATTATTATTTTTTGCGGATAGATGTGAACACGTTATGAAAAAGATTATGCCGGCGGTTAAAGCGGGACAGATTGTGTTGTGTGATCGTTTTGCGGACAGCACGATGGCCTATCAAGGCTATGGATATGGAGATAATCCCGATCAGCAGCAATTAATTAAAAGCCTGTATAAGGAAGTGGTGGGCGATTTTAAGCCGGACTTGACTATTTTATTGGATGTTCCGGTAGAAACCGGATTAAGCCGGAGCCGTCGAGCAGATAATATAGAGGTGCGTTTTGAAAACAAAGAATTGGCATTTCATGAGCGTTTGCGCCAGGCCTATTTGAAAATGGCGAACGATGAGCCAGAGCGTTTTGCAATTGTGGACGCAACCCAGCCAATTCCAGAAATTCATGATCAGATTATGAAGATTATTGAGCAACGGGGCTTGTTAAAAGCGGAGAAGGTCTAATTATGTACGAAAAAGAGCGTGCTCAGATAGTTGATTCTTTAAGAGACGGTGCTGCAAAATCTTGGATTATTGTTGGCCCGCATGGTGTGGGCAAGGAAGATTTTGCCAAAAATGTGGTGAAGGTCTTGACGCACGACTTTAACGAATATAACCCCTGTGTTCAATGGATTAGCTGTGGTTTGACGGATGCGGCCAAAAAAGAGATTCAAAAAGCTATTTTGGCGGGTGAAAAAATAGAAGACAAAGAGTGGGCAACGAAAACGGAAATCACTGTTGATGATGTACGGGAAGGATGCCATTTTTTGTCACTAAAATCCAATAAAATCAAAATTCTAGTTTTTAATTTAGCGGATGATATGAATGAAAATGCCCAAAACGCTTTGTTAAAAACATTGGAAGAGCCGTATCCAAACACCTTAATATTGTTGCTATGCGAAAATATTGGCAAGTTGGTTCGAACGATTTTATCGCGTTGCCAAAAAATTACTTTAAAGGCTCCCAGTAAAGAAGAGTTTAAGAAAGAATTGTTGAAGACTCATCCAGAGTTATCGGAGACAGAATTGGATCTTTTATCTTTTCTTGCTGATAATGTGCCGGGAATGGGCAAAGAGATTGTTGAACAAGATGGCCTGGCGATTTTTGATCGTGTGCAGCATTTATTTGTTAGGCGAGATCAGTTGGATGCTCAAGATTTATTATTGTTTTCTGAACAGGTTTCCAAAAATGAAAATG
This sequence comes from Alphaproteobacteria bacterium, assembly GCA_017412085.1. Taxonomy (GTDB): domain Bacteria; phylum Pseudomonadota; class Alphaproteobacteria; order CAAHEQ01; family UBA3637; genus UBA3637. The sequence continues at coordinate 35,389 of JAFPYS010000019.1, forward strand.
TATTTGATTTAACCCAAAAAATTATTTTGAAATGCCTAACTGCTTTGGCTGAAAAATATGTTGCAATAGATATGGAAAAAGCATATAAATTAAGTAATCTGTACGAAGAAATGAAGCTTTATTTTACCCAAATAGATTCAATGAATCTTGATAAAAAACAGGCTCTTGTTTCGATTGTTTATCAAATATCGGAGGCGCTATGACGATAGATAGTCATTGCCATTTAGATCAAGCAGATTATGAAGAACCGGTTGATTTCGTTATTCAACGGGCAGAGGCAGCTGGTGTTGACCATATAATGGCGGTCGCTTGTAATCCTGATGATTTTGAAGAATTATCGAAACAATTGAAACAACATGCTTGTTTATATGGCGCCTTTGGGATTCATCCGGAATATGCCCATAAACAACACGATCTGGATAATTTGAAAAAGTGCTTGATAGAAAATCGGGCTGTTGCTTTGGGAGAATGTGGATTGGATTACCATGAAGCAGAGGCTACACATGAACAACAACAAGATCTTTTTCAAAAGCAAATTGATTTAGCCCATCAAATGCATTTGCCTTTGATGATACATGCGCGCGATGCGGAAGGCGATATGCGAGCAATCTTGAAACAAGCCTACAAGGCGGGCAAATTAACGGATGGGTTTGTTTTGCATTGTTTTTCTGGCAGTGCTGATATGGCGCGTGAAGCGGTTGAAATGGGGGGATTTTTGTCTGCTTCTGGTGTGATTACATTTAAAAATGCTGAACGGGTGAGAGAGATTTTTGCCCAAATTCCGCTTGCAAATTTATTGGTTGAAACAGATGCGCCTTATCTGGCTCCACATCCTTTGCGGGGGAAGCCAAATGAACCAGCTTATGTGCAGTACACTTTGGCCAAGTTGGCGGAAATTAAGGGCGTTTCTGTGAAAGAAATGGAAAAAATAACAACAGAAAATTTTGGTAGATTATACCTGAAAGGACAACAATGAAAGTGACGATTTTAGGGTGTGGTCCATCTTATGGTATGCCTTCTTTAACACGTGGATTCGGCCCATCAGATCCGAATGAGCCCAAGAATGTGCGTACTCGATCTGCGATTTTGATCGAAGATAAGGGGTTGAATGTTTTAATTGATACTGGTCCAGAAATTCGTGAACAGCTGTGGCGGATTGGGGCGCCCAAAATTGATGCACTTCTTTACACACACGCGCATTATGATCACATGGGGGGAGCGCAAGATGTTCGTAATGTGGCCAAGGAACGCAATCAGATCATGGATGTATATGGGGCGCAAAAAGATATGTTAGCATTGCATAAGCAGATGCCTTATGTTTTTGAACCTTCTCATCAACCGACCTTTAAAACTCATTATATAAAGCCATATAAAACATTTAAGATTGGTCACTTAGATATTACGCCGATTTATCAGCATCATGGGGAAGGTTCATCCATTGGTTATCGCATTGGTGATTTTGCGTATTGTACAGATGTGAAAGCAATTGACCCAGAGGGTTGGAAAGTGTTAAAGGGGGTGAAAGTGTGGGTTTTGGGATGTGTGACAACCAGAGAAAACCCAAAACATATCCACCTGCCAGAGGCTTTGAAATGGATTCAAAAATTAAAACCAGAACGTGCCTATTTGACACACATGGGATCCAAGATGGATTATCAAACATTGAAGAAAACATTACCTAAAGGGGTGTTTGCTTGCTATGATGGGTTGGTCATCAAACTATAAAATAAAAAAGATCACTCTTCTTCTTTTAACGCAATGATATCTTGCAGTTTTTGATAGTAAGGACTTTGTTTGTTGAAGTGTTCAATTAACTTCTTTGCACGTTTTTGGGCCGCAGGCAATTTATTAGAAGCACGCTCATATTCAGCCATGGCATAATCAGATTCTAAATCTTTTCCAAGTTTATTGTATGCGGTTGCCATTAATCGCCAACCAAGAGCCAAATCTGGTTCTTCAACGGTGGCTCGTGACAGAATTGGAAGAGCTTTTTGGGCCAAATTGGTATCATCTTTTTCCAGGTAGGCTTGAGCTAAGGCCAGCTCTATCAGGGGCTGATGAGGCTTAATTTTATTCGCTTGTTCATAGTTTTTAATCGCTTCATCTATAAAGCCTTTTTCAAATGAAAATTGTCCCTTCATTTCATAAAGATACGGATCGTTTGGTTTTTCCTTAATCAGTGTGTCCAATAATTGAAAAGATTTGTTTAAGTCATGCATCTGATAAAAGGCAATAGCTTGGGCGTAACGATCGGAGAAAGTGTTGCCTTTATAATGATTTAAAACATCCTGAGGCTTTTGCATAAAACCGATTAATTTTGCTTTGATACGTTCAAACATGGGATCTTTTTTCACGGGGGGTGCATTTTCGGTAAAGCGTCCCAAATCGTGTACGCGACTTTGTGTCATGGGGTGAGTGCGTAAATAACCAAGATCTGATTCGTCATTTAAGCGTTCCAAACGTCTCAGATGTTGCATAATGTTGACGAAACCTTGCATGGAATAACCCAGTTTTTTCATAACATCAACGGCGATACGGTCTGCTGAACTTTCTTCGGTTTGTCGATATGTCAAAAATTGTCCCAAAGCAGATCCTTGAGATCCTATCATGATCGCTATTCCAGCATCTGGTCGGCCAGCAGCGACCGCCAAAATCCCGCCCAAAATTGTGGAAATCAGAGTGGTTGTTTTGGCTTTTTCCATGGCGGTAATGCCACGGGTAATATGGCCGCCAACAATATGGCCTGTTTCATGCGAGAGAACAAACATCACGTCGTCAATGCTGGTGGCTTGAGTCAAAAGTCCCGTGTGTACGAAAATTGTCTGTCCACCAACAACGAAGGCATTTATAGACGGATCGTTTACGAGGACGATTTCTGCGTTTTCGGGGGGCAAATTGACAGCTTTAAAAATTTTCTTTGCCCATCCTGTGACAGTCTCTTCAATTTCTGTGTCCCGAATGATGGACACAGCATGGGCCGAAAATCCCCAAAAGAATACAAAGCACAGGAATAAAACATGCAAAATTTTCATAAATGAAGAATAGAACAAAAAAATGCGTTCGTCAAGAAAGAATCCTTGACAAGTGGAAAATAATGGTATCAAATAGAGTCATGATCAATGAAGATAAAAAGAAAATATTTGTTGGATTCTTGTTTGCCATGCTTTTGGCGATCAGCATGATCGTGTTGCATGAGCGTTCTATCACAAAACAATCGCACATTGGATTCACGCTGTATGCGTATTTTAACAAAATAGATGGTGTGGCGAACGGGGTAGAAGTTCGTTTGGGGGGATTAAAAGTAGGACGTGTTGTCAGCCAAACATTTGCGAAAGACTATCAAATTAAAGTTGAGATGGCTTTAAATAAAGATTATCAGTTACCTGTGGATTCGTCTGTTCAAATTGAAACAGACGGCTTAATGGGACCAAAGCATATCGAAATTGTACCGGGAGCGGATGATGAATTGCTGCGCGATGGAGATGCGTTTGGATATACTCAGGATGTGATGATTTTAAATGATTTGCTTGAAAAAGTGGTGGCGTATATGCGCGATAAAAAAGGAGTGACAGATGAAGAAGAATCCAATTGAAACAATTTTAGGCTTTTTGGTGTTAATTTTAGCTTGTTTGTTTTTGTTTTTTGCCTGTTCCCGTATCGATACAAAAGATATATCAGGTTATACAGTGATTGCTAATTTTGCAAAAGTCGGCGGATTGGGTGCCGGTGCTGATGTCCGTATTGCTGGTTTAAAGGTTGGTTCTGTTTTAAAAACAGAATTAGACCAGGAAGATTATACGGTTAACGTTTATTTAAGCATTGATTCCAATGTGAAATTACCAATTGACACAGTTGCGGCTATTGCGGACTCTGGTATCATGGGCGATAAATATATCCGTTTGGAACCGGGCAAGGCTCAGGCAGTGTTAAATGAGAACGACAAGATGGCACAAACAAAAAGTTATAAGTCCTTAGAAGACAGTGTGTCTGAGTTTATCTTTTTATCAACAAAGTAGGGGAAAATGAAAAGAATTTTATTGGCATTTTTGTGTGGCATTAGTTGCAGCCTTCATGCTGCTGATTTTCCGACAGAAGCTGTGTTGTTACAAGCTTTAGATAAGACAACAGGGCGGACAAGTTTTTTAACTGTTAAAGTTGGAGAGCCTTATGAATATGGGGATTTAATCGTCAAGGTTGAAAAGTGTATGAAACGTCCCCAGGAAGAAACACCGGAAAATTCCGTGTTTATTAATGTGTCGGAAAAAACAGGCAATGAAATTTTTAATGGATGGATGTTTTCTTCAAATCCTGCGTTGTCTGCTATGGAGCATCCCGTTTACGATATATGGGTTATTGAGTGCAAGAATAAAAATGCTGCGCCCATACAACCGATTGTGTCTGCTGTTGAGTTGGGTGAAACAGAGGAAGTGAATACGGACGAATTAGAAGACTAGACGTGTTCCTTTAAACAAAAATTCCTGATGTTTTGAAACGTTGTCTGTAAAATTCTTTGTAATGCATCTGTTGTATTAAAGGCAATATGTGGTGTTGCAATGACATGGGGGTGTTGTAACAGCTTTAAATTCATGGCAGAATCTAATAAAATTTGGGTTTCATTGTTGTGTTTGTGTAACAAAAGATCGTCATGTAACAAGATGTCCTCGTTTTCTAAAACATCCAACCCAGCAGCGGCGACAACACCGGATTTTACGGCTTGATAAAGGGCTTGAGTATCGATTAAATCGCCCCGCGCCGTGTTAATAATATAAACGCCTTTTTTCATTTTTTTAAAAGCTTGTTGATTTAATAAATGATAATTTTCGGGGGTTGATGGAATGTGCAATGAAATAATATCGCTCTGTTTTAAAAGGCTCTCAAAGGAAACATAATAATCTTGTAATTCCTTTGTCGGATACAGATCATAAGCCAAGACTTTCATGCCAAAGCCGTTTGCCAAACGAATCATGTGGCGCCCAATGGAGCCGGTGCCAATAATGCCAATTGTTTTCCCATATAAATCAAATCCGGTGTACTCAGACGTATGAATTCGATTTCTGGCCATATCTTGTTGGGCGTTAATAATGTGGCGCGAAATATTAAGCAGAAGTCCAAAAGCAAATTCGGCGACAGTTTGGGCCCCGTAATAAGGGACATTAACTATCTGGATGCGACGCTTATGGCAGTATTGCTGATCAATGTGGTTAATGCCCGTGCTTCGTGTTGCAATTAGCTTTAGATTAGGAAAGAGATCTAATTTTTTGGGATCTAAGATCTCTGAGTGCGTAAAAACGGAAATAACAGCTGCATCTGAATAAGATTGAAGGTTTTTGTGTGAAGTTTGATTTAAGCTATTTTTTTCAAAAACAAACGTTGTGTTTTTGATTGGATGTTGTTTGGCAAAGCTTTTTAAATCCGAATCCGTATCAAAAAATATAACCTTCATCTTCTTTCTCCCGATGAAAGAGATGGGATAGATGAGGGGTAAAAACAAGAGTTATTTCATTAATAAATCTAAAAAGTGGATAATTTTTTCACGCGTTTTATCACGAGGGACAACTTGATCAATCATACCATGTTCCAGCAAATATTCTGATTTTTGGAAGTTTTCTGGTAATTTTTCATGAATTGTTTGCTCAATGACACGAGCGCCAGCAAAACCAATGGTGGCGCCAGGTTCGGCCAAGGTAATGTCAGCCAACATGGCAAAAGAGGCTGTAACACCGCCCGTGGTTGGGTTTGTTAAAAGAACGATGTAAGGAAGGCGCTGTTGCTTTAATTTTTTAACAGCTAATACTGTTCGTGCCATCTGCATCAAAGACAAGATGCCCTCTTGCATACGTGCGCCGCCAGAAGCTGGGATAAGCAAAAGAGCAGCTTGTTTGTTTAAGGCAAGATCTGCCGCTTTAATGATTGCTTGACCAACGGTGGTATTCATTGATCCTCCCATAAAGTCGAAATCGAAAACACCGATAACAACGGGATGTCCCCCCATTAGGCCAGAGGCAAGAACAACGGCCTCGTCATGATTTGTCTTTTTGCGAGCTTCTTTCAGGCGATCAGTGTATTTCTTAATATCTTTGAAGTGAAGAGGATCTTCTTTTGTTTGTGGAAGTTTGATTGGCGTAAATTTTGCCTCATCAAACAAAAGTTCTAATCGCTTCATCGGAGATAAGCGAAAATGGTACTGGCACGACGGGCAAACAAAATCGTGCTTTTGGACCTCAGAATGATATAACATATTGCCGCAGCCAGGACATTTGTCCCAGTAATTATCTGGAATATCCTTTACAATGTTGACCTTTTTAACAATAGGCCGGTTGCGGTTGTTAATCCAATTCATAGGGAACCTTTGTTATTTGTTAAGTGCTTGTTTTACAGCCTTACCAGCTTTAAAGAAGGGCACTTTCTTTTGGGATACTTGAACAGAGGCGCCAGTTTTAGGATTGCGTCCCGTACGGGCCTTACGTGTTCTGACGGACAAAACACCAAATTCACGTAATTCAACGCGATTGCCCTCAACAAGGGCTTCTGTAATGGTGTCAAAAATAGTGTTCACAATGCGTTTTGCAACAGTTTTGGAAACGTTTTCCGTTTCGGCAATTTTATCAATCAATTCAGATTTAATCATCTTGTCATCCTTTCATCTATAACGTTTATATTTTTACTTCTTTTTTTTAGAAAAGTCAAGTGGTGATTGATTTTTCTGTTTGTTCATCTCTTCGGCGCCCGAAACAATATCGATCAGCTCATCAGTAATTTGTGCTTGTCTGAGTTGTTGATACTGGAGATGAAATTCATCCAAAGAATCTTCAATGTTTTGTTCCGCTTCTTGCATATGAATCATGCGGGTATAGTGTTCACTTGCCAAACTAGAAACTAGATCGTGTAGTACCATAACGGTCAGATACTCGTGCAAAAGAGCGCGAAACAATTGATCTTTATCAACGCTAATCATTGGAAGAGAGCGCCCATCCCATTTGGTGCGTTGCAATTGGTCCATATTTTCTTCTGGAAAGGGAATTAATTGCCGTGCCCGAGCGACAAAAGCGGCATTTCCTTGTTTGTGATTTGAAAATAAATATACAAAATCGATTTTATGAGCTGAGGCAATCTTGTTTATTTTGTTTAAAAGTTGTGCTGATATGGGCGCCAATTCTTTAAGTGAGTTTGAAATAGGATAGGTCGCCTCCAAAATATATTTAGGCTTGGATGAAGCCAGCAATCCGATGCGTTTGCCAACGGCGATAATATGTGGTTTGGAATCCGGAAACTGGTTTTGTAAATATTTTTCTGTAAATTTCATTAAATCCCGATTAAAGCGTCCAACCAACCCATTGTCTGAACCAATAATAATACCCAGGACATCTGACGCTTTGCTTGAAGATTTTGGGAGATCATAGTGAAAAGAATCTTGAGCAAATAATCCATGGAAAGCATCGCGGATTGTTTGCCCGTATTGCCTGAGGGATTGAAGCGCTTTTTCGTACTGACCAACGCTGACGGAGGACAGCATTTTCATGGTGCTGACAATCTCACCAAGATCCGAAGTCGTTTTTATTCGACGATTAAGCGCTTCTAAGCTCATTTATAATCCTTTTTTATCAAGGGCCGAACGAAAGGCATCCAATAATTTGTTTTGAGTAGATGGATCTAGTTTCTCTCGCTTTAAAACAATTCGATCAACAATGGATGAGAAACGTTGATGAAGTGTTTTATGAATAATATCTTGTGCCTGCAAGATTTGTTTGTCATTCATTGTATCAAAAATGCCATTGTTCACAGATAAGAAGACTGCGATTTGGGTTGCCACATCCATGGGGTGAAATTGAACCTGTTGTAAAACCAAACGAATTGCATGACCACGATTTAACTTCTGCTGTGTTTCAGCATCCAGTTGAACGCCAAATTTTGAGAAGGATTCCAATTCTTCAAATTGTGAGTAAAAAAGCTTAAGTGGCCCCAATAATTGCCGATAAGCAGGTAATTGGGCTTCACCCCCAACGCGGGAGACAGAACGACCTGTATCAATTGCGGGCATGATGCCCTTTTGGAACAAGGACGTTGATAAATAAATCTGACCATCTGTAATAGAAATTACATTGGTTGGAATATACGCGGAAATATTGCCCGCTTCCGTTGAAACAATTGGAAGAGAAGTTAATGAACCACCGCCCAATTTGTTAATTAAATGTGTGGAGCGTTCAAGTAATCTTGAATGAATATAGAAAATATCTCCAGGATAGGCTTCACGTCCAGGGGGTGTTCTTAAAAGTAAAGACATCTGACGATAGGCGCGCGCATGGGCAGTTAGATCATCATAAACAATCAGAACATCCTTGCCTTTCATCATAAACCATTCGGCAATAGATGTGGCAGAATAGGGTGCAATAAATTGTAAACCGGCTTCTTCTTCACCGTTGGCAACAACAATAACGGAATGGTCCATCATGCCGCCGTTTTTTAATTGATCAATAACACGTGCGGTATCGGCACTGCGTTGCCCAATGGCGCAATAAATACAAATAACACCTGTTTCTTTTTGATTTAGGATGGTATCGACAGCAATGGCCGTTTTACCCGTTTGACGATCTCCCAGGATTAACTCACGTTGTCCCCGTCCAATCGGGGTAAAGGAATCGATAGCCTTAATTCCTGTTTGAAGAGGGGTATCCACTGGGGCGCGATCCATGATAGAATGTGCTGGTCGTTCAATCGGCCAATTTTCTTTTGTGTGTATCTTGCCCTGTTCATCCAACGGTTGACCCAAAGGATTTATGACACGCCCCAACAATTCCGGGCCGACAGGAACTTCCAAAATGCGTCCAGTTTGCTCTGCCCGGTCTCCCGCCGTTAAAGAATCCGCATTTGTTAAAAACACAACACCAGCTGATTTGTCTTCCAAGTTATGAACCATGCCAATCACACCATTCTTAAATGTCAAAAGCTCATTAATTTTTGCATTAGATAGCCCAGATACTTGTGCTGTTCCTGCGGAAATAGATATAACTTCATTTGCCTCTTTCACGTGCAATTTGGGGGCTGTTTTTTTGATGGCAGCTTGAATGCTTCGATCTATTTTTAAAGCTTTTTGTTTCATTTACGTGCCTTTCGTTGAACGGGGACAATTAAATTTTCGATATTTTGTTTTAAACGTTGGTTGATTTCCTCCAAATAACCATTCAAATTCCATTCTAGTACGAAAGTACCAACGCGCATTTCGATTCCCAACACTAAATCTTGACGCTTTTTGAATTGAAAGCGCATTTTGGGAGGAAGTGTAAGATTTTTGCTCACAATATTTTGGATATAAACTTGTTGTTTCGTCGTTAATTTTTCTGATGTGATAATCTGAATTAACTTTTCTTGTTTAATAAGCTTTTCCAGAACATTTTTCTTTTGTTTTGAAAGAGCGTGAATCTTTTTGTGAAACAAAGATAGGATTTGATCCATAGGTGTTTGTTGGGTCCATTCGGATAAAATTTTCCGAGACAACGTCATAAATTCAGTTGCAAGCATTTCTTGAATGCTTACCTGTGATGTTTCCCATGAACGATTTAAATCTTCCTGCAAATTTTCGCGCTTAATCCTGTAATTTAATTCCAATTCTTTCATCATTTTAGCTTTTTGTTGATGAATATCGCGTTCCATTTCATCTAATCGTTTTTGATATAATTTATCAAAATCCTTTTGTTGTTGTTTTAGATGTGCTTCCTGTTCTTCCGAGGATTTTAGTTTGTCCTCAGCTTCTTGTATGGTGTCGGCGACTTCTTTCCTGCGCTTATCTATAATACTTAGAACTGGCCGGTACAAGAAATGTTGTAACAACCATATTAATAAGAACAGGTTAACAATTTGCGCGATAAATGTGATAAGATTAAATCCCATTTAGCCTCACTTATTTTGTTGCCATTTCAACCGCAAAATTCCAAAATGGATTAAAGTATAAAATCAAAACTGTAATCACGAAAGCGTAAATTGCAGTTGATTCCACCATTGCCATTGCCACAAATAAAGTACGTGTGATGTTGGAAGATTCATCCGGTTGTTGAGCCATTGAGCGCAAAGCATTGGCCGCAATATTTGCCTCTCCAATAGCTGGGCCAACGCCTCCAATAGCAACACATAATGCTGCTGATAAGACAGATATCATTCCAATCCATGTAATTGAATCCATAGTTATTCTCCTTTTGTATCGTTATTGTTAATCAAAACTTCTTCGGGGGCTACCGCCGATACATATACGATAGCAAGAAGTGCAAAAATGTAAGCCTGGATGGTTCCCGTTAACAGTCCTAATAATTGTAGAGGAATGGGGACTACAAATGGTGCCAGCATTAATAAAACGCTGACAATCACAATACCGCTCAGCATGTTCCCATACAGACGAAAAGCCAAGGCAAAGGTGGAAGAAAAATCAGAAATAATATTCATTGGTAACATAATTGGTGTTGGATCGATAAATTTTTTAAAATATTTCCTTAGACCAGCATTTTTGGTGCCATAGTAAGGGATGGCAAAGAAAACGACCGAAGCAAAAGCTACCGTCGTAGATAAACTGGCGGTTGGTGGATCAAATCCTGGAATCAGGGCCAGGAAGTTGGCCGTTGCAATAAATAAAAAGAAGGTGCCAATAAGGGAGATGTATTTGTTTGGGCGATCGTTACTGACAGCGTGAATCTGTCCACACAGGGTGCTCACAAGCATCTCCATAACCATTTGTAAACGTCCAATATTTTTGCCGCTAGTAAGTGTGCGTGTTGTGATGATGGATAAAACCAAAAGGACCAACATAGTGATCCATGTGTAAAACAATGTGGCATTAACTGGAAGGCCAAATAAATAGAACAAAATCTGAGTGTCCAAATTTTGAATCATGCTATTGCCTTTCTTGGTAGATAGTTTAAGAGAATTAATCTGGTCAAAATAAAGCCGCAGAGAATAGATAAAAATTGCACAAGATTATGTTGCGCACATAAAAAGAGCAGGACAACGGCAAGCGATATACGTATAATGGCCGTTATTAACAAAAAGGGAACCTTGTGTTTAATTTTGGGCAATGCTTTTAGGGATAACCATAATAAAGTTAGATACACCAAGCAGATGAGTGATCCCATCGCGAGACCAAGAAAAAATTGGCTCAAAGAAAATGAAAAAGACATCATTTTTTTGCCCCCTTTTTCTTAACAGATTTTTTTTCTTTTTTAAGGCCAACCGATCTGAAAAACCAAGCATTTGCATTATAAAAACCAATACAAATGCCGATTAAAACAAAATTCAAAACCCACGAGATATGAGCGACAGGATAATATTTATCCAAAAAAGCACCAGCCAAAATACCAATAAGCACGGGAATGGCAACTTGAAAACCGTAAATTGTTAAAACCGCAGCGTGATAGGCGTGTTTGCGTTGGGATCGATTGCGCAAATTATTTGCTTTTTTAATTAATATGTTTGCCTGCTGTTCAAAATATTGATTAAATCCCGGCATTTGGCTCTCCTTTGCTTAAGCTCATCAATCCCTTGGTTAAGCCCAATTCTAAGCGGGTGATGGAGATATTTAATTCTTTGCGCTCTTGTTCCATGCTTTTAAAAGTTGTTGCAATGGTTTGTTTTAAAGAATCTAAATCTTTGCCCAGAACAGCAAGAGTTGTAGATACACGCACGTCGTCTCCCTTTTTCACAAGAACCCCATGATCACAGGCAGCATAGTATTTCTTTTCATTAACGACATAAGTCAATATACCACTTTTGAGTGCGGTGACGAAATCAATATGACGGGGCAAAAGGGTGAAGAAACCATCCAATGCCTCCACGTCTATCTTTTCAATAGGGGTGTCAACAAGAATTTGCGTTGGTGTGAGCAGCTTCAAATTCATGCGGCTCCTTTCTTTTTGTGTTTTTTTATAGCCTCTTCAACAGAACCGACCATAAAGAAATCTTCTTCCGTGTAGTCATTGAATTCGCCAGATAAGATGCGCTCGCAGCCATCTAATGTGTCTTTTAAGTCAACAGAGCGTCCTTCCATGTTCGTAAATTGGTGGGTGGTAAAAAATGGTTGGGTTAGGAAACGCTCCAATTTACGAGCGGTCAAGACTGTTTGTTGATCTTTTTCTGGCAATTCATCAAAGCCAAGCATCGCAATAATGTCCTTTAATTCTTCGTATTGGGCCAGTGTCCGTCGAACCTCTGTGGCGATGCGATAGTGTCGTTCTCCAACAATCAAAGGTGTTAACATATTGGAATTGGATTGAAGCGGATCAAGGGCTGGGTAAAGTCCCTGTGCTGCACGATTTCTGGACAGAACAATCGTGGAAGATAAGTGCTGGAAAGTATGAATAGCTGATGGGTCGGTAAAATCATCAGCAGGAACGTATACCGCTTGAATGGATGTGATGGCAGCATCTTTTGTTGAAGAGATGCGCTCTTCCAAATCGGCAATATCTGTCCCTAAATTTGGCTGATAACCAACACGAGAAGGAATTTGTCCTAAAGAAACAGAAACTTCTGAACCCGCCTGAATAAAACGGAAAATATTATCGATTAATAATAAGACATCTGTTTTTTCATGATCTCGGAAATATTCCGCCATAGTCAGAGCGGACAACGCAACGCGGAAACGGATGCCTGGGGCTTCGTTCATTTGACCAAAGACCATTGTCGTTTTGGGTAAAACGCCGGCGGCTTGCATTTCTGCATACAATTGAGCTCCTTCACGAGAACGTTCTCCAACGCCAGCAAAAATGCTAACACCCTCGTAGCGGCCCACCATATTGTTAATCATTTCCGTGATAAGAACAGTTTTCCCAACACCGGCTCCGCCAAACAGGCCGGCTTTTCCACCACGTTCCATTGGCGCCAAAAGATCAATAGCTTTAATGCCGGTAATAAAAATCGAATTAGAAACATCAAGATCCGACAGAGGTTTTGGTTGAGCATGAATGGAGCGCAGGGGGGCTTTGGGACTTTGTTTGTTGTCAATTGGCTGACCCAATGCATTCATCATGCGTCCTAAAACTTTGTTGCCTACGGGGACTTCTATTGGGTGTCCCAAATCTTGAACGGTCATGCCTCGGGATAATCCTTGTGTCGATCCCATTGCGAGGGCGCGAACGGTTGTCGTATCCACATAGCCTTGAACTTCCAAAATCAAGTCTTGAACGGCCAGAGCATTAAAGATTGCGGGCATTTGTCCGTGAAAAGAAACATGGACAACACTGCCTGAAATAGAAATAATTTTTCCGGAATTTACTGACATCTTCCCCCCAATTTTAACTATCTTAAAACAGTGTAAAGGTTTTTGACAATCCTGTCAAGCGAAAATTCAAAATTGGGAAAAATAAATTTTCAAGGCGCTGAGGTATTATTTCAAGACGATTTTTAAGAAGTTCTTTTTACCTTTTTGAAGCAAGAATTCTGTCTTGTCAGCGGGTATTTTTGCCATACCGTCAGTTACTTTTTCTCCATCCAAACTTAAACCTTGTTGTTCAATCAAGCGGCGGGCTTCCCCTTTTGAAGCAAGGAAACCTGTTGCGACAATGAAATCAAGGATGGACACATCTTTAACGGATTCTTTTTCAACTTGTTTTGTTGGTACATCAACCGAGGCAGCTCCGTTTGAGAAAAGAGATGCGGATGCGGCGACGGCTTTGTCGGCTTCTTCGGCCCCATGGACAAGCTTTGTTACCTCATATGCCATGCGTTTTTTTGCTTCACGGATATCATTTTGACACATAGAGACAATTTCGGCCGTTGGAATGTCTGTAAAGACTTTTAATAACATTTCTGTGTCGGCATCATCAGTATTATAAAAATATTGGTAGAAATGGTATGGTGTTGTTTTGTCGCGCGCAACCCATAATGTACCACTTTCCGTTTTGCCCATCTTTTTGCCTTCTTTTGTCATTAAAAGAGGGCTTGTGATGGCAAAGGTATCTGGACATTCTGCCGTTGTTTTTCCTTCTGCCAAATTCATCTTGCGGCTTAATTCAACGCCTGCCACAATATTACCCCATTGGTCGGAACCGCCAATTTGGACGGCACATCCATAGGTTCTGTTTAAATGAACGAAATCGTATGCTTGGATGGGCATGTAACCCATTTCAAGGAAGGTCAATCCTCCATTTTCCAATCTAGAAGAATAGGCTTCAGAGGCCAACATTTTGTTGACATTCATGTGAACGCAGGCAGTGCGTAAAAAGTCAACATAACTGAATTTGTCCATCCATTCGGCATTGCTGACGATACGTGCGGGATTTTCGCCATCTGTGCGAATAAATTGTTTTGCCAACCGAATAACCTCATCGACATTATGCTGTACTTGATCTTTAGAAAGCATCTTTCTCATATCAGATTTGCCTGTCGGATCGCCAACCAAGGCGGTCGCTCCCCCGATCAACAAAATGCCGTGATGACCTTGTTTTTGTAACAAACTAAACATACGCAAGGCGAAAAAATGCCCAATATGCAGGCTGTCTGCCGTTGGATCAATACCAAGATAGAATGTGAAAGGTTTATCGCCATTTAATAAATCAATAATTTCCTTTTCATGAGTCATCTGATAAACGAGACCACGTTCTTTCAGGTATTCAAAAAAATTCTGCATTATTTTCTCCTTGTTGTATTTTGATAAGGTAGAGTCTATCACACTTTTTGATTTTTTTCAAGAATTTCTTTTACTTTTGTCAGCAAATCAGCCAACACAAATGGTTTGGCAATAAAATCAAAATTTTTGGCCTTATTAGAGGTGTGTTTTTCATAAGAATCCGAATATCCAGACATCAATAAACAAGGTAAATCCGGGCTGAACTTTTTTGCTTCTTTAATCAAGTGTTCGCCATCCATGCTTGGCATAACCATATCGGTGATTAGCAATTGGAATACAGATTTGTCTTGAATAAGTTTCAATGCATCTTCGGCGTTGGAAGCTTGGGTTACCTCAAACCCCTTGGCTTGCAAAGCCCGGGCAGTTACAGTGCGAATGCTTTCTTCGTCATCTACTAATAAAATAGGGGCCTTTGGAGTCGGTAAAAAGACATTTTGGATTTCCGTGGGTTGTGGGGTAACAATTTCGCCTTTTTCATCAAAACGCGGCAAATAGACTGTGAATGTCGTTCCTACATTTTCTATACTGTCTACCTTAATAAAACCGCCCACACTATGAATAATTCCGTAAACTGTGGACAATCCAAGGCCGGTGCCCGATTGATTGGATTTCTTTTTGGTGGTAAAGAATGGATCAAAAATATGCGGCAATATGTCAGCGGGAATACCTTTTCCTGTGTCTGTGATGGATATTTTTACATAAGAACCCGTTGATATGGTATCACTGCCACATAATCTGGCTTTTTTAACATCTTCTTTGGCAATAGAAATAGTCAGTTCGCCCCCCTTGGGCATGGCATCTTTCGCATTGACGGCGAAATTTAAGAAAACCTGTGTTAATTGGTTGATGTCCATTTTGATAAAGCCCAAATGCCGTTTGTAATCCATTGTCAGGTGACAATGCGGTGCAATGGCTCGTTGCAAGAGTGAAGTAAGGTCTACAAAGGCATCATGTACGGAAATCATATGCTCTTGAACGGGGGTTTTTCTGGAAAAAGTCAGTAATTGTCCCACCAAACCAGCGGCCTTTTGGACATTTCCTTTGATGTGCATCAAGTCAGCAAAAGCGCTATCACCTGCGGGGTGTTGTTGCAGCAAAAGATCTGTAAATCCCATAATGGCTGTCAAGATATTGTTGAAATCGTGAGCAATTCCGCCCGTCAGTTGACCCACAGCCTGCATTTTGTATGTTTGCATTACCTGTGTTTCTAATTGTTTTTTCGGCGTGATATCTATAAAATACAAGTTGGCTTCTGCTTCATCTGGGGAAGCCCAGGTGGCATATACCTGATAAGAATCGCCTTGGTGGGTGGCCAATTCAATGGACTTTTCTGAATCTAGTCTGTTATGAGATTTTGTCAGTTTGTTTGTTAGTTTTTGCAAGGTCTCATCCGTAAAAATATCAGATAGCTGTTTGGGATTGTTAGCTTGATTAAACTTATTGGAGAAGGGCCCATTTGTTTGTAAAATAATCTGAGAATCCACTGAAATTTTGGCATAAGGAAGTGGAATATTGTCATTTTTGTTATCAAGCTGCGGTGCAATAACTGGGTGTAATGCCCCAAGGAACAGTGGGCTTGTTTGTGTTTGAATTTGAACTTGTGTTAAAAGAAATGGACACAGCCCCTGAGGAGTGGAAATAGTTGTTTCTGTTTCAAAACGTTGTTCAAAATTTAAGTTTGATAAATTCAAAAAAGCGGTAATTTTTTGCCCTAAAATTTTTTCATAAGGGTATCCAATCAAGGTGCTGAAATCAGAATTTATATATATAATTTCCCCTGATATATCAATAAGATAAAATGGGATATTAATGTTTTGAATTATGTTTTGAAACAGGTCCAATTGGGTTTGAGTAACCTGAGAGATATTTAATCTTTGGGGTTCATCTTGCGCGGTTATGAGCATCGCATCTGACAGGGGGGCTAAATGCACATGCCAACAAGTATCGTTCTGAATAAAATCTAAAGAAAAAGGGGAATGTTGTAAAAGAGCATTTTCTAATTTTTTTAAATCTTCGTTTTGCTTTGATCCTTTAAGGAAGAAAAAAGGATTTTCCGCAGAACCGAAAACCAAATCTCCCTTTTGGTTGGAGGCAGTAATTTTATTGCCATAAGATCTAATTTGCGCTGCAAAGGGCAGAGCATTTAGAAGATCCATATATCCTTTTTTTATCTTTTTTTTGAACATAACGACATCATACAAGAGTTTTAAATGAAAATCCAGTAAAATTTTTGTAATAATTTGTCATAAAAATTGTTTAGACGGATTGCTCAACTTGATGTATAATATCGGCATAACAAAAGGATGAGTATGGATAAACAAGCTGAAAGTATTATAAAAGATCTTGCAAATTTATTGCGCGAGACTGGTTTAAACGAAATTGATTATGAAAAGGATGGGTTGCGTTTGCGTGTTGCATCGAACAGCGGTGTGACTCCCGTTGTTACGACGCCAGCCGCCGAAGTTGTAACAGAAACCAAACAATCGGATAAGCCTAAGAATTATGTGAATTCACCAATCGTTGGCGTTGTTTATTTGTCGCCCAATCCAAATGCTCCGACTTTTGTAAAAGAAGGAGATACGGTGAAAGCTGGGCAAACACTGTGTATGGTAGAAGCCATGAAAACGTTCAATCCTGTCGTGGCCGAAAAAGCCGGAAAAATTAAAGCGATTTTGGTGGAATCGGGTGCGCCAGTTGAGTATCAACAGCCTTTGTTTGAAATGGAATAAAGTATGTTTGAAAAAGTCTTAATTGCCAATCGTGGAGAAGTTGCTTTGCGTATCCATCGTGCTTGTCGCGAGATGGGGATTAAGACTGTGGCTGTTCATTCTGTGGCCGATGCGAATGCTATGCATGTGAAATTGGCGGATGAGGCCGTTTGTATTGGTCCGGCCAATGCTAAGGAATCTTATTTAAATAAGGCTAATATTATTTCTGCCGCTTTGATGACTGGCGCAGATGCTATTCATCCTGGATACGGCTTTTTATCTGAGAATGCAGATTTTGCCGAAATGGTGGAGGCACATGGTTTGGTTTGGATTGGTCCTAAACCAGATATGATACGAAAAATGGGTGATAAGGTGGAAGCAAGAAAGTTGGCTAAGGAATGTGGTTTACCCGTGACTCCGGGTTCAGATGAAGAGGTGCAGACGGTTTTGGATGCAATTCAATGGGGTGAGGCGTTGGGGTATCCTGTCATTATTAAAGCCGCATCTGGTGGCGGCGGCAAAGGTATGCGTGTTGTTAAGCGTGCAGATGATATGGAAATGGCTTTTACTTTGGCTCAAAATGAGGCACGAGCTGCGTTTGGGGACGAGGGTGTTTATATTGAAAAATATTTCACGAATCCAAGACATATTGAGGTTCAGGTTTTAGCGGATAATTATGGACATGTCATCCATTTGGGTGAACGTGATTGTTCTTTGCAACGCAATCATCAAAAGGTGTTGGAAGAAACACCGTCTCCGGCATTAAATACAGAAGAACGTGAACGCTTATGTAAGATGGCTGTTGATTTTGTAAAGAAAATTGGTTATTCAAATGTGGGTACTGTTGAGTTTTTGTATGAAAATGGACAGTTTTATTTTATGGAAATGAACACACGTTTGCAAGTGGAACACCCCATTACAGAAGCGGTGACAGGTTTGGATGTTGTGCGTGAACAAATTCGTATGGCAGCTGGCCAGACATTGGATATCAATCAAGAGGACATCCAATTTCATGGCGTTGCCATTGAGTGCAGAATTAATGCGGAAGATCCAGACACCTTCACACCTTGTCCGGGCAAAATCGGCCAATGGCATGTGCCGGGTGGTTTGGCTGTTCGGGTGGATTCTGGTATGTATGCCGGTTGTGATGTGCCGCCGAATTACGACAGTTTAGTGGCCAAGCTGATTGTGTCGGGGCGGACGCGCAATGGTGCGTTAATGCGCCTACGTCGTGCTTTGGATGAGTTTGTGATAGAGGGTATTTCGACAACAATTCCTTTGCATCAAGCCATAGCGCAACATCCAGAATTTATTGATGGACAATACGATATTCATTGGTTGGAAGAATTTATAAAAAGCAGAAAGGCATAATATGAAATTGACCTTTCGTGTGCCGAGTTTGGATCAAATGTTGGAGGCAACATTATGGACGCAAGAAGATGGCATTACGCCATATTGGCGAAATGATTTATACAAGGCATATCCTCAAATAGATCAAGAAAAAGCACTTGCATTGCCAGAAAAAGAACGTATGAAGTACGTTGGGGATATACTGACGCAAATTTATAAAGAAAAAAAAGATGAGCTGAAGACTTTAAGTAAAAGATGGCAAGAGCGTTGGAATAGCCAATTAGAGCAAATTGAACGTGCCTTTTCACAGGCATACGAAATTAATGCGAAGTCAATTTTAAATAATATGACAGCGTATGTGAATTTGAATTTTATCTGTCCAAGATATTTAGACAGCCATTCTTGTTATTTGTTTTACAGGATAGATCCGGATCAGATGGTGCGAATATGTTTGCATGAAGTAATGCATTTCTTTTGGTTTTACAAATGGCAAGAACATTTTCATGATGATTCGAAAGAATATGATACGCCACATTTAAAGTGGATATTTTCTGAAATGGTTCAAGAAACAATGATGCAAGACACACCTATCAAGGATCTGGCCGAATGGAAGGGGAATACTTACGATTATTTTTACACAATGAATATTGATGGTAAACCGATTTTAAAAACATTGTCAGATATTCATAAGCAAAAGGGGTTGATTGGTCTGTTTAAAGACGGATATCAGTATTGCCAAGAACACGAAAACGAGATTCGGGCAATGATTAAAGAAGCCGAAAATATATAATATCTTCTTGACAAATATTAATTAAATATGTCAAAATAGTTGTAGTTCAACACGAAGGAGAGAATATGAAAAAAGGAAAGAGAATGGCGACGCCAGAAGAAGTTGCTTTAGATATGTTTGAAAAGCGCGATTTGATTCGGGCAACAAAAAGGAATTATGTTTGTGCTAAGCGTGATGAGATTTACGATAGATTGGTGCAGGCCAAGGCGTCACAGGATGTTAAGGCTGTCAGAAGATTGCGGGGACAACTTAGAGAATGTGAAAAACGCATGGCCGTCATCGATGTTCAAGAAAGTGAGGATCATTTGTGTGCTACGCAAACTCAATTGGCAATGCTTGAGAAGGCAATTAAAGAAAGTCGGAATTTGTCTGAGCGGACGTTCTTGATGAAAAGGGCTGAAGAAAAAGAAAATGACGTATTTGATGCAAGTATCGGCCTTCGTGATTCAAAAGCTCGTTTAGCGCAGTTTAATTCGCCCAAAGCTAAAAAGAAGACAAGAAGAAAGAAAGTTGTTTCTTGTGACGCGACAAGATAATTTGTAAACGAAAATCCCCGGCTAAATGCTCGGGGATTTTTTGTCTTTAAACGAGGGTTTTAATGTCTATTTTTTCTGATTTTTTCTATTAGAGCATTTGTTGAATTATCATGTTTAAGTGATTGTTTTTTATCTAATAATTCTGGCAAAACTTTCTTGGCTAATTGCTTGCCAAGTTCCACGCCAAATTGGTCAAACGAATTGATATTCCACAGCACACCTTGCACAAAAATTTTGTGTTCATACATGGCAATTAACATGCCGAAAGTGTAGGGTGTGATTTTGTCAATCAAGAGGGTATTACTAGGACGATTTCCCGTAAATGTTTTGAATGGGATCAGGCGTTCTTCCACACCTTCTGCCAACAATTCCTCACGATTTTTGCCACGCATTAAGGCCTCACCTTGGGCGACCACATTGGCTAATAAGATATCGTGATGCTTGTCCGTTTCATTCAAAGAGTGAATCGGGGCAATAAAGTCCACAGGAATCAGATGGCTTCCCTGGTGGATCAGTTGATAAAAGGAATGTTGTCCATTGGTGCCTGGTTCTCCAAACAAAATAGGACCAGTTGAATAGGTAACGGGTTTACCATCTCGGTCTACGCCCTTACCATTGGACTCCATATCCAGTTGTTGTAGATAGGCGGGCAAACGGTTCAGGTATTGGTCGTAAGGAAGAACAGCATAACTTTCTGCACCCATATAGCCCGCATACCATGCGCCAATCAGGCCCAAGATAACCGGCAGGTTTTCCGTAAAATCGGCGTTTTGGAAATGTTTGTCCATGGCATGAGCGCCTTCTAACATCTTGATAAAGTTATCATAGCCAATACCGATCATTAAGCTAAGGCCAATGGCTGACCACATCGAATAACGGCCGCCAACCCAGTTCCAAAAGACAAACATATTGTCTGGATTGATACCAAATTTTTGAACTTCTTCGGTGTTGGTGGAAACAGCTACAAAGTGTTTGGATACGGCATCTTCTTCCAAAGTATCAACCAACCATGCACGTGCCGTGTTGGCGTTTGTCATGGTTTCTTGAGTTGTGAAAGTTTTGCTGGACACAATAAACAATGTTGTTTCTGGGTCGCATTGTTTTAAGTTTTCGGCTATGTCTGTGCCATCTACGTTAGATACAAAGTGTAAGCGAATATTTCTATCACGGTAAGCGGTGAGGGCGTTGGCCGCCATACAGGGACCCAAATCTGAACCGCCGATTCCGATATTTACGATATCTGTGATCTTTTTACCTGTGGCGCCGACCCACTTACCCGAACGCACAGCGTCTGAAAAGTTATGCATTTTATCCAAGACGCCTAACACATCTGGCATAACATCTTTGTCATCTACCATTATGGGGTTCCCAGAACGATTGCGTAAGGCAGTATGCAAAACGGCACGTCCTTCGGTAGAATTAAATTTTTCTCCACTGAACATTTGTTTAATTGCATCTTTAAGGTGGCGTTCCTCAGCCCATTTACGGAGCAGGGACATTGTCTCATCATCAATTAGATTTTTAGAATAATCCAACAAGAAATCTTCAAATTCGACATGAAAACGGTTGAAGCGGTCAGCATCTTGTTCAAATGCTTGACGCAAGTTAAAGTTTTTCATAGAGCTGGCCTTAGCACGCAAATCATCATAAATGCTCATTTAATTCTCCTTTGGCAACTGATTAAAATCTGGGGGGACAATAATTGATTCTCCATTTACAACCTGAGTTTCATCCAAATCTGGTTTATAGGGAGCACATGACGTTAAAATCAGGCACACAAACAAGCACAGTAATATTCTCATTTTTTCCTCCTTAATGTTTGCCACAGTATAATTGCCACGCCAATACAGATAGCAGAATCAGCAATATTGAAAGCGGGCCAATGATAATTCCCCCAATGAAAATCCAAAAAGTCAACGACAACTCCATAGCGAAGCCTATCCCAGACATTTCCAATTGCACCGCCCAAAACCAACATTAAGGCAAAGCGCGTCCATGTGTCTTTTTCCTTTCTGAAAGCATATAGAATAAAAGCGCAGATGATGCAAGCGATACCAATCAACACCCAAACGCCATAGGGACTGTCGGCCCGAAGCATAGAAAAGCTGATGCCGGGGTTAAAAGTAAGATAAAAATTAAAGATGGGTAAGATCGAAACTGGCGTGTATGCATCCAAATATTTTAATGCCGTATATTTACTGAGCCAATCTAACGCAAAAACAATAACAGGAACCAGGTATAACATTAATAATCCAGCTTAACGCCCCTCCAATTTGTGTGATTTGTGTTGGGAACAACTTTTACAACCGCCGATTTTGGATTTTGCATGCGTCCAACAAAGCGTTCAACCAGACGGCGAGGTGTGACATCATCATCTTTGCCAACATAGTGAACTTGAGGAATATTTGCTAAAATGTTTAATTTGTCCGCAGGATCATCGATATCTTCTGGATCGCCCCCCTCTATATCATGTTGAGTGTTATACGCCGCGACATCTGTAATTCCGGCCACAGTTATCACTCGACTTGTGGGGAATTGTGGCGCCATATTCAAAGCAATAACCGCGCCCCCATCATAACCAATCAATTCAACAGATGGAGCTTGGTGCTTGCGAATAAGATAATCCGTTAATTCTTTCATCTCTGCCATGATTTCTGGATGAAAACGGGCTTCTTGATAGATTTGCTTCTTTTGTTCACAGATCTTATCATTTGTCCATTGGCAAGGACGGGCGACATAAATAACATTTGGTGTTTTGTCTGCTTCCGCCAGATCAAAAGCGACCGTGTGGTATGGATTGGGATTGCCATCGCCTTCATAATAAATACGTAAAGGCTTCCCCTTTTGAATGGAAGATTTTTCCCAAACAGCAATAGAAAAATACCCGGTTTCAATTTGTTTCTCTTGAAATTTATTAGAATGCGGAGCTATTGCACAGCCACAAAGTAACAGGGCAGTTACAAAAATGGAAAGCTTTGTCATTCTATCTCCTTTATGTACAATGTTTGTGTCCACAAAATGTATGCTTTCACTATCCTATCAGGAAAAATTGTTTTTAGCAAGTCCTTATATGCGTTCAATTGCTTTTTATAGATAAGGGGCACCTCATTAGGGACAAAACGATTGGTTTTGAAATCGACGATTTTTACTTCTGTTGGAGATATAATCAAGCGGTCAATTTGTCCAGAAATGGGTTGATTGTTTAAAACACCGATGATTGGCACCTCGGCCAACGAATTTATCCCAAACAAATCTTTAAAGGCGGGATTATCAAAAATATTAATCAAATTATCTGGCAAATCAATGTCCGGTGGACACATTTTTTTCGCATATTCTAATCGTTTGTCGGCGGGTATTGAAGGGAGGAATTGCAATAATTGGTGCAAAAATGTACCGCGCCGCAGGGCTAAAGCCTGATTTGTTTGTGTGATTGAACCATCAAAATCCAATTCAATATCATCATCTGCACCCAACTTACTCGGTGATAGGGGCGAAACATTGGGTTGCTCTTGCGGGCAGTTTTGGGTTGCCCAAGAGGGTATTGAGTCAAAATCGTTTAAAATAGAACATTTGGTCTCTACATTAACTTTACGTTTTTGCTTTGATTCCCACGAGATAATACCACTTTTATTAGGTCCTATTTGTGGGGGTAAAGAGTTAATAATTAGGTCATACCAATTGTTCGTGCTTTTCTTTCCATAGCCTGTAATATATAAACGATCACGCGCGCGGGTTAAGGCAACGTAAAGCAAACGTCTTTTTTCTTGCTGATTTAAATGGTCTCGATTGGCAAAATAACTGTCCAGGCAAGAGGGACGAAGGGCTGCATTCGGAATCCATAAAGGAAAATTGTCATCTATCCAAATAAATTCTCCACCTGTTGGAGTTTTTGTTCTGGAACTGCAAGTATCTGGCAAGAACACAATATTTCCTTGCAATCCTTTTGATCCATGAACAGTCATGACGCGAACTGCATTGCTGTTTGAATTATCAAGATCCCGTTTAATTTCAATTTCGTTTTGTGAAAACCATGTTAAGAAATTTTGTAAAGAGGGGGTATTCGTTTTTTCAAAATTAAGAGTTAATGATAGAAATTCGTCCAGTGTTTCGTTTACCTCTTGCCCAAAACGAGCGACAAATTTCTTACGCAACCCAAACGCACCTAAAATGGTATCGTAAAACTCAAATGGAGGAGTTGTGTCCGCAAGGTTCATTATTTCCTTTAATTGAGATGCTGAGGAAGGATAAGCTTTTTGTAATTGGTGCCACAGGCTGGATTTGTTTCGGGTAAAACATATGTTAAATAAGTCATCTTCTTTTAAACCAAGAATAGGGCTTTTGATGATGTTTGCCAAATTAAGATCGTTTTGAGGTTGTAAAACGAATTCTGTTAAGGCAATTAAATCTTGAATGGCAAGGTGTTCGCTCAAAATCAATCGATCAACGCCAGCAATGGGAATTTGTCGTTCGCGCAAAGATCGGACAATTTCTGCCATCATGGTGCCGCGTTTTTGAAGCAAAATCAGAATGTCTCCTGGTTCTATGAAACGATTTTTAGAAGGCAAAATTTCCTTGCCAATCATGGATTGAATTTTATCGGCGATTTTTCCGATTAGACGTTTCATGGCGGAATCATTTTCTTGACGTTCAATGGGTGGCTTCCATGGGGCAGGTGTATCCAATTTTTGGGGCTCTTCAACGGGCCATATTTCAACCAACCCAGCGTCATCGGAACGGTTCGCCAGGTGATATGCTTGTTCATCTTGAGTTAAAAGCCCATTTTTTGCTTCTTCATTTTGAAGTAAATAATTCACCAGACGCAAGATGGGTTCGGTGGATCGGAAAGAATAATTAAGCGGAATATTGTTAAAGTTGTTATGAGAATCAGTAATGCGTTTTTCAAAAAAATCGTGCATTTTTCCAAAAGCAATGGGATCTGCACCTTGGAAGCTGAAAATGGATTGTTTTTTGTCTCCTACAACAAAAAGTGTCCTTAAGTTTTCTGAGGCATCTTCGCCAGAGAAAAACTCCTCTGTTAAGGCTTTAATTATATTCCATTGTTCTTGGTTCGTGTCTTGGGCTTCGTCAACCAAAATATGGTCAATGCCACCATCTAATTTATATAAGACCCATGCTGACATAGTAGATTTGCACAGCAATTGATTTGTTTTGTCAATCAAATCATTATAATCTAAAAAGGCATTAAATTGTTTGAGCATTTGATATTTTTCAACAACCTTGAATGCAATGTCTAACAAGGTTTTAGTTGCTTTGGTTATCTTAAAAGCTTTTAAACGCTCATTTGTCTCCCATGCTTTTTGTGCTTTGGGATCGTCTTTAAGTGCCTTTCTTATATGTTCGTCTTTGGTTAGGTATTTATCCTTTTGGAGTGGCCAGTCTTCTTCATTAAAAAATTCATTTATTATTTGTTTTTCATTAAGATATTTATCTATATTAAAGTATTTCTTTATATTATTTGTGACGGAATCTATGTGCCCAGGATAGCGATCCATAAGGCTTAAAAGTCGAGATGTTTCGTTTACAATCCTGCCCAGTAAATCCATCAAGGCATCAGATGAAATAAGATATGTCAAATTTTGAAGTGAGGTGCGGATATTTTTGTCTGTGAGAACTTCCTTCAGGATTTGCTCTTTCATCGTGTAGGCCGCAAGATCATCAATAACTTCAAAATGGGGCGGAACATCGGCTTCCAAAGGAAATTGTTTTAATAAAGATTGGCAAAAACTATGAATGGTCATAATTTTCATTCCGCCCGGAGTTTCCAAGACGTTAGCAAATAAAGAACGGGCTTTCTGTATTATGTTATCTTGGGGTACTTCTTGGATTAAATCTTGGACTGCGTGAAATAACTCTTGGTCAGGACATGTAGCCCATTCTTTTAAAATATTATTGATACGGTTTTCCATTTCCGCAGCAGCGGCTTTTGTGAAGGTTAAACAGAGCAATCTTTTGGGTTCTGTTACTTGTAATAAAAGCCTTAAAACACGATCGGTTAAAACCTTTGTTTTCCCTGTGCCAGCGGAGGCTGCGACCCATACGGAATCAAAGGGATTGCTTGCACTTATTTGTTCTTGATTGATAAGGCTCATTCTTCCTCCTCGTTCGTTGTGGCCCATTCTTGTCGGCGGGCGAGATGAGCATAATCATCATAGGTTGGCGCTTGTGAGGGAATAGGGCACACTTCATACGGTGTCTTTTCGGATCTGAAAGCGCGTACCATATCAAATAAACCATTTTTGGATTTTTGAATTAAATCCTCAAGTTCGGAAGCATTGTCCACAATTGTCTGTACTTCTGAGGCATCTTTTTTATTACTTAAATACCAATACGAAAGATTGCTGATAGGTTGTTGTTGTGTTTCACTCAACAAAAGAGCTTCCAATGAAAGTTGCGGTGAAAAACCAGCCATTACTTCTTTCTTTTTAGGTGGATGATAGGTTTTATAATCAATAATGCGCAATGTATTGTCTTTAAGGGTATCAATTCGATCTGCGGTTCCATAAAGCGTAAAGGAGATATCATCAATGTTAAATGTATGTGTGATTTTTTGTTCACAGGCACTTTCTTTGACAAGAGATAAATCAAAGTTTTGTTGTTGAATGATAAACTCGGCAATCGCTGTAAATTTCATATTTAATAATGTCTTATCAATCTCGGAAAGCTGGCTTTCGTTAATGATTTTTTGGGCTGTTCGAATTAATAAACCGCGGTCGGTTGATTTGGGATATTGAGTTATAAATGTTTGAATTATTTTGTGTACCAGTTCACCAAATTCGGCGTTATTTGATTTATCTTCAAGCGGTCTCAAAGGATACAATTTTAACACGTAACGCGCATAAATTGCATACGGATTTCTGCGCCACATTTCAATTTGTGTCACGGGCAGAGAGTTGGGGCGTGCATCAACCGATGGACGGGGGGCAGGGCGGACAATTTTATCATAAACAAATGGGGTGTCCAAGAGCTCAGATAAATGAGCTTTGTATTCTGGCAACTGTAGATGATTGATTTGAGCCACGGCTTTTAATCGTTCTATAAAACGAGAGGGGATTGTTTGTGTGCCATCAGTTTTAATGGATCGTGTTAAGTAAACTTCTTTGCTGCAAAAATTATGCGCAAAATCCATGGATAATTCCGTTGTTTTTTCTTCTGGTGCAGGAATGCCAAGCTTCTTTCTCATAGGACGATTCAACCAGGGGCCTGTTTCGGGAATCGGCGGGAATATGCCTTCATTTAAGCCGGCAATAATACACATATCTGCATGATGAAAACGAGATTCAATTGGACCCAGGATATCCAACCTGGGATGCATCCCATAGCGAGGGCGAACTGATTGTTGCTGCATAAGTAATTTTAAGATTTCGGGGTAACTTTGTGACTCTATGGTACCTATCAAATTCGCCTGTTCTAAAAGATCAGAAAGGAATGTAAACATTTGTTTGCCGGCGTCATTTTGCCAAAGCCGTTCTGCGGCAGTTTTGTCGGCGCTTGTCGCTAATTTTTCAGCTAAATCAATATGTTGACGTAAAATATCTTGAAAAGAAATAAGCGTATTATTTTGAAATAATTTTACCCAGGGTGTAAAATCTGTATTTAAATCAATTTGCCAAGATTTTCTTTGTTCTCGTAGCAATTTTTCTTGATTTTGAACTTTTTTGCGAAAATCTCCTGGAATTTCTTTATCTGCAGACAAAGGATGCTTAAACAGGGCAAGATAATGTGTCGCATCCGGCATTATACCGACATCAGCAAGCAAACTGAAAAATAATCCGATGGACGTGTGATTTAAAGGCGTTCCGGCGGAATCATCCAACAAGATGTTCCATCGTTTCATCTGAGCAATGACTTGTCGGGCTAATGTGCGATCTGTTGTGACAAGCGTGGCGGTTTTATCAGGTGTTTCCAATGCCTGACGTAACAGCAAGGCAATAGTTAAAGCCTCGTCGCTTGGTGTTGCGGCGTTAATTAAGCGTATATTTTCAAATGTGTTTGCGGGAAAATCTTGTGAAACCCAGCTGTCTTTAGTAAGAGCATCAAGCACAGCTTTTTCTTGAGGATAAACAGTTGTTTTATAGGCAGCTGTGTTTCTTTTATCATTTGGGAATGTTTCTTCAAAAATAACATTATCTTTATTTTGTGAAACGGTTTCAATCAGTTCGTTAATGGCGGGAAAGGTCTGTGTAAATCCAGCCATAAAGATAGGTTGTTTTATGGTTGATATTTTTTGTGTAAAGGATCGGATTAAGCGGATAGATCTGTCCATAGGATCAATTTGTTTCCGTTCCCTTAATATTTTGGGCCATTGTGAGTGTAATATGTCTAAAAATTGGACTGTTTCTTGCCAATGAGAGGCATATTTTTCCATTTGCACTAGATCGGCCAAATGGGTTAAATCCAAATCAAATTGATATGTCGCGTCCAGCAGTTCCTTTAAACTGATGGCCATTTTTAATGCTTGATCATGGGTGTGAATATTGGGCTTTGCTTGACACAGCTTTGCCAATAAAAGCAAACGTTCCGTATCAGATATCGCGGCGGGGATATTTTCATCAATAATGTTAAGCTCGTAAATAGGGGTCATTTGTGGCAAAAGAATGGCTTCCCCCGTTTTTTTGTTTAAGAAAGCATTTTTAACAGATAAACAAGCTCTTTTAGTTGGCAAAATTAAGTGTACTTGTGCAAGCTCAAAAGGATTATTTTGATAACGTCGCAACAACTCATCCGCCACTATATCAGCTAAATCAGCAGAAAATGGAACCTGGTAAATCATGTGTAGTTATCCTTTAAGCTGTTTGGGTAGGTATTTCTTTAACCAGCGTTGATAATCCTTCAAAAGAGGATTTTTAATGTTTTCTTTTATAAATGCCCAATCATTTTTGACATATTTTAGATAATCTGGTTTGTTATATTCAACAGCAAGAAGAGCAAAGCGACCAATAACACGTGTATGCCTGTGTGCGGCAACAACGTCAATCCAAGAAGCATACTTGTCTGTTGCCAAAACTGGGCGTAAAGTTAAATAATGTTTTAAAAATAATTTTCTTTGACGTAGTGGTAACGGATGACGTTCATCTTCTATCAGTGAAATTAAATCATAGAAAATGGGCCCACGCATTGCATCTTGGAAATCTAATATTCCCAAGGTGTTATTGGCTTTTAACATAATATTATCTGAGTGATAATCATACAGCATAAGGGTTTGTGGCAATTTTTGTATGCCTTGAAATAGCTTGTTCCAAATGTCTTTGAATTCCTTTTTGGCTTGTGCTGGTAACTTAATTTTAAGGACATGGGAAACATAATAGTCAATAAAAAAGTTGTTCTCGGATATCATGAAATCCGTGGAGGGGGGTAATTTTTTAAGCTCTTGTTTCGTAATCTCTTTTTGTAGCTTAATTAATGTATCCAATGCAAGTACGTATAGGTCATCAGCCTGTTTTTTGTGCTTAACCGCTTGAGACATTAATGTAGAACCAAAGTCTTCCAATAACAAGAAACCATGTCGAAGATCTGTAGCGTATATTTTGGGCGCAGAGAGGGCGTGATGGCGCAACATTTTGTTAATCGCTACAAATTCTCGTGGTTTTTCGGACAAGGGAGAATCCATCAAAATGAATGGTTTTCCTTTTTTAAAGACACGAGCGTAACGTCGTGTGGAAGCATCGGAGGATAGCCAGGTTACATTATCCAGATGGTGTTTTTTTATAAAATGCTTTAAGTAATAATCCCGTGTTTTCATTAAAAATTCTCCGTCCAAATATGTCTGGTTCCATCTTTTAAAATCTCAAAAGAAATGGCTTTATGTTGTTTGGGTAACAGAGAGCCGATTTTTTCGGGCCATTCAATAACGGATACGCCCTCTGTAAATGCTTCTTCAATCCCAATCTCATAGGCTTCCTCTGGAGACTTTAGCCGATAGAAATCAAAATGATATAAGGTAAATTTAGGGGTGTCATACGTTTGAAGAATGGTAAAAGTTGGGCTTGGTACATCCGCTTCAGTATGGGTCAAGTTTCTTACCAGCGCACGAACAAAAGTTGTTTTCCCAACACCTAACGTGCCATTTAAGGCTACAACATCCCCAACAGATAAAAGAGGGGCTATCGTATCAGCAATAGCGTCTAAATCACGTTCTGTGGAGACGACCCATTCCATATGCTACCTTATTCTAGAGGTTAATCCATTTACTTTGTCTGTCACGGCAGAAGGTGGAAAATTGATGGGGTGATCCGGATTATACGTGTTCCATATTTTTGTACCACCAAACAAAATAAGAACCGTAATAATAACAACAAATAGTATTTTAAGGAAGAATCCCCCAATATTTGCCAAAATTTGAAGCAGAATATAGCAAATGATTGCAGCAGCAAGGCAGGCCCCAATAGTGTTTAAAGCGGCATTCCATGGACCAAAATAAAGACCACGATAAATAACCATCGCTACGCCAGCGATCAAACCAATGAGTAATGTAAAAATCATTTTTTCTCTCCTTTTTCTTGATGTTTTTGTGCTAATCTTGCACGATATAATGCCGCAAAATCGATGGGGTTAATTTGAAGCGGTGGAAATCCCGCTTCACGAATTAAGTTACCAATTATTGCACGAGCATATGGGAAAAGTAGGTGTGGAATTTCAATTAACAACAATGGTTCGATATGGGATTCTGGAGCCTGTAAGGTAGCTAAACCACCATATAAAAGGTCGCATAAAAATAAGGACTTATGATCTTCTTTCTTGTCCGCCTGAACCTTAATGTGTAAATCAACTGTAAAATGATCTTTGTCATCCAGCTTGGATGCATTTACATCAACGCTAATTTGAACCTCCGGCGGTTGTGACAAAGATAACATGGAATTTGGCATGCCCGGTG
The DNA here is from genome assembly GCA_017412085.1 of Alphaproteobacteria bacterium. Lineage (GTDB taxonomy): Bacteria > Pseudomonadota > Alphaproteobacteria > CAAHEQ01 > UBA3637 > UBA3637. Next base: position 66,266 of record JAFPYS010000019.1, read on the forward strand.
CTTCAAAAGATAAATCCTTAATATACTGGGTATTTATTTGCAATGTTAATGGTTGTTCTTCTGGTTGTTTTTTTGTGTTTTCTGTCATATATTAAAATCCTCTTGCAAAAAGTTTTAAAATTTGTTTAACTATAATTGTTATTTTAAACAAGAAAAAAAGAAATGTAAAGGCAAAAAATGATTTTTAGCAATATTCTTTTAAGCATTGTTATTGTTTTTTTTCTGCTCCAATTTATTTTTGCTGTTCGCGAGCGGGGGATGAAGCAACACAAGTTGCGTTTAATTTCTAAAAAAACGGGAGAGGTTATTGAATTAGATGCGGCTTCTTTTTCTGATTTTATTAATAAAGAAATTGAGGCAGATTTTTCAAATACGGCGAAAATTATTTTTGTGCGTGTGTCAGAAGCTTTTGCTAAGGGGCGGTTGTCGGATATTAAAAATTATTTGAATGAAAAGGTATTGCCTGTTTTTGAAAAGGCTATTCTTAGTCGTGAAAATTTACATCAAAAAGCAGAATTTACATTAATTGGTTTTAAGGATGTAAAAGTTTTAGAAGATACGCCAGACAAAAAGATTGTTTCTTTTACAACAGAACAAATTAACCTATTAAAGGATGAAAAGGACAATATTATTGAGGGAGATCCTTTGTATGTTGCCACCGTAACCGAAAATTGGACATTTACTCATAAGAAAGAAAACACGTGGGTCGTGTCCGGTATTGAAAATAAGGAGGCTCATTTTGCGTAGACTCCTTGTTATTGGTTTATTGTCGTTTTTAACCGCATGTTCTGGATCGCATTATTTGTCTAAGGGACGTAGTTTTCAATTGACGCCCACAACTTTTTCCAGTTTAAAGGGATGGAAGCAAGATAATCTGGTGGCGGCATTACCTGCTATTAAAAAAAGCTGCGCGACGAATCCAAAGGGATATGAAGAGTTTTGTAGAGGAGTAGGATCAGTACATTCTGAATCGGATTTAAGGAGCTTAATTGAGGGAACGTTACAACTTTATAAAGTGACAAGTCGTGGCAGTGCAACAGGTAAAATTACAGGGTATTATGAGGCAGAATTAACTGGAACGCGTCACCATGAAAATGGAGCACAGATGCCGATTTATGGAGCGCCGTCGGGTTATCAACAAGGTAAGACTTATGCCACGCGAAAGTCCATTGAAGAAAATGGGATCAATGCACCGATTGTGGCTTGGGCAGACAATCCTGTTGACTTATTTATTATGCACGTCCAGGGCTCTGGTCGCATGGTGACACCGGAAGGAGAGATTATACAGCTTGGTTATGCTGGAAATAATGGGCGAACATTTAAGGGATTGGGGGCGATTTTAAAAGAAGCCGGAGTTGATCCAAGTATTGCAAATTCAATGCCGCGTATTCGGGAGTGGTGCACAGATCACCCCAACGAGGCATTGAAATTAATGCGTAAAAATGATCGTTATATTTTCTTTAAAGAGTTGGCGGGGGAGGGACCAATTGGCTCGGCTGGAGTTGCTCTAACACCAGCACGTTCGTTGGCGGTGGATACAACATATATTCCAATGCATACGCCAATGTGGCTTGAGACAACAAATCCCAATGGTGGTGCAATTAATCAGTTAATGATGGCGCAAGATACAGGTGCCGCAATTAAAGGGGGTATTCGTGCCGACTTTTTCTGGGGGTATGGAGCGGCCGCATTTCAAACCGCTGGGCACATGAATCAACAGGGAAGTTATTATTTGTTATTGCCAAAGAAATGATAAAAACAGAAGATGCTAATTTATGGGAAGATTTAAAAAAATCTGTTCAGCCATTTGATTCTGATCGGAAACAGGAAGATTTGCCACCACGTTTACGTGTTCATCGGGCGCCAATCAAACCACTTGCGTATTGTTTGGATTTACATCGGATGACAGTAGAAGAAGCATACCAAAAAACGGTGCAATTCATTGAAAAACATTATAAAATTGGCAGTAAGAAAATCCAAATTATTACCGGCAAGGGGCGCGAAGGTCAGGGGCTAATTCATTTGGAGTTTGCAAATTGGCTTGACACAAATCGTTTGCGGCAGTATATTCGTGAGGCAAAGTGGACGAACGATGAAGGAGCAATGAATATATGGCTCAAAAAAAACAAGTAATTTTGGGTATAGAATCATCTTGTGATGAGACCGCTTGTGCTCTTGTCAACGAAAAGGGTGATGTGCTGTCGTCCGTTGTTTGGTCGCAGTATGATGAACATAGACGTTTTGGTGGTGTTGTGCCGGAAATTGCAGCACGCGCTCATTTGGAAAAGTGTGACATCCTCATTCGTGAATGTTTGGATAAAGCCTCTTTAGATTTCAAAGACTTATCTGCTGTTTCCGTAGCCGCTGGGCCAGGTCTTATCGGAGGTGTTTTGGTGGGGGTTATGACGGCCAAAGCGATTGCCTTTGCACATAATCTGCCGTTCATCGCCGTCAATCATTTGGAAGGGCATGCATTGGTGGCGCGGTTAAGTAATCCCGTAAAGTTTCCGTATTTGCTGTTGTTGACCTCGGGTGGGCATTGCCAGATTTTGGAAGTAATGGGGGTCGGCAGATATAAAAAATTAGGGGCAACCATAGATGATTCTGCGGGAGAAGCGTTTGATAAAGTGGCGAAAATGCTGGATATTGGCTATCCCGGTGGGCCGAACCTGGAAAAGCGTGCGAAGTTGGGTAATCCCAAGGCTTTTTCTTTGCCAATTCCCATGAAAGGGCGGGCAGGATGCGATTTTTCTTTCTCGGGCTTAAAGACCGCTGTGCGTTTCCAAATTGAAAAGATGGGCAAGCTGACGGATAAACAAAAAAATGATATGTGCGCCTCTTTTCAAACGGCGGTGGTGGCACAAATGCAAGATCGTCTGGAACATGCATTAAAAGTTTTCAAAAAGGATTTTCCTAACGCAAAAGATTTGGTGGTTGGGGGCGGAGTTGCGGCCAATGGTGCTGTGCGTGAGATGTTGGAAAAAGTGGCTGTAAAACACCAGATGATTTTCTCGGCGCCTCCGATGAAGTATTGTACAGATAATGGTGTTATGATTGCCTGGGCCGGATTGGAAAGATTGCGTTTGGGACTGACCGATTCTTTGGACTTTAAAGCACGGCCGAGATGGCCATTGGAAGAACTTGACAGCAAAAAATAAATATGCTATATATTCTTTATACAGAAAAGGAGAACGAATGCAACAAGTAAATGAAGCGAATTTTGACCAAGAAGTTTTGAAAAATGATAAACCTGTTTTAGTTGATTTTTCGGCTGTTTGGTGTGGGTCTTGCCGTCAGATAGCTCCATTTGTGGATCAGATTGCTGAAGAGATGTCTTCGGACCTGAAAATTGTCCAGGTAGATGTGGATGAGGCGGAACCTTTGGCGGTTAAATATGATATTCAATCATTGCCGACTTTATTGCTATTTAAAGGGGGCGAGGTTAAGGCAGCACATATCGGTGGCGCGGGCAAATCTGAGCTATTAGATTGGATTAAAGCAAATATATAAGTTAATGAATTAATATATTGAAAAGGAAAGAAAAATGCCAAAATTTTATGTGAAAAAGTTCTATCCAACTGGTGTGACCATAATTGATGAAAAGACCATTGAAGGAGATCGGAGGTTGGCCGCTGAAGAGTTGCTTGCGGAGAGTACGCGTTGTGCTTTTATTTGTTTTGAACCTAAAGAAGGTCATGGGCATATGAAGGCCTTGACCTATAACCCCAAATATTATCGCAGTCCAGAAGTTGTTACATTGGATGATGCCACAAAAAAACCAGAATGTGTCAAAGTTTTACATCGTGTGAATCCAAGGCTTCATCGTGCTTTGGTCAAATGCGGTGAAGATTACGTTCCTTTGGCACAAGAAGATGTGGTTTTTGATAAACAGCTAAAGTGTATTTGGCCACAAGATCTAGGGGAAAAACAGGTGACGCCCCCAAAGGTTTCTATATTGAATAAGATTCGCGGCAGATAAATTTAATTCAAATAAGCGGGTTCGGATGATTCTAGAGCCCGTTTTTATTGGCAAAAGTTATTATTTTGTTGTCGTTAAAAATGCTCTCAGGTCAAAATTGTTGGCTAAAATCGACCAGGAGCAGGGTTCGTCTCGCCGAAAATCGTCCTAATTTTGATAAATGGCAGGCCGTTGCAGATAAGCTTTGCACATTTCGACTTCACGATCGGTCATTTGGTTGGGATCTTTGTGAAGGCATAAAGTTTGCAAATCGTTTCCGCCGCTGACGCAGGCTGCCAAACCAAGACATAGAGCAATTGTAAAAATTTTCATTTGAATCCTTTCGTTTATTTGACGAGAAGTAAGATAAGGATTGCGAAAATCATTTTCAAGCCCAAGATATACACAATTTATCCACAAAATACATAACTTATTGAAAATATTATAAAATATATTATTCTTGCTTCTAAAATCCGTATGGATACATAATATAAATTATGCGACAAATATATTAAGAATAATTTCATAATACTCTATTAAATCAATCAGTTATAATTTTTGTCTAAAACAAAAAATGGGGATTTTAGGCGCAATTTAAGTTGTGACAGACTTTTGGCGGGATTGCAAGCCTTTTTCGCTAAACCATATCTATAATTCAATGGAGGTTTAAATGAAATATTTATGGTTTATCTTATTTTTATTAACAATGGCATGTGTTGGGATGGGCTATATTCTAAACGATCTGATCGACTACCTGTTCCGATCAAACCGCTCTGAGACGCAAATTGTCGTAGAAACACCCGACCTTGAACAATAATTTTGATTTTAGGCTCTATCCACCTTGCTCAAAGTTGCTTAATTTCGATATTGATTAAATATTCCAGGAATGCTAGCGCTTTCAAGCTGTTTTGCATATGCAAGTTAATTAATAAAGCTTTCAAGATATCTAGTTGTGGCAAGAGATATTGTTTAATAGCATTTTGATCAATTTTGTGTTGTTTCATGTTTTTACTCCTTTTGTACACATTTATATACTAAAGCATGTTTTTATAAAATACAACAAAAAAAAGCAAATAAATTAATTTTATATATTAAAAATTGTATTTTACAAAATAAAATAACAGATTTTAGATTATTTTTTATATATAAAGCAGTATGTTGACTATGGGGGTAAGGAACCGCATTTATCCCCCTCTTCTTGATTCGTTTTTTATTTGAAGAAAAAAGACTTGATTTTTCCACTTTTTTTAAATAAAATATGATGGTTTTGAACATCCGTTTACTATTCGTGGAGAGATGGTCGAGTGGTTTAAGGCACCGGTCTTGAAAACCGGCGTGGGGGTTCCCCCACCGAGGGTTCGAATCCCTCTCTCTCCGCCAATAAAAAAAAGCCCCGATTGCTCGGGGCGTTTTGTTGTCACATCGTGGTTTATTTATTATAAAGCGGACGCGCTGTATAATGCGTATGCAGCAACTCCTCTGCCTTTTCTGACAGTGGCTCACCCAAATATTCTTTATACAGTTTTTGAATATCTGGATTTTGATGTGAACAACGCACTTTTGCTTTTCGGTCATCATTCATAAGACCAGCCTGGCGTGCTTTACGGACGGCATTTGTCACCCCCAAAGGTTGACCACCACCACCAACACAACCGCCTGGGCATGCCATGACTTCAATTAAATCATATGGTGTTTTTTCACCATTGGCTTTAGCGCGACGAACTTTTTCCAATACGCTGACAACGTTTTTAATCCCATGAGCAACAGCCACATGGATTTCATTGCCGGCAATATTCAAAGTCATTTCTTTAGCGCCTTCGTTTAAGTTTGTAATTTGATCAAACTCAAGGTTTTCAATTTCTTTACCTGTGATGAGATAATGGGCAGTTCTTAAGGCCGCTTCCATAACGCCACCCGAGAAACCGAAGATGGTCCCTGCTCCCGAATAAGTGCCAAGTGGAGAGTCAGCCTCTTCATCTGGTAAGGCGTTGAAATCAACACCCATCTGTTTAATCATCCGCACCAATTCGCGGGTCGTCAATGACACATCAATATTCTGAATGCCGTCATGAAACATTTCTTTTGAACGTTTGATTTCCCACTTCTTGGCCGTGCAAGGCATAATGGATACAACAATCATGTCCTTTGGATCTACACCAATTTTTTCAGCATAATATGTCTTGGCGACAGCACCCAACATCGCTTGAGGAGACTTGGCGGTTGAAAAGTTGTCAATCATATCATGATCTACTTTCTCCAAATAATCCACCCAGGCCGGACAGCAACTGGTAATCAATGGTAAACGTTCTGGTTCTTTTGTATAACGCTTTACAAATTCACTGCCCTCTTCCATAATGGTTAAGTCAGCAGCAAAGTTTGTATCAAAGACAGCCTTAAAGCCCATCCGGCGTAATGCTGCGTAGATTTTTCCTGTTACCAAATCACCGCTTTTATAACCGAAAGCTTCACCCAAAGCCACACGTACAGCCGGTGCAATTTGGACGACACAAGTTTTTGTTGTATCTTGTAAATAGTCCCATACTTTTCCTGTTTCGTCAACTTCAGTGATGGCCCCCGTTGGACAGTGCGCCGAACATTGACCACATTTAATACATGGAGAATCTTCCAAAGGTAAATCACCAGCTGGCGCCATACGTGTATTAATGCCACGCTTTAAGGAACTTAAAGCATAGACATTCTGCACATTTTGACAAACTTGAACGCAGCGACCACATTGAACACATTTTCTGGCATCAAGTTGGATACATCCTGTGGAATCATCCACCGGTAATTCTTTTTCGGTTGGAGTAATGTTGTCAAAAGCATCTTTATCCAACGCAAATTCACGAGCCAAATCTTGTAATTCACAGTTGCCATTTTTCAGACAGCTTAAGCAATCATTTGGGTGACGAGAAAGAATAAGCTCCACAATTGTCTTGCGGGCCTTCATGATATCTGGATCGCGCGTAATAACTTGCATGCCCTCGGCTGCTGGAGTGCAGCAAGAGCGGAGCATTCTGCCATTAATCTTGACAATACAAATACCACATGCCGCTGTTGCTTCCAAATCTGGATGCTTACACAAAGTTGGCACAATTACCTGTGCTTCACGACAAGCGTCTAAAACACTTGTACCTTCTGGGACTTTGACTTCAATTCCATCGATTGTTAACGTAATCATTTTTAGCATCCTTTCTTTTCATCATCTTTTTTCAAGAGGGCTTCATATTCCTCTGGGAAATACTTCATAGTGGACAACACCGGGTTTGGAGAAGTTTGACCAAGTCCACACAAAGATCCTTTTTGCATGGCAGATCCAATCTCTTTGATTTTTTCCAAATCTTTACGTGTCCCCTCGCCTTTGGCAACTTTAGTTAAAAGCCGCAACATTTGATATCCACCAAGACGGCATGGAGCACATTTGCCACAAGATTCATCCACTGTAAAGCCTAGATAGAATTTGGCGATTTCAACCATGGAATCATCTTCATCCATAACAATCATACCACCAGATCCCATCATAGAACCAATTTTCTTCAATTCCTCATAGCAAAGAGGCAGATTCAATTCTTTGGCAGGAATCACACCACCGGATGGACCACCAGTTTGTACAGCCTTAAATGGCTTGCCTGTGGAGGTGCCACCACCCACTTCTTCCACCATTTCACGAACTGTTGTTCCCATTGGCACTTCTACAAGGCCGGAGTGTTTCACTTTACCAGTCAAAGCGAACACTTTTGTTCCCTTACTTGTTTCTGTTCCAACGCTGGAAAACCAATCGGCACCATTTAAAATAATTTGTGGTACGTTAGCCCATGTTTCAACGTTATTGATAATTGTTGGTTTTTGGAACAATCCTTTTTCCGTTGGGTAAGGTGGACGTGGACGCGGTGTTCCCTTGTTGCCTTCCAATGACATCATCAAGGCAGTTTCTTCACCGCAAACAAACGCCCCAGCTCCAATACGTAATTCAGCCATAAAGCTAAAATCTGTACCGAAAATATTCTTACCCAAAATACCGGCACGTTTGGCCTGTTTGATGGCTAATTCAACACGTTCCAAAGCAAGTGGATATTCCGCACGAACATAAAACCAGCCCGAAGTAGCGCCAGTTGCGTAAGCAGCAATGAGCATTCCCTCCAAAACGGCGTGTGCGCCACCACCCAAAATACAAGAATCCATATAAGCACCTGGGTCACCTTCATCACCATTACAGATAATGAATTTTTCGCCATCAACCAAAGGCGCTTTGGCTAATAATTCCCATTTTTTACCGGTTGGGAAGCCGCCACCACCACGACCACGTAAGCCTGATTTTGTAATTTCATCCAACACTTGCTGCGGCGTCATTTCAAATAAACATTTAATTAAAGCTTGATAGCCGCCATTGGCCACGTACTCGCCCAAATCTTCTGGATCAGATGAGCCCAGATGTTTCAACACCACACGACGTTGTTTTGTGAAAAATGGCAATTCCATGGAGAGCTCTTTTTCTTGTAAATGAGGTGCCAATTTCAATTCGGCTTCTGGTTTACCAAGCAAAGGCTTTACATGCTGTTCTACAATCAAATGAGCAACATCTGGTGTCATTTCTTTATATAAGAAAGGTTTACGGCCTTTAATTTCAATGCGTGTCATTGGGCCTGCAGCACACAATCCCATACAGCCCGTCGCCACCAAACGAACTTTTTCTGTTAAACCAGCCGTTTCAAGGGCAGCTTTGAAAGCTTCGTAAACACTTTGTCCCCCGCCAGAATGGCAACTTGTTGCATTGCAGGTAAAAATGGTTGCTTCATATTTAGCGTTTGTTTCTTCGAAATCTTTGCCCATTTGCAAAAGTTTGTCTTTTTGCATGCGGCCAACCGCTTTTAATTTCTCAATTTGTTCAGGCGTCATTTCAACCATCTTATTTGCCCTCCTTTGCGCGCCATTCATTGATAATTGTTTTCACTTTATCGGGCGTCATCTTGCCATAGGTTACCCCATTGATTACCATCACCGGTGCTAAGCCGCAGCAGCCCAAACAACGGACGACTTGAATATAAAAAAGCCCATCATCGGTTGTTGTACCGGCGGGGACTCCTAATTCTTTCTCCAACTCTTCTAATACGCTGGCGCTGCCTTTAATATGACAAGCGGTTCCATCACAAATGGAAATAACATATTTGCCAGGAGCCTTTACTTTAAAATAGTTATAGAATGTTAAACATTCATAGATTTTTGCCATTGGCACGCCCAAAGATTGTCCAAGGTACAAGGCTTCATCCCAAGGGACATAACCGAACTGACCTTGCAATTCGTGTAATGCCATAATCAAGGAACCGCGCTTACCATTCCATTTGCGGATAATGGCGTCAACTTTTTCTTTATTTTCGTCGTTCATCTTCATCCTTTCTTTGCAATTGAAATACGTATGCGAGTGAGTCTATAGAAATTTTAAAGGAAAATCAAGAGAAAAAGTAATCATTTCGCATTATTTTTCTCAAGGATAACTTGTATCCTGAAGGATTTACTCTATCTTTATGATAAAAAAGGGGAAAAATGAAAGAATATTTGTTGGCAGTGTTTGCTGTTTTTTGTTGGAGCTTTAATGTTGTGGCGGCAAGCGTGCTTGTGGGAAAATTAACACCATGGCAAATCGCTGCCTTAAGATGGATCATTCCATCATTTATAATTTTTCCTTTTACTTTCAATATATTAAGAAAGAATATAAAAGTAATACTAAAACATAAAATCTGGCTTATTTGGACAGCTTTTTGGGGAATTACAATCAGCAATACTTGTGTTTATTATGCCGCTTATAGTGTGAACCCCGTTACCTTATCTTTAATTGGTGCAACGGGGCCGTTGTTTTTAATTTTCTTCTCATGGGTGATAAAAAAGACGCAATTATATAAAGAGCAAATTTATGGCTTATTGATTACCCTGATAGGCGTTTGTTTGATTGTGATGCATGGTCGGATGGGCGGGCTTGGATTAGGTATTGCGGCGGGCGATTGGTGGATGTTGATAACCGCCATCACCTTTGGATATTACAGCTTTTTGGTGGCAAATAAACCGCCTCAATTACCCCACCTGCCCTTACTTGCCTGTTGTTTGATATTAGGCGCCTTATTTTGTTTGCCTATGTTTGTCTGGGATACAATTTATAATCCGTTGAATTTTAAAACAAATTTTACACAAGAGATCATCTGGATTGTGATGGGACTTGGCGTGTTTAATTCTTTAATTGCCTATCTTTGTTGGAATCACGCAATGGATAAAGCGGACCCCGTAAAAGTTGGGATGATTTATTACCTGATGCCGGTATTTTCAACACTTGAAAGTTGGCTGATTCTGGGTGAAGGGATCCACCCGATCCATGTGATCGGAGCTATCATCATATTTATTGGAATATTCTACAGTAATAAAAAGCCTAAATCTGCTTTATTTCGACAGAGCCGTCGGGCAAGTCCTTAACAGCCAAGCCCTTGGCTTTTAAAGCGTCACGGATCTCATCAGATTTTGCCCAATCCTTCGCAGCGCGTGCTGCTTTACGAGCATCTAATAATGCTTGTACCTCGGCGTCTGGAACATAGGCCTCTTCCTTCATTTCGTCCATTTTTAAGCCAAAAACCGTATCGATCTCGGACAAAATTGCCCATTTTGTGGCGTTATTCAAAGCGGCATCTTTGACAACTTCCCACATCACGGCTAATGCTTGAGGGGTGGCAACATCATTAAAGATCGCTTCGTCAAATTTACCCAATAACGCTGCCTTCTTGGCTTCATCTACCGCGCCAGATAAATCCTTTTTGATCTCAATTACACGGGCTTTCAAGTTATTAAAGGCCGCTTGAGCTGCGTCCAAGGCTTCCCATGTAAATTGCAGCTCTGAACGATAATGAGCGGTTAAGGCTAAATAACGATAGGCCAGCGGATTATAGCCTTTTTCTTTCAAAGAAGGTGTGGTCAAAATGTTACCCAAAGACTTGGACATCTTGACATCTTTGAGCTGCAAAAAGGCATTATGCACCCAATAATTCACCCATTTATGTCCAAAGCAGCCTTCGGATTGCGCTTTTTCATTTTCGTGATGCACAGAAATGTGGTCAATACCCCCACAGTGAATATCAATATACTCGCCCAAGTATTTGGACGACATTACAGAACATTCAATGTGCCAACCGGGATATCCCCTACCCCATGGCGAATCCCATTGTAAAATTTGATTTTCAAACTTGGAAGATGTGAACCACAATACAAAATCCGTTGGATTACGTTTGTTTGGATCTTCTTCAACGCGGGCGCCATGTTGTAAACCTTCGATATCTTTGTGAGATAATTCGCCATAATGACCGAACTTGAGCGTATCAAAATAGACGTTACCACCGGCGACATAAGCCAATCCTTTTTCTTCTAATTTCTTCACAAATTCAATCATGTCTTGAACGTGTTCCGTAGCGCGGCAAACGGTACTTGGACGGATGATATTTAAGTCGTTTTCCTCGTCAAAGAAGAAGTTTTCATATTTACGAGCCAGAGCCAATACATCCATTTTTTCTTTTTCGGCGGCCTTCAGCATTTTGTCTTCGCCAGTGTCTTCATCACTTGTCAAATGTCCGACGTCTGTGATATTCATGACATGATGAACATCATAGCCAGCCCGCACTAACGTACGATGCAAAAAGTCCTCATTTAAATAAGTGCGTAAATTACCAATGTGAGCATAGCTGTAAACGGTTGGACCACAACAATACATGCCAACTTTTCCATCTGTGATTGGTTTAAATTCTTCCAGTTGACGTGTCAGTGTGTTATAAAGTTTCATGTGATCCATCCTTTCGATGAAAATCATTATAGCAAATAGGAATTAAAAGTCAAGGATTTTTATCAGCGCAACGCGGCACATTTTTTCTTTTGAATCATCCTTTCTGATTGCCAACCTTTTGCAGCTAAATTGACGCAATCATCATAAATTTTGCGCCCAGCTTTTGGTGTGGCTTCAACGCCGCAAACAACCTTTTTTCTGGCTTTCACAATTTCTGGAATTTCCCATCCTCTATTTTCTAATTTATAGTGAGTTAAATCAGCAAACAACCTTGCCTCCATCATTTCACCGAAATTAGAATATTTAACTGTGGGCTTTTTATCAAAACGAGCCAAGAAATCCTTGAAAATTTGTTCGTGTTCTGGCAGTACATATCCTTTACCCGCCAGCAAAGCTTCAAATGTTTGCAGTACCACGGGGTTTTTCCATCCGCCGCCGAACAAAATAATATGCGGTGGCAGTTTGATTTTTTTGTCGGTCAGAGTCATTGCTTGCACAGCAATATAGGCCGCAAAATATTCCAAGGTATGTACTGCATCTTCAATGCTGAGCTTATGTTTCTTAATAAGAGCAAACACTTTGTCCTTGTGGTAAAATTGTGGATCGCCAGACTTGGGCAATCCCCGTTCATAAAAGTCTCGGCCAAGATCAAATAATTCTTGCAATAACTTCTTGTTTAATTTACCTTTTTTACCATATTTGCCATTTTTATCAAAGGCATCCGGCGTGTTGTCACGGATAAAATTATCAACATATTCATTAAATGGACCGGCATCGGCTCCTACTTGAGCGACACCATCCACAATCCATGCAAAATTGGATGTATTACCACCATTATAATAGCAGCCATCACCTTCGGTTGCAGCAATATGGGCATTGTGTGGTGGCACCAACGGCGCTCCATCAAATCCTGCCATTACGGGGGCTGAACGGAAATCATAAACAACCCTTATGCCTGTTAAATCGGCCAACATTTTTCCAGATCCAATCTGCAAAGTATAAGGTTTTGTTTTTTCCGCTTTGGCGCGGGATGGCGGATTGTGATCCAATGTTTTACCATGAAACCCAATGGCATCAATTTTGGACTTATCCAACTTAAATTTTTTACACATCTCGTTAATACAATTGGCCACTTGGCGTACATATTCATCATGGATTGCTTGGAACTCTGGCAAGGCTTCAATTTCTTTGCGGGTCTTATTCCCTACTTTGGCCCGTAATCCCTCTACCTTTTTTTGCATGTCTTTTGTATAAGATTTTGAATAAGAACAAATATCTTTCATCTTGTTCCCATCAAATTCAGTCAAAACCAAATCAATGGCATCCATGCTGTTGCCAGTCATATTGCCTATAATACGATAAGACATTTCTCCCCCGTTATTTCGATAAGTGTCTGACACTGTTAATAAGAAGTGCGTTATTTATCTTTTTTTTTACTGGTGTTTGAGCATTCAATGCTTTTTTGACAAACCCATCGTGTTGTTCCAACAGGGCTGCGGCTGCCCGTGCAGGCAAATTTTTACCAGCCATAACAACGGCAAGAGGGACACCTTTTGTTGGTTCTTTCAAGAATTTTTGTGATTCGGCCAAACATCTTTCTGCGACATCTCTTTCAACTCCAGTAATATCACAAATGATGCGCATTGCTCGATCTCTTAGTTTTTCATTCATTACTCGAACGTCAATCATCAAATTTTCATACACCTTACCAACCAATGTAAAGGCACCCGTTGTGATCTGATTCAATACCATTTTTTGTGCAGTGCCAGATTTCAATCGACTTGAACCTGTCAACACCTCTGGGCCAACAACAGGATTGATAAAAATATTCGAAAACGCCTTCAACTTGGCCTCTGTGTTCGAACTATAGCCAATGGTTTTAATCCCTAATTGTTGTGCTTTTTCCAAAATGGCCAAAATATAAGGAGCGCTGCCACCCGCAGATAGGCCCATCACAACATCTTTCTTTGTTGGTTTTAAAGCCATCAAATCAGCCACACCCCCCTCTCGAGAATCTTCGGAATTTTCAACCGAATAACGTAACGCCCTGTCTCCACCAGCAATTGTGCCAACGACGACGCCATGCTCCACGCCAAATGTCGGCCAACACTCGGAGGCATCTAACACCGCCAAACGACCACTTGTCCCTGCTCCAAAATATAACAAACGACCGCCTTGTTTAATGGCTTTTGCAACACTTTCTATAGCTTGTGCGATTTGGGGCAAACATTTTTGAACAGCCAATGCAACCTTTTGATCCTCGCCATTCATTAAGGTGGCAATTTCTAAAGCACTCATTTCATCCAAATGCTTTGATTTTTCATTACGTGTTTCTGTGGTAAGTTGTTTTTGTTCTTTCATTTTAACTCCTTTTTGAATCTTATACTAGCACACTAACAAACTTTTATGCCTTTTTCAATAAAAAAATTCATTTTTCCCGTTGACAGATATAATTTTTTACTTTAATATGAGAACAAAACAAGAACAAAGAGCCGCAGGGAGGCGAAATATGATTACAAAAAAACAATTACAACTGTTTGATTTTATTAAAGAATATGTTTCTGAAAATGGGGTTGCCCCCTCGTTTAGCGAGATGCAGGATTACCTGGGGCTGAAATCAAAATCTAATGTCCATCGTTTGGTCAGCGCTTTGGAGCAACAACATCTGTTACATCGTACTCCCAAAATGGCTAGATCTATTTCTCCGGAGAACATGCCATCCGGCGCGGCCAATGATGTTGTTCAAATACCCTTATATGGTAAGATTGCGGCGGGTTTGCCAATTGAAGCCGTAGCCAATGAAACAGAGACAATCAGTGTGCCGGCCTCCATGACGGGAAATGGACAATACTATGCTTTATTGGTGGAAGGCGATTCCATGATTAATGCTGGTATTTTAAATGGGGATACTGTGATTATCAAGCGTGCCAATCAGGCTAATGACGGGGATATTGTGGTGGCTTTAATTGATGGTTATGATGTAACCTTAAAGCGTTTGCGCAAAAAGGCCTCTTCTATTGCCTTAGAGCCAGCCAATCCTGCTTATGAAACACGCATTTTTACAACGGATCGTGTTGAAATTCAAGGAATTTTAGCCGGTTTGATGCGTTCCTATTAAAAATTTGTTGACTTTTTATTTTCTCCTCTATATTATAATAGATTGGTTGAGGTGAAGGGCTTGTACATGACGAATAAAGCAAATTTCGGTGATGTTGTCACCGCTATGGTGACACCTTTTAAACCTGACGCGGACCAAAATGTGGCCTATGATGAAGTTGAATCGTTAACAAGGTACCTGATTAACAATGGAACAGATACAATTTTGTTGACGGGATCTACTGGCGAAGCGGCGCAGTTGTCTGTATTGGAAAAATGGGATATTCTTCGGACTGTTCGCAAGGCAGTTCCACAGGCCAGGATTATGGTTGCGACAAGCGATACGAATACAGGGCGTGCCATTCAAAAGGCAAAAACAGCGTTTCAATATGGGGCGGATTCTATTTTGGTGGCGGTACCCGAGTATGTAAAACCATCCCAAAAGGCCTTATTTATCCACTTTAATGCCATTGCTAAAGCAATTGATAATAAGCCGATGATGATTTACAATATTCCTGGACGCACGAGCAAAGAGATTGCACCATCAACTGTTGCCGATCTTGCAAAAGAAAATCCAAATATTGTTGGTATTAAACAAAGTATGCCAAGTATGGATCGGGTTTCGGAATTAAGAGCTCTTTGTCCGCCTGATTTTCAAATCTATTCCGGTGACGACAGTTTAACGTTACCGATGTTAGCATTAGGGGCAACAGGTGTTGTCAGCGTTATGTCACATCTTGAAGGTAAAATGATTAAAGAAATGATTCAAAATTTTAAAGGTGGCTATTTGTCTCAAGCTCAGCGTAGACATTATTTATTACATCCTTTGTTTGCTAGGGTTACAATGCATGCAGATGGAGATGACTTCGCTAATCCTCTGCCCATTAAGGAAGCCCTGTATCAAAGGGGACTTATTTCGTCGCCAAAGGCTCGGACCTTGGGAGAAATGTCGGAAAACGCTAAAGCGGATATGAAGAAATGTTTGGCCGAGTTTGACAAAGCCAAAGCTGAATTCTATGCTCAGCCAATTTTTGAAAGAAAAGGAGCTAAGTCACGTTAATAAAGGGGGAAAAATGGTAAATTCAAAGAAGCCAGCGACAAAGACACAGAAAGCCCGTGGCAGTTTAAAAGCGAATTTTAAAAAAGCCGTTACAACAAATATTCCATCTGGGGATGCTTTACGCAGTTTGGATTATTCAACAATTATGCGTCTGATTGATAATGGGATGGATGACTTTAATTCGGCCACTCCTGATTGTTGTTTATCTCTCATTCTTGGAGCAAGGTATATGGGTATCATTTCTGCGTTAGAAACGATGCAGGATCAACATTTCCAACCGGCCGCACGATTATTGCCCAAGTATCGGCTTATTTATAAAAATTTACGGAAAGATTTTAGCGATGTATTGCGCATTTATCAAAAATTGAAGAACAGTGCACGTGGTCTCAATAAGCCAGTTTTAGAGGCCTATGAGTCAGAGTATCCAAGTGCAAACATCCAAGAACAATTGAAGAAAATGGACAGCCATTTAATTCACAGGCCCCACTTTTCGTGCCCGGCATTAAGGTCAAAAGGAAAGACTCAGAATGCCTAAAATTAAAAACATCTTTTGGGACGTAGATGGTGTTTTGGCAGATTTGAATCATGCATATTATACTTTTTTAACGGAACATCCAAAGTACGCCGAGCAATATAAAAATTTAAAGTTCGAAGATATGGATAAAGTGTTGCCCATTGATCCAAAGTATGGGGCCTTGGAATTAAAAACACATCCAACAATGGGCGAACAAATGGACCATGATTTTTGTCACAGTGAGTTTTTTGAAAAACGCCCCCTCTACCCTGGTGTTATTGAAGCATTAAAAGAATTTAATAACTTGGGATATAAGCAATTTACTTTATCGGCGACATTTAATGTGGAGGCTAAAAAGAAATTATTGGACAAGTTGTTGGCCGATGTGAAGGATTTTTTAACAATAGAATGTGTGCAACATGGTCAATTTATGCATGATACGGCAAAAGAAGATTCTTTAAAAGCCTGCTTTGAAAAATATGGCTTAAAGGCAGATGAAACCGTATTGGTGGATGATCGCATTTATAATCAATATGCCGCTATTCATGTGGGCGCTCACCCGGTGCGTTACCGTTGTCCGTTCACAACAGATTTGCCGGAGGGCTTGAAATGGATCCCAGAAGTACACAATATGAATGAATTAAAGGAGTTGTTGGAAAATGACAAAATCAAATAAGAAACCTTTAATCATTTGGGATTTTGATGGGGTAATTGCAGACTCAGAAAAGCTGTGGGTCGGCGTATGGCGTGATGTGTTAAAAAAGGAAAAGAATATTGTTTTGACCCGTGAAGAGGAATTACAATTGTTGGTTGGTATGGCTGACAGAACTAAAAAACACCATGTACAAGCATATTTCCCCAATGAAACTTTTGATGCTGATTTTATGCATAAGATTGAAGAAGGGGAAGATTATGTGGGCGAGCATTTTATGCGTCCAATTTCAGGGGTAAAAAAGATATTAGAAGACAAGAATTTTAATCATTGCATTGCAACGGGCAGTACAAAGGATCAGCTGTTGTGGAAGATTTCTTTATTCAAGTGGCTTAATGATTACATAACCGCACAAGATTGCTTCACGGTTGATATGGTTGAACATGGTAAACCTGCTCCCGATGTGTTTTTATTGGCGGCCAAAACAAAGGGATATGACGTGAAAGATTGTGTTGTGATTGAAGACAGTATCCACGGAATGAATGCAGCAAAAGCCGCTGGGATAAAATGCATTGCCTTTGTGGGCGCAGAAGGAAATGACACACCGAAATATAGACAAAAGTGTTGGGATGCGGGCGTCATTGCTGTATGCAGTACAATGAAAGAAGTACATCAAAAACTAAACGAATTATTCATTGCCTCTGTCTCGTAAAGCAAGCGGTGATGAAATTTTCAATTTGTCACTGCTGCGGGGGACAATGGTGATGTTACCAGAGACATGTTTCTTTGTTTGGGTATCAAGGGCTATGGGCGTTGATACGGATCCAACAGATTCAGGAAATCCTTCGAAACTTTCAATAGGATTGTCATAGAACGACAAACAACCGTGTATGTTCTTTGGGGCTCCTTTTAAGTTTTTTAAACGGTTATGAGCGCATGTAAAGGATCCTTGAATAACGACATTTTCAAGATGTGGTAATTCTTCTAGATCTAATGCTTCCAAGTTTAGACAGGAATCATAAAATTTCTTGTCCGGTGGCAAATGAAAGACATCATAATACATACCATTATTAGCTAAAAGTCTAGCCTTCCTAGCGGCCGCGATGCGCATAGGAAGGTGTAAAGCGTTAACAAATGCGGCCACCATAGGCGCATCTTCCGGATGTACATAATCATTGGCTTTTGCAGCACAATCACTAATAACTTTTTCTTGAACACGAACGGTTACATCAACCCGAGGTATGCCATGTGCATTTCTGATGGAATAGATGGTTAAGGATGGAGTGTCTTCTTCTACTTCTTTTAAATATGGTTGTAATGAATCGCACAAACAATTAGCCATTTTTCGTCCTTCTAATTGTAAGGCAGCACTGTTCAAAAGTTCGACAGCATAATATCCGTTAGGCAAATTCACGATGTGTTTAACTTTGGCGTCACGTTGATATTGATTTATTTCATCTTGTTCCCACAAAATTGTTTTGTGATAAGCGTCAATATAAGTTGGATAATCATGCTTTCCTTTTAAGTAATCAAGATAAATTTTTGGAGGACGCCCTGTTTCTCGTGAAAATTGAATAACACGTTCAATATATTCACCAGCCATTGCCGTTAAAAACTGTCCTACTCGGCGGATCTGAGTTTGAAGTTCTATAGGTACTTTGGTGGCATCAAACATATATATTTTTTCTTTATTCTTTAACGCATGTTCTACCCAAACGGGGAGCCATTGAAGCGCTTCATTTTCTTGGGTAAGTAGGTAAAAAAATGGTAGATCACTTGATTTTTCCCAATATTGCCGCAAACGATCTTGTAAATAACGTACGGCCATAAATTCGGCAAGCATTTGTTTTTTCGCCATAATTTCTATGATGGGATGTTGTGTTTTTTCAAAATTTTTGAAACAATCTTTGAAATCTTGTGCACATACTCCTAAGGAGATATGTTTATTAAGGCTTTCTTCGTTGGCGATATTGATAGACATAAGACAATCTTTCTAATTGGAAGAAATGGTCGGAGCGACTGGATTCGGACCAGCGACACCTTGCTCCCAAAGCAAGTACTCTACCAGGCTGAGCTACGCTCCGATTAATCTGATTATATCAAAAATGAAAACAAATTGCAAGGGATTTTATAAGATTAGTAAAAATGTGTCGCAAAATTCATACGGTTTTACTTTCTTTTCTTGTTTTTTTATGCTACACTTACTCTAGATACAGAGAAAGAGGTTTTTATGAATTATACAGAATATTTGGTCATCTCATTATTGATTCTTGTGCTTGTCTTGTCTGTGATAGCAGTCTTGCGGTTACGTGTTTTATTGCGCCCTTCTCGCAACACAGAGGCGTTGGAGCATTTAGAACGTATGATGCGGGCGGACGCCAAGGATTTGCGTGAAGAATTGACCCAAAATTTGATGAATTTTAATGATTCTATTCGCCAATCGCTGGAACAACGCTTGGAGGTTATGCGTGCTACTGTGGATGAAAAATTGCACACAACTTTGGAAAAACGATTGGGTGAATCTTTTGCTCAGGTTTCGGAACGCCTTGAACAAGTGCATAAGGGCTTGGGGGAAATGCAAACTTTGGCAAGTGATGTGGGTGGTTTAAAACGAATTTTGACAAATGTTAAAACACGTGGCACATGGGGGGAAGTGCAATTGGGTAACCTGCTCTCCCAAATGTTAGCTCCAGATCAATTTGTCCAAAATGCACACATCAAGGAAGATGGCGAAGTCGTGGAATATGCCGTTAAATTGCCGGACGATGTTTTGATTCCTATTGATTCTAAATTCCCGGTCGAACCGTATGAGCGGTTAATTGAGGCAACTGAAAAAGCGGATGCTGGTGCGGTGGAAAAATGTGTAGCTGAATTGGATAAGGCTATTAAAATTCAAGCTGCAAAAATTTCGGATAAATATATTCTTCCGCCAAAGACAACCAACTTTGCTATTATGTTTTTACCTACAGAAGGTTTATATGCAGAGGTGATGAAGCGCCCCGCTTTAGATGATGAAGTTCAACGTAAATATCGCGTGGCCATTACTGGACCCAGCACATTGGCGGCATACTTGAATGCTCTTCAAATGGGGTTTAAGACATTGGCTATTCAAAAAAGATCCAGTGAAGTTTGGCAAATTTTGGGGCAAGCTAAAACTGAGTTTGATCGGTATGCCAACTGGATTGATCATTTGCGCAAGAATTTGGAGCAAGCCCATAAGACATTGGATGAGGCAGATACGCGTACACGAGCAATTAATCGTAAATTGCGCACGGTTGAAACAGATAGCAATGCCCTGCCCGAAAATGAAACAGCTTTGTTGGGAGATTTAATCAATCCGACGGAATAAAAAATCCCCGATTTTTCGGGGATTTATTTTATTAACGTATTTGTGACTTACTATGAAATCTCGGTACAGAACTATGTGTCCTTGCACAGATTAAATCATGGTCACGACGTTCGTTCTTTTCCTTACATTGAGCTGCAAATTTTGCCTGACGAGCCATTCGATCTTGAATGACTTCAACTCTGGCCAACTTAACATTTTCAATATTAGCCATTTCGCCAACATGTTGCACCAATGTTTTTTGAGCATCCAAACGTCCTTTACGAGTACGTGGATTCCATGAAAATCTTAAACCAGATGGCAAGTGCATTTCTTCATCTGGATAACCAGCACAAATTTCATTGGCTTTATAGGATTGATTAAAAACACCACGAGCCACGCTATTGCGTTCCTGATAATTTTTCTTGCGCAAAACAATTTCACGATGTGTCAATGCGCGACGTTTCCATACTTGGCCTTGTGGGGCAACAACAACCTCTCCCTTATAATCCGGAGCAATATACTTCACTTGACCTTCATGAGCCACAACACGATCCACCCCAGTTAATCTTTCTGGAATTGCTTCAACGTATGTTTGACTGAGGTTTAACACTAAAATTGGAGAACCATCTTCTTTTTTATCTTGGGCCGCATAATAGCTGATATTATTTGGCAATGTTGTAATATTTGACATCTTGATCCTTTCACAAAAAAACAGCGGGAGATATTATAGCATCCCCCGTTGTTTTTGTCAAGTCTATTCGTCTATTTTGACTTCTTAATAACTGTCTGTCCACCCATATAAGGTTGCAACACTTTTGGAATTACCACAGAACCGTCGGCCTGAAGATTGTTTTCCAAGAAAGCAATCAACATCCGTGGTGGAGCGACCACTGTATTATTTAATGTATAGGCAAAGTATTTTTTGCCATCTTTGGCTTGCACACGGATCTTCAACCTGCGTGCCTGAGCATCACCCAAAGTGGAGCAAGAACCAACCTCAAAGTATTTCTTCTGACGAGGCGACCATGCTTCCACATCGCAAGATTTAACCTTTAAATCGGCCAAATCACCCGAGCAGCATTCCAATGTTCGAACAGGAATGTCTAATGTACGGAAGAAATCCACTGTGTTTTGCCACAATTGATTATACCACTTCATGTGATCTTCCGGTTTACATACAACGATCATTTCTTGCTTTTCAAATTGGTGAATACGATAGACACCACGTTCTTCTATACCATGGGCCCCCTTCTCTTTTCTGAAGCAAGGAGAATAGCTGGTTAAAGTATAGGGCAATTCTTCCTCTGGGATAATCTGATCAATGAACTTACCGATCATCGAGTGTTCAGATGTACCAATCAGATACAGATCTTCGCCTTCAATTTTATACATCATGGCATCCATTTCCGCAAAGCTCATGACGCCCGTCACGACTTGGGAACGAATCATAAATGGTGGTACATAATATGTAAAGCCACGACCAATCATGAAATCACGAGCATAAGACAAAATGGCGGAATGCAAACGAGCAATGTCGCCTTTCAAATAGTAAAAACCATTGCCGGCCACACGACGGGCAGAATCTAAATCCAATCCATCCAAAGCTTCCATTAAATCTGTGTGGTATGGAATTTCAAAATCCGGAACCTTGGGTTCACCAAAACGTTCCACCTCAACGTTTTCGGAATCATCTTTACCAACAGGCACAGATGGATCAATAATATTCGGAATCACCATCATGCGTTTTTTGATTTCTTCTTGGAATTTTTCTTGTTCAGCTTCCAATTCGACAATTTTATCACCAATTTGTTGGCTTTCCGTTTTAATGGCTTCGGCCTCATCCTTTTTGCCCTGTCCCATTAACGCACCAATCTGTTTGGAGAGAGAGGTTCTTTTGGCGCGCAAGGATTCAACTTCTGTAATGGCCGCACGATTTTTCTTATCTAAATCAATAACTTCGTCAACTAAGACCAACTTTTGATCTTGGAATTTTTTCTTGATGTTTTCCTTCACCAAATCCGGATTGTCCCGAATAAGTTTGATATCTATCATTTTCTCTCTCCTTTAAATAAAGATATTCACAAAGCCCGCAAAAATGGGATACAACGTGCCGATAAACCAACCGACAAGATCTAACCCCATCATGGGCAGTAAGAATAATACACCAATTAGAATAAAAAGTCCATACTTTTCTGATTCGGCATATAAATTTGCATACTTTTTTGGCAATAAAGACCAAACAATGCGTCCGCCGTCCATGGGCAGAATTGGTAATAAATTAAAGCAGCACAATACCAATGAAAATGTGACCCCATTTCTAATATTTAAAATGAACCATTCGGTGAAGGTGCTATTCATGGGGAGTAACCACAGCCCCAATCGTCCCACCAGAACAAAGGCCACTGCTAACAAAAGGTTTGCCATTGGACCTGCGGCGGCAACAAGCCCTGTGTCCCGTTTAGGATTGTTTAAACGCGAAAAGTCAACCGGCACTGGTTTTGCCCAACCGAATAACATCGGTGATTTAATAAGCCATAAAAACAAAGGAACAATAAGACACCCAATCAAGTCAAAATGTTTGACTGGATTTAAGTTTAATCGCCCCATTAACCATGCTGTTTTATCACCCAATTTTAAGGCCACATAACCATGGGCAATTTCATGCAGAATAATACATAGAAGTAATGGAATGATCCAAGTAGTTAGGGTATATATTGACGTCATTTTTAACTCACTTTACAGGGATGCATTCTTGTTTTTTCTGTTTCAGCTTGGCACACAGATTCATGACCATTTCTTTTGTGGAAAATTCACCAACTTGCAGCCGCCAGAAGGTTCCTTTCCCCGGAATGGTTGCTGAAATAATTTGGTAAGGCATATCTGAAAGTAAGGCCGCTTGTTGTTTAGAAATTGTCTTCCATGAAGATTCAACTTTGGCTTTGCTTGCCGAGGACAAAAGCTGTGCCTTCCAAACGGGGCCATTCGTCGTCTTCGTATCTTTTTTTGCTGGCTCAGATTTTGAAGATTCTTGTACATCAAATGGTTTTACTTGGGGGACGGGAACCGCCGGTGCCTCAACTTGAGTTGTCTCTGTTTCAAGTGGCGTTTCTTCATTCAACAAATCGATGTTCAGTTCGGGCAATGGTTCTGCAGCGTTTTCTGCAACTGTTTGTTCCGGCGTTTCTTCAACAGGCGCAGCAATAATCACATCTTCTTTCGTTTCGGGCTCAATAACCTCAGACGGCATCATGGGCTGTTCAATTTCTGGGAATAGGCTTTCCACAACTGGGGTTGGCGTCGCTTCAGCAACACGATTGTATACAACTTTATCTTTATCCGGAATATTTAAGCCGCCAGGATTTTCAGGTAACACCTTGACCGGGGTCGGGGTCGGCGCGATGACAACGATCTCCGTTTCCTCCATTTCCGGCAAGCGCTTAACAAGGGCAATCACAACGAGAACGGCAATCACAGCGCACAAGAACAAAACAATCCATAACAATCGCTTAGATTCCTTTTCCTCGGGCGCGGGTGTTGCACGAAATTGGCTTAAATATTGTGGCAAATTTAAATCAGAATCAGTCGAAGGAGATGCCTCAGACATCTTCTGTTGACGTTCGGCCAAACTTTCGGAAAATGCTTTAATTTTTTCGAACTCGTCCATACTCATCCCTTCCTTGTTCTCCATTGTACCGATTTTTTTTTGTTTCGCAAGTATTTTGTTCATTTTTTATAAAAAAAGTCTTGACGATTTTGTTTTTTTGCGCTATTCTATGTCGGCTATCAGAGGAAGCGGATATGGCGGAACTGGTAGACGCAACGGACTTAAAATCCGTTGGAGGCAACTCCGTGCCAGTTCGATTCTGGCTATCCGCACCAATTTAAAAAGGCCAGCATTTGCTGACCTTTTTTCTTTTGAGAAAAATTGGTTATAATTTTACCCTCTAGATTTGGTTTGCTTGGGAGGCATAAATTTAACAATCGTCCGGTTTAATTTATAGCCAACTCCTTGATAGCAACGATTTGAGGATGGGTAATCATAATCCGTATAAAGCATTGCAGTTTTCCCTTCTGCGAATACTTTTAAAGTCAAATAATTAACCATCATTTTGGCATAAGCCTTGCCACGCTCATCTACCGCAGTATACACACGCCCCACACGCGGGTATTTCCCATTCATAGTAAGGTTTGCGGTTGCAACAGCATTTTCATTTTTGTCTCGCCATACTAAGTATAACGGATTGGATACAAATTTTTGGGCTAATTTGACATAGTCATCACACATTTGGGCGTGAGGTTCTTCTTTTGTTTCCACATCAAAATTTACCATCATCTGAGCAACCTTTTGTACTTCTTCTGGCTTTGCCTGATCAGCATGACCGTTATATTGAATGTCATTTAATTTTGAGCATGACCAAGCCCCAAGTGTTTGAAGCCTTTCTCTATCGTCTTCTGTTTGTTGACCTTTTAATTCAGGAATGATTTGATTTTTCACCAAATAATCATAGAAATCTTTTTTCGCCATAATTGCAAATGGCTCATTTGCATGAAACTCCTCTTTGATGAAATCATAAAGCACACCATATTCTTGAAAATCATCAGAAGTCCAAACAATAATTGCATGGTTGGGATCAGAATTAACAATAGCGCAATCTTTACCATCGGAAAAAATTTTCGGTGTTTTATACTTTTCTGTATTGTTTAAGATAGAAAACATAATGCTGTAGGCGATTTCATCTTTTAAAACCGCCTCAGATTTAAATATAGTATCGTCCCTTTTGACTTCTTTAAACATTTTATGTTCTCCTTTTTTTACTGCTTCTTCTTGGCTTACACCCGGATCAAATGGATATCCATCAATGGTTTCTTGCCATATTTTTCATTTAAGAATTGTCGGATTGTATGACGCATTGTATCCTTGATCAAGTTGTCATCATCCAAGCGAGAACGATCTACCTCATCCATCGCATGTGTAATACGCTCCAATAATTCCCCTTGATCAGCACTATCCGATGCCAACAAACCAAAGGTGGATAATTGTGGTTCTCCCAAAACTTTACCATCTTTATTAATAACCAAAGTCAATACAGCGCTGCCATCGTCCATCATTTTACGACGTTTTTTAATAACTTCGGCATTTAATGGAACAATTTGTTTGCCATCGACGGCTAAAATACCCGCTGGTACCTCCCCTAAAATTTCTGGGGATTCACCACTTAGGACAATCGCTTCCCCGTCTTCCAGGCAATAGACATATGGGACGCCACATTTTTTAGCAACATTGCTGTGATACACAAGTTCTAGAGCTTCTCCGTGTACAGGCAACGAAATTTTAGGCTTTAACATTTCATACATTTTCTTCAAATCATCACCAGCATAATGTCCGGAAACATGGACCAAGGCTTCTCTATCTGTAATAATTTTAATGCCTTTGCTGGCCAAACGTTTTTGTAGTAATGCTATTGCTTTTTCGTTGCCGGGAATAACTCGGGATGAAAAAATCACGACGTCATCCGCCCCAAAATAAACAGTATTTTTATTTGGTGTTGTTGCACATAGGTTATTTAAAGCTGAATATGGCTCACCTTGCGAGCCTGTGCAGATAAACAATACGGAACCACGGGGACGTTCTAAGGCTTCTTCTTCGGATAAGAACTCTGGAACATCTTTAAAGTATCCAGTTGCCCGAGCGGCGGCATCAATGCGCCACAAACTGCGCCCCAACAAGCAAACATCCCGTCCATTTTCTTTGGCGGCCTCATAAATGCTTTCCATACGTGCCACATTGCTGGCAAAACATCCAACGGCGATATGTACATTCGGATATTCCCCCACCAATTTAATAAGGGTTGTGCGGACATCAGCTTCTGTCCCCTTTTGTGTTTCACCGGAGGCATTTGTGGAATCACTGACCAAAGCCAACACACCTTCTTTACCCAAGGCTTCCAAAGTCTTAAAATCAGGTTCTTGATCCAGAATTGGATCCTTGTCCAAACGCCAATCGCCAGTATGGACAACAAGTCCTTCCTTTGTACGAATGGCCAAAGCATTGGGTTCCGGCAATGAGTGGTTCATGCGAATAAATTCCACCTCAAATGGATTCAAATCAATCACATCACCCTGTTTTACGACATGAGTGTCTGCCCGTCCCAAAAGCCCCATTTCATCCAACTTTGTTTCCACTAACTCATTGGCAAACGCTGTGCAATAGATGGGGCATTGTAAATCATGCCACAAATATCCAACGGCACCAATATGATCTTCGTGGGCGTGGGTAATAACCAAGCCAACGATATCGGCTTTACGTTCTGCCAAAAACTGCGGATTTGGTAATAAGCAATCTACACCTGGCAAATTTTCACCAGGGAACCCTATTCCACAATCAACGACCAACCATTTCCCATGATATCCATAGGCAAAAAAGTTCATTCCAATACCTGTTGCGCCACCCAATGGCACAAACACCAATTGATCTTCTGGAATGATAATTTTATTTTCATTATTTTCGTTATTTTCCATATAATTATTCTTTCTTATTAAAGTTAAACATTAAATCAAAAAAACATCTCCGGCGGTGATTGAACGCACCTTTTTTCCTGTTTTTAATAAAAGCGCTCCCTCATCCGAGATGCCGTGAAATGTGCCAATCAATTCTTCGGTTGGCAAATGCACAGAGATCGTCTCTCCAACACCAGTAGCAAGATCCAACCAACGGGCCCGAATCTTATTAAATCCTTTTTTTTCAAAAACGGCAAATAAGGCCTCATATTGGATCATCAATCGTTTGACCAAGCCAATAGGACTTAAACGTCCGCCCAAGTTGGCTGTTGGATAAAGCATGTTTTTATCTGGATTATTTACCAAATTAACACCAATACCTACGATAATTTTATCGCCAGCATTTTCCAACAAAATACCCGCGACCTTTTTACCTTCTAAAAGAACATCATTGGGCCACTTCAAACGGACATTAAACTCCGGCAGACTTTCGGCCAAAGCAAGCCCGGTTAAAAATGATAAATATTGGTCACGCATAGGATTAGACTCAAATACAAAAGAAACATATAAATTTCCACGTGGACTTTGCCAAATCCGGCCATATCGCCCACGTCCACCTGTTTGAGTTTCAGCCATAACAATCGTTCCGGCGGGGTATTCCCTAGCCGTTGTATTGGTGCTGACCAATGAATTAAATTGCTTGATTTCCCATTTCATTTGTCCTAATATATCACAAAAGTAAAAAAAAAGCTATTCTTTTTTATAAAAATGTGTAAAATGGAATTGAAGGACAACAGAAAGGATCTAAAATGTCACCCGCAGAATTAATGGAAAATTTCCAAATGCTTATGAATTGGGAAGATAAATACCGCTATTTGATTGAGTTAGGTGAAAAGTTACGTGACTTTCCTGAGACAGATAAAACGGACGCTAATAAGGTAGAAGGGTGTCAGGCGCAGGTGTGGATTACACACCGTGTGGAAGGAGACAAGCATTACTTTAATGCGACCAGTGATTCTCACATCGTGCGTGGTTTACAGGCTGTTTTGCTGACGTTTGTTAATGGGTTGACTTCTCAAGAGATCCAAAAACTGGATATGTTGGCCATCTTTAAGCGCATGGGATTGGAAGAACATCTATCTCCTTCCCGTCGGAACGGCTTTTTGGCTATGACCAACCGAATTTTTTCACTAACTTTTTAAGCCCAAGGAATGCAAAATCTTTCTTTTTGATGTAAATCAAGGGCATATTTTGTAATAATTTCCCCAATTTGGGTGATCGCAAAAATTAGCATGAAATTTCATTTCTTTTAATGTCTTTTCATCTAAAATACCACCAGTAAAATATACTCCGCCAGTGGCCTTTATTGCTAAAGCGTAATTCATTAAAACGCGTGCAAATTCATTATAAAAAAGCTGGTAAGTTTTACGTGCCATGCGATCTTTTTTTAAACATTTTTCAGCAATTTTAACAGCAGAAATCGGTGCCTTCCTGTGTGTTAGTTTTTGATATAATTTTTTGAAACCATTACCAGATATCTTTTCTTCAATGGCATGATTATCTGGCAAGACGTTTTGCCCATATTCCGATGGACACACAACGCCATTCACGATATAACAAGCGCCCAATCCTGTTCCCACATTCATCAAGATCTTTGGAGCTTTATTTGCTTTTTTGTTATTCAAGGGAACAAGATCTTTTGAAGTCAATGACGATATGGCGGAACCTTGAACTTGTAAATCATTCATTAAGACAACCTGTTTTAGGTTCAACTTCGTTTTTAACTTTTTTGCATTTAGTTTCCACGATCTGTTTGTCCATGATACTTCCTCGTTAAATACTGGCCCTGGAACACCTGCTAAGATGAATTTTGCATCCGGGGCATAGCCGTGTAAAAACGACCCAAACAATAAATATGGATCCTTAAAATCACCGCAGGCAAATTGGTAAATAGCAGATAACCGGCCTTTTTTAATAAAAGCCAATCGGGCATTGCTTGCTCCCAAGTCGGCCACAATAACGGTCATACGAATAATCCTCCTAGAACACAAATAACATTATGATAAACACATCCT
The DNA here is from genome assembly GCA_017412085.1 of Alphaproteobacteria bacterium. Classification (GTDB taxonomy): domain Bacteria; phylum Pseudomonadota; class Alphaproteobacteria; order CAAHEQ01; family UBA3637; genus UBA3637. The sequence continues at coordinate 95,257 of JAFPYS010000019.1, forward strand.
AAGTGCGCCCACAACCTTCCCCCAAAAGAAGCGTTCTTTCCATTTTCTACACATACTAATAATTCATCTGTGCAGTGTACCGTAAAACTTGGTGTTAAAAACAACGCAGTCAAAAAAACAAAAATCGCGATAACAACTAAATAAATAATCCACTTTTTCATGATATTTCTCCCAAATGGACATGATGGTCCCGCAGATATGAAGATAAGGCATTACGCAGGGAAGATTGCTTGCTGTTCAATTGGGACATGAGATAGTCACGGTATTTGTCTAAATTTAAGCTCCGAATGGCCGTTTTTACGGCTACAACAGATTCTGGACTCATAGATAACGTTCTGATACCCAATGCCAATAATGTTAATGCTTCTAATGGACGAGAAGCCATCTCACCACAAACAGAACATTTTACATGATAAGCATCGCATTGTTCTACAATCAGATTTAATGCTCTTAAAAAAGCAGGGCACAATGAATCGTAACGATTGTTAATTTGCGTATTCGTCCTGTCCGCAGCGAACATAAATTGGGCCAGGTCGTTTGTCCCAATGGAAATAAAATCCACTAACGGCAACAAGTTATCCAGTTGGAAAATCAAGGCTGGCACTTCCAACATTGTGCCCACAATGATTTCTTTAGGCGTTTTTTGTTTGCGCAATATTGCATTTTTTAACTCAATTTCCAACGTCTTCTTGCTTTCAATGAATTCTTCAACGGTTGTGATCATTGGGAACATAACCCTTAATGTACTGCCTGCTGTTGCTCGCAAAAGAGCCCGCAATTGATTTCTAAGGAGTGCGCGCCGGTCTAATGTCATGCGGATCGACCTCCACCCCATGGCTGGATTTTCTTCACCTTGTTGTTCAAAATATGGCAACACCTTATCAGAACCAATATCTAGTGTCCTGAAAATAACTGGTTTATTTTTGGCCTGAACTAAAACACGCTTGTACGCTTCGGTTTGTGTCCGAATGTCTGGTAAAGACTTTGCAGTCATGAACAATAACTCTGTTCTATATAAACCGATACCATCGCAAGGGGGTAAATGATCCACTGCCCCAGACAGCCCCATGTTTAACATAAGCGATACATCCACTCCGTCTTTTGTTTGTGCGGGTTTGTCTTTATTTTTGGCCTGTAAACGAGCCATGCTTCTTAAGGCTTGTTGATAACTTTTTAACGTATCCAAAGTTTCATCCGATGGGCGCAAATAAATCTTACCTTGCACAGCATCCATAGCAACTGGCGCCCCCTCTTCCAATTGGCGCACGGCTTCTTTGACCGCTCCAATCAAGGGAATTCTGTAAGCGCGAGCCACAATAACAACATGCGTTGTTTGCGAACCATCTTCCAAAACAATACCTTTAATGTGTTTTAAGTCATAATCCAATAACTCTGCTGCGCCCAAATTGTCGGCCACCAATATTTTATTGCCAATCAGCTTTTTTTTACCACTCTTAGGGATCAGGGCTTGCATTAATCTGGCAGTCAAATCTTGAAAATCGCGTGCGCGTTCCCGTAAATATGGATCGGCGACAGCTCTCATCTTTTCCAATGTTTCATCGCCAACTTTCTGCAAAGCCGCCTGTGCGGTAAGTCCGGTCTTTATTGCAGATTCAACTTTGTTTTTCCATTCGACATCGCTTAAAAACATCAGATAGGTTTCAAACAATTCCTTTTCTTCTGCTGGCGTTGAAGGATGAGTCAATCGACGTTGTATTAAACGTTTAACCTTCGAAAACGAAGTGTTTAGACGTTTGATTTCGCGATCCGGATGAATTGTAAGGATTGGGCCGTTAATTTCCAACCGTCGGTGTAACAACACCTCGCCCAGCGCAAAACCTTGTATCATTCCTGTTCCCTCTAATGTCCTGGAGACAGAAAGAGACACCAAATTCTTTGTTGTTTTGCTGCTTGTTAATTCAGCCAAACACTCGGCCAATATCATGGCTACATTTTGAACCGCTTCTACGATTTCGGTGCTAAATGATTCCTTGCGCCGCGATAATAGGCCAAGCACCGCCAATACTTGATTTCCGCGTACCATAGGAACAACCAAAATGGTCTTGTTGACGCCTTTGGATGAAATAACGGCCTTGCGATCCAAAGCGACCCGCCCAACGATTTCTTCCCCAAGTCGAACAAATGTTGGCAATTGGACGGGGCGACCAATTGCAAGGAAGTTTTCCAAAATATCGCCAGGACGCATAACGTATAAAACAGCCGATGGCATCTTAAGTTGTTCACACAATAACGTGAGAACAGTATTTAACCTTTTGGGGCCAGACATCTCTTTTGCCATTACATCACGTAAGGCACTCATCATCGCCGTTACAGAAATAGTTGATCCCTTTGTCGGTGACATCCCCCTCTCCTTTTATTTTATTTTAGCAGAATCAAATTTCAATCGTCAAGATTTTTTTGATAAAAACATAAAAAAGACTTGCAAAAAGTTTTTTTTCGTGTATAATACCCTATGTTCTTATTCTAAAGGACCCCATCGTCTAGAGGCCTAGGACATCGCCCTTTCACGGCGGTAACACCAGTTCAAATCTGGTTGGGGTCGCCATTTAAACGCCTTTGCTGGGCGTTTTTTTATTTCAATTGTGTTTTATAAAGGGATGCATACACGGAATCCGGATTGGCCAACAATTGGTCATGTGTTCCCATTTCCTTAATTTCCCCGTGATCGATCACAACAATATTATCGGCATTTTTAACGGTGGACAAACGGTGGGCAATGATAAACACAGTCCGGTCTTTCATTAAGTTATAAATGGCCTGTTGCACAATCTCTTCTGATTTATTATCCAAAGCGGATGTAGCCTCATCCAATATCACAATCGGTGCATTTTTCAAGAATGCCCGCGCAATGGCCACACGTTGCTTTTGTCCGCCGGACAACTTTGTGCCGCGCTCCCCAATTTCAGAGTCTAAACCATTAGGTAGAGATTCAATAAATTCATCCAAACAGGCGTTATGGACTGCTTTTTTGACTTCTTCCGCTGTTGCATCTGCTTTGCCCAATAAAATGTTCTCTCTAATTGTACCAGCAAACAAAATATTATCTTGGAATACAATAGCAATATGATTGCGTAAATCATCTAAATCAAGCTCTTTAACATTGATCCCGTCAATTTGGACAGATCCTTGCGTCACGTCATAAAAACGCGGTAAAAGTGTTACCAAAGTAGACTTACCACCACCAGAATTCCCGACCAACGCAATTGTCTTGCCTTTATGAATTTCTAGATTAATGTCTTTCAAGACTGGGCGCCCCTTTTCATACTCAAACCATACATGATCAAACACAATCTTATTGATTCCTTTAATATATCTTGGATGTTCACAGTTATGAATGGAAGGAATCGCCTCCAAACTGTCAAACACGCGGTCCATTGCCAAAAGCGACATCTGAAGCTTTGAATAGTTGCTTCCAATAGACTTGATTGGATGATAAAGCATCAACAAAGCTGTGATGAAGGACACAAATCCTCCAGGTGTTAACTTGTTGGATGTAATCAGATAGCTGCCCAACCAGATTACCCCTGCAATACCAATAGACACAATAAAGTGCATCATGGGCGTTAACATACCCGTCTTTTTGGTCATATTCATCCCTAATTTAAAGACTGAACGTAATGTTTCATTAAATTTATCACTGGCATATTTATAAAGATTGAAGGATGTAACAACTTTATTACCCATAAACGCCTCGTTATAATGGGTCATAACGCGGGCTCCGGAAAATACTGTTTTATCCATGATGGACTTAATTTTACGCCGCAATCCAGCCAATGGTAAGAAAGCACCAAACATGACAATAATAGCAATAATGGACAATTGCCATGAGTTCCAAATTAAGACAAACACCAAAGAAATAGACGAAAATAAGCGAGTTGTAAATAGTTTTAGATTAGAAAGCAATCCACTACATGCAGTATCTGCATCATGGTTAAAACGTTGGATAACATTACCAGATGTGTTTTTATCAAAGAATTTTGCATCATTATGGATAAGTTTTTGGAACAAATCCTTCTTTAAATCCATTGTAATCTTTTGACCAACCCATGTATTTAAATATGTGGCAGCATAGTTTAACAGACTTTGGGCAACGCTAAAGACAATGATAAGAGCTGGAATTAAAGAGGTTGCCTGCACACTCTTTTCAATCATCACCGTATCCATATAGGGTTTCAATACCCAAGCAATTGCTGCATCCATTGCACCCAACGGCAATGTTACTAATATCGCCAATATTGCCCGAAAGAGATATGGTTTAACATATGGATAAATCTTTCGATAATTGCGCACAAGATTTGTTTCTGTTAATTTTAATGGTAGTTTCATCCACGACCCTTCTCTTAAAGACATGCTATTTTATCATGATTTCTATCCAATTGCAAGTGCAAATGCAAAAAATTTATGTCTTATGGCTATTATTCTTTTTTTTATGATGGATCCAAATGGGAATTCCAAAGAGATATATTTTTTTAATAGTTCGACGTATATTCCTTTTGATTTTAATGATGGGAATACCAAGGATATAGAGTTTCTTTTTGCGATTACTTTTTATAAATTCATAAAGACGCCAAACAAAACGGGGACGTTTTTCCAAATGTTCTATTTTTTGCAATAACAGCATATTTTGTACATTAAGTTTAGCTAGTATTTGATATAAATTGTTTAACTTATCAGTTTTTTTCTGTAAGTCCCCAACAGATTGTTTAATTTTTTCGAACTCATTTTCTTGCCCTGTCAGACAATTTTGAACTTGCTTATCAAATTTTGTAAAAATAGTCTTCAGAACAATTCCCAAATCTTCTGGTAAAACATATTTTAACCATAGCTCTGTTAATGGATAAAATACATTATCTAATGGTTTGTGTCCGGCGTAATGAATTAAATTTTTATTACGGCTCTCGCTTAATTCAGCATAGTCCTTCCACTCATAAACATTGAAATAGTTCCACCGATAATCAGCATAAATGACATTATCTTGGCAGACTGCATTAAATATATCCTGTTCAGCATATTTTGTGCTTGGATTTTTTAAACGATGTTCATTCAATTTTACCAATAACTTATCTTGGCGTATTTTTTTCAAGTTTAATAACATAATACCACAATTAAAATAAAGATTTGGGTTTGTTTTTTTGGTTTCAATATCTTCTTTTTCCACCACTAAATCCGGAACAATTGCCGCATAATGATTCCCTAGAGTAATATTGTAAAAATCAGCTATATCATCAGTTGCAATTATATCACCATCAAGATATAAAACTTTATCCTCTTTCAATAAATCAGCAATTATAAATTTAAAATAAACGGCAGAAGTTATATAGGGATGCTTAAAATTCATATCTTTGTAGATGTTTTTTTGTCGCAAGATTATAATTTCAACATTTTTACTTAAAAATTGTGAAAATTGAGCCACAGAAGTGTCAGATAAATCCACAGCAATAATATAAATCCTTAGTTTTTCTTTTTGGGTTTTGACAAGAGAATTTATAGCAGTCTTTGTTAACAAGACATAATTTTCATCACAAATAAAACAGATGTTCATTTTATGATCCATTATCTTTACTCCAAATTAACGACAAATCTTTTTTAGTACAGGAATTCCTAAAAAATAGTACCGAATTTTGGTGTGTGATGAATTTGTTTTTATCTTTAAGATAGGAATTCCCAAAACTTTTATTTTTGCTTTGTTTTGCTTTCTCTTATAACTGAACAATGGAATCAATCCAAACAGATAGCTTTTCATTTTATTCATCTCCTTCTTTGTTGTTAATAATGTTTGATGATTTAGATGGTGCTCCAATAATGATGTAAAATATTGTGCAATCCATTCTTGTTTTTCAAGTTTTGCTCCCAACTGAATTGCTTTGTTTAAAGGCATTTTTAAGAATGAATAATGAACTAAATTCTGAGCATCCAACGCTGTTAACTGGTGGTATTGACCGTAATTTTGAAAGAGTGCTGTTATCACATCTGCTTTGACTGCAGCTGTATTCGACGATATCCCTCCCAGTCTATAACAAATAATAAATGGCTCAATCATTGTAATTCGTTTAGCGGCCTGTAACATCTTATACATAAAGGCTGTGTCAGAAGATACCTTATAATCTAAATCATAAAGTCCTAATTCTTTCATCACATCAGTTTTAATTAAAAATGTTTGATGACAAGCATGCTGACCGAAGATCAATGAACGAGTTTGATAACAACTCCACAAACTTTTCACATCCATTGTTTTCTCATCAATAGATTTTGCACTTGCACAACACGCATCTGCATCTTGTTCTTCAGCCTTTTTCACCAACCATTCTAATCCCCGATCATCACAATAAAAATCATCTGAGTTCAAAACAACCACATATTTCCCCTTGGCCTTTAAAATGCCTTTATTAATGGCGTCATACAGCCCCCTATCTGGTTCAGAATAATACGTAATCCACCCCTTTTCTTTATATTCTTTTAAGACATCTAATGTGCCATCTTTTGAACCACCATCTATCACAATATGTTCAATATTCTTATACGTTTGATTATGAGCGCTAGTAATACTTTGAATAAAGGTTTTTTCGCGATTTTGTTTAATTAAATTAAATGTGGGTGTAATAATTGTAACGAGTGGTTTCTGATTTTTACGTTTTTCAACCTCTTCCATTTTATTTAAAATAACATCAACTGTTTTTTCCCAAGAAAACAGTTTGGAACGTTTCAGACCATTCTGGGCCATTTCATCACGATATTTTTTATCAAAATAATATTTTTCATAGGCTTTTACGTGTTGTTCGTCACTATCCCAATCGATCATTTGTCCCGCATCACCAACAACTTCCGGTAAACTAGTGTTATTAGATGTAATGACAGGACAACCACAGGCCATAGCCTCCAAGGGAGGCATACCAAATCCTTCATATTGCGAGGTATAAACAAACCATTCAGCATTGCTGTATAGGACTTCCAAATCTTCATCGTCCACATAACCAGCCCGAATAATTTTATCTTTATATTTCGAAAAATTTGGAATTTGTTCAGCCCATTTTTCAGCATCTTGCATTACATCTTTACCTGCGATAACATAGACCATATTATCAATTTTATTTTGGTCAATAAACTCAAGAAATGTTTTAATACACCGCAGCAAATTTTTTCTGGGATCTAAAGAAGAACAAGAAAAAATAAATTTTTTATTCAATGGAATATGATATTTATCTAATATCTTTTTTAATAAGTTTTTATCTTTATTCGGTTTATATGAAAAATTTGCTGCATTTGGAGCAACTATCATATTTTTTTCATCGATCTGTGGCCAATACTTTAAAAAATCACGCTTTGTATAACGAGAAACAACAAAATAAAAATCATCCTCTCTGAACGAATTGACTAATTCACCAAACCAACTATTTGCTCTTCCAAAATAACGGGGCAATAAAAATGGGATGCAATCATGTAAAATAGTGTACCGAGAAATGTGAGGATACTGACGAATAAAATCGGGTATTTTATAACTCGGTGATAAAAAAACATCTATTTTTGAAAAATCTCTCCCTTTATAAAAAATGTGATCTTCAGGAAAAGATTTGGTAAGCATAGAAAGATCTTTTAGATGAGCTTGTTCTTCAAGATATAGATACAAATTAACGTTCCTTTTTCGAAATTCATTAAATATATTTTGTAAAACGAAAAAAATTCCGGAACGACTTCCTAACTTTCCCAACAAACGGACATCCAAGCAAATATTCATTTTTTATTCCTTTTCCCTAAATTATTAATTAAATATTTTTCCAATCGTTCACAAAAACTGGATTTATAATAGAAGAATAAATTTTGCTGTTCCTTCTCCTTAGCAGATAATTGAAAATGATTCTTTGCGTAATAATCTAGAGTTTTTATGAGGTGTTCTTTATTTTTAATAATATTGGGTAATAAATTCTCTTTGCCTAAATATGGATCAACGACATCCAAAACATGTCCATATTTTTGACAATCTTCTGCATCGTTAAGCGAATAAAAAAGAACAGGCTTTTCTTGGAAAAAGAATTCAAAACACATTGATGAATAATCCGTTATTAACAAAGATGCTATTTGTTTTATTTTGAAAATATCATCTTCACCAACTAAATCAATATTCATTTTCTGTAAAACGGGAGACAAAAGATCTGCAACAGAATGATGAAGGGCTATTTTAATTTTGATATTATGAACATTCTTCTTAATACAATCCAAAATATCACATATATTCCTTACATATTGACTATCTTTAAGATTTTGAATTTGGGAAAGATAACGTCTTGTTGTAAAGAAAATAAGAATAAACTTTTCTGATTGCTCCAGTGCAGAATTATGAATACCATCCCAACGCATCAAACCATTTTTGATAATATCTTGAGTTTTAAAATTCCCTCGTTTAATAAATAATTGTTTTTCCATATCATTAGAAACCAAAACTTTATCAAAGATGTTTTTACCATAAACGTTGGGCATAATGAAATCCGGTTTAAAAAAAGTAACACCATGTTGCATAAAAATAGAGGTCATATGAGATGTATTTTTAACAATATTATGAAACCCAAAAGGAATAGCTGTAATAGCTTGGAAACTATCAAAAACATATCTTAATCTAGGTACTAAAAACAAAAAACACAATTTTAAACGCCATGTTGGAGTAGTCCCAGAATTCCAAAAGATAACATGTTTACCATATTTTCGAGCTAATTCTTGACGATATGGTGACTGCGAGTTCAATATGTAATAAGGAACTAATTTCCATTTTTTTTGATCATATAGATATTTAAAAAAAGTAAAATTATCTTGAATGTTGGCATTTGCTTCAAAAATGTTATCCATCAGCAATACAACATTGCGTTTAAACGGAATGCGATTAACGTTTTTCAAAATCTTTTCAAAAAAGTTAGATTTTTTTCTATTGGGATTATTTAATTTTATTTTTAACAATAAAAGACATCCTAATAAATATATTTTTATTTTACCTGGCTTTTCCCTGATTTTAATAATTGGCAAAAAATTAAATAATTTATAGGTGGTTACATCGGAAATTTTTTCAAAATGGGATTGAATACTTTTTTGATTAACAATTGCTTTTTCCTCTATCCAATCCAGTATTTTGGTTCTTTCTTTGGACCATTTGGCATAACCAGTTTGGATATATTTTATTGCATTTTCCTGAATTTTTCTGATATTCCCCAATTGAATTGGTTGTGGATTTTGGGGATCATACAAATAGCCATTTACACCGTTTGTAATATATTCATTCATTGTTGGATTATTTGGAGCAATCACACATCTCCCCATAGCCATTGCTTCCAAAAAGCTCATTCCAATCCCTTCGTATAATCTGGGGGCAATATAAATTGCTGATTTCTGTTGTATTTGCAACATTTCTTCTTTTGTATTAAACCATTCAGAATAAGTTATCTTCCATTTTGAATCTGGTGAGGGATCCATAAAAGTATGAGCTGGGTCTAAAGCCTTATGAATATGTAAGCGAGTGATTGAATTTCCCATCAAAAGCTTCTCAATAAGAAGTACGTTTATTGGGGTAATTCTTTGCCAGAAAAAAACAGATTTTGTATCCCCCATATTACCTATTTTTTGAGAGGGTTCTGGAAAATATTGGATATAGTGTGAAGAAAAACCGAGTTTACTCAATTCTTCATGCAATGTACGGCTGAAATTAATAATTTGAGTAAAACGATATTCGTACCAAATAGGATTATTCCGACTGGGAATACCATCATACATCGGGAAAAAAACACTTTTTTTAAAGGAAATAAGTTTTTTTAGTTTCTCTAAAGAAGGCATGATTTGCAACAAGACCAATATATCATATTGTTTTCCTTTCAATGGAGCAAAATGGGAATTTATCTCATCCTTATATGGATCAAATGAAAACACATCTACAGTATATTTTTTTTCTAATACAGATAATAAAAATAAATTTGATTTGGTTTTATTGTGATAGGCGTGGCCAATATACAGTAGCTTTTTCTTTTTCATTTTTACTCTTTTACTTTAAATCGAAAATTTGTTGTGTGGTTTTATCCCAGGTGAATTGTTGCGCGCGCTGGAGACCTTTTAGCGATAATTCCTGGCGTTTTGAAGGATTACTATATAAATCCCCCATGACATGGGCCATCTTTTTTGCATCTGTTTCTGGCACATATAGTGCGACATCGCCCCCTACTTCCGGTAAGGAAGAATTGTGGCATGTGATAACAGGCGTACCGCATTGCATCGCCTCTAAGACAGGCAACCCAAAGCCTTCGTATAAACTGGGATAAAGAAAAGCAGTTGCTTCAGAATAAAGTGCTGGCATGTCTGAATCAGCAACAAAACCCGTGCAGATAATCTTATTTGCGTATTCAGGATAGTTTTGAATTTTTTCTTGTAATTTTTCATAATGACGACCTTTAGGGCCTGCAAAAACCAACGAAATATCCTTTGCTTCTATCTGATTTAAGAATTTTACAAATGAATTTAAAATGTGTATAAAATTTTTTCTAGGATTGTGGTCTGAAACCGCCAAAAAATACTTTTGCGTCGGGATATGATATTTTTCTTTAATAGCATTTGATTTTGAAGGTTTAAATTTAGAATCAGCTGCTAAATATACCACTTTCGTATTTTTATTGATATAATCGGGTCGAAATTTAAAAAAATCAATCTTTGTTGCATCAGAAACACAGATAACTTCATCAGCTTTCACTTGTTTAATCCAGGAACGATACTTCTTTACAAAACCAGGAGAACAGGTTTCTGGCATAATCAAGGGAATTAAATCATGAATAAACATTCTTGTTTTAATCTGGCTTTTATAAATAATTGGAGAAATGGGAGAAAATAAACTAAGGTATTCATCATATTGCCTTAATTGCTTCATATATTCATGAAAGTATTTTTGAGTCAAAAAATAACAATATGCTTTTTTATAAAGATTATATTTTTGTGTTGTCTTTTTTAGGTACGGCATTCTGACAATATTAGGAACCAAATATCCAAGTCCTTTGTCTTCTAAATATTTTACTGGATCGACACCTTTTTTTGTCGTAACAATCGGGTAAACTTCATACTCTTTTTGTTTGGAAATACGCTTCAAAACTTCCAAAGAAACACGACAAATCCCCGTCTCTCGCCCCGCACTCATTAATAACTGCTCAATATCATAAAGAAGCTTGATTTTTTTCATTGCTGATTCCATTTCTTTAAAATCCAACTAGATGAATTTGCCTTATGAGAACCGCCAATACCAAAGACTTTTTCAACATGACATTCTTGACATACATCATCTTCGCGAATGTTCTCTTTTCCTCGATCTCCCCCATTCGCGAATACCAATACATCATGGGGATACATTTGTCGCACTTTACGAATTCCATCACTGGCCGAGTTATCTGAATCATCAAAACCTAACGCACAAATAACTCCTTTTAAATTTTCGCAAATTGTTTTTCGTGTATTGAAGTTTTGAAAAGCTTTTCCCTTCTTACGGATTAACCATTCATCGGAATTAACCAAAACAACTACACCATCACTTGCCTCCGCCGAGGCCTTTATCATTTCAATATGCCCCTCATGAATGGGATCAAATCCTCCGCTGACAATATAATATTTTGCCATTTGTTTTCCCTTTATAGATTCAAATCAAAACACATTATGTTGTGTTTTCTTGGAGAAGATTAAAACATACATTTTATACTAAGTCAAGAAAAAAATATAATATGAATATAATTTTATGTATTTTAATATGAAATTTCAAAATTATTAAAAAATTTCAATGTATTAAAAATATTACCATTCAATTATTCAAAAGAGACTAGGTATAAAAAAGCATACAGTAGTATGTAAAATTATTGACGTAATGCTTGGTCAATTGCCTTAGATAATTGATCCGCGCAAGATGTGCCCTTCCCCGCGCAATCGTTGCCACGCAGAACATCTGCCACTTGTTTAGCATCTTTGCCTTCGATTAGTTTGCCAATCGCCAGTAAATTACCAGGACATCCACCTAAAAAACGAACATTATGTAACTTTCCATCTTCTATATCAAAATGGATTTCTTTAGAACAAACCAATTGTGTACGATATACATAATGTGTCATATTGCCTCCTATACAAATTTATCCAGCACACTTGACCAACGACTTACCTTGTCGGCATAGGTTGTTTGAATGCTGGAATAAGCTTTTGCCCTTGATTTTAACATTAACACCCGACCTTCTACGTTGCGTGTGTAAATCACTTTACAATAACCAATATGTTTTTGCCAGTTATTTTTAAAAATATTCGCCATTTCTTTGTTTTCAGATAAAATCTCTGGTAAAGCATGATAATCTTTTTGTTGCCACCATTTAACATTTGTATTTTGGCGCACCAACAAGTACCTAGGATTATCAATCGGATCCAAGAATTGTTTCATGGCATTAATAAAGACATGATTATCTTTTTGATTTAGGCCGATCGCACTCACTGTATAATGAACACCTGGAATCTTTTTAACCTTTAGCAACGCTGCTTTTGGGGACGTGTTAATGGCATCTATCTCATATAAACTTTCTAACATCACAAGACCGATTTGTTCCAACATTTTTTCAGGACGTCCCGCCCTTAGAACTTTCCAAGTCGGAATCAACATAGCCACTATAAATACAGCGATAATTAATCCATATACCCACAAAGGCGCCATATTATCGTAAGCGATCTTACAGGCTTGATAAGCAAGGAATCCATAAGCGATAAGCATCGTGAAATAAGCATCCACAAAAGGTAATGTCTTTACTTTATTATTTGTGTCCAGTTCTTGTTTAACAGACCCGATGCCGACTTTTGATTCCTTTACAATTCCTTTTTCCCAAGCTGTTTTTGTTTCCTCGCGTGTATAAGCAAGTGCTTTTTCATTCAATTCGTCCAATTTCTTTTCTTTTAATTTAGTTGATTTTGTTCCCCATAGACAACGATCCATCCCATTCGTAATATCATAAGGCGGCAATAAGCTTGGCGCTTCATAACCAGCAAAGCGACGACTTAAAGATTCAAAATCGCCACCGATATCGCCCTCTTCTCCCTTCCAATTATCCACAATATTAAACACTTTGATGTTTGCCAGGTGCCAAATATGCGAAATCTTATCCGGATGATTTTTATCGACACGGATGGCGCGTCCCCGCATTTGGTTTGAAAGCATATAAGATGCCACGGCACTAGACAACACCAACGAGTTAATACTTGGAGCATCCCAACCTTCGCCCAACAAAGCCTGTGTCCCAACCATAATCGTCAAATGACCACCATTAAACAAGTCTGTAATTAAATCCACAATCTTGGATTTTGCCTTTTCCTTTGGCTTAACCGTCACATAATCTGGATAATATTTAAAGGATGAAAAAGTTACATCGGACTTGTTCAAATTGGCTTTTTCCATTAAATCGACCAAAGGTTTTTCCGCATTTTTTGGAAGTAAGATAATTTGTCCGGTTAAAATACCAATACTGGCTTTTGGCAAATGAAGTGCCTCCAAGTGTCTGAAAATCGGTACCACACCCAAAGCATCTACCTTAGTCTCAAAGGCATCATGCTTAATCAAATCGGCCAAAATTACCATCCGCAAGTCAGCTCCTAACAGGCTATGCTCACGTTTTACAATTTCCTCAATGGCGTCTAATTTCCCGAGACTGCGAGCCAATGTTTGTGCAACCGAAGCATTATTTTGAATTTGCACAGATTTGTTTTCAATCAAGTTTGCCTTGGCCGCTTTTTGATGCAGAGAGTTAATTTGATCGGCCAATTCGGGATACTTTTCCCCGTGTTTAAAAATTAAACCATTTAACACACGTTCGATCTCTGGTAATGTCAAGCGAGGCAACTCTTCGCCAGTTGCCTGAAAAATTTCCAAAAATGGCTTGGCAATTTCTTTCTTTTGAGTTTTTAAATAGCTTGACAAAGCAAGATAAAATTCTGGATCATCAAACAATTCCACCAAAAAAGGATCTGGATTATTCCAAAAAGAAAGCTGTTGAACAGCCGCGCCAAATTCTTCGTTTTTTAAAAAATCATCTACAAACGCTTTTGCCGCTTGTTCATGCTGAGCCAAAGCTTGTTTTTCTTCTTCGCGCAAATGAGCAAAGTAAATCAAGTCTTGATGTGGACATAAATCCCCAGCCTGCACCAACTCAGGGATGCTGATTTCGGCATCAACGGGACCACATAAAGCTTCATACCGATCCCATTCGTGCCGATCCACATCATAGGGAGGCGTTGCCGTTAAAGCCACAGTTTTTTTAAGGCTCATGTGCTCCATCAAATATTCCAAAGCCTTCCACCATTCTTTGCGCAGGTGATGGGCTTCATCCAAACACAGCACTTCGATCTTGGCTTTCTTTAAAATCTCGACCAACTTTAACGCTTTTTCTTCGTTTAAGCGTGACAATTTTTGAGCGCGCTTTTCCGCCTGCTCTTCCAAGGCGGACACTTCCTCGTCCGTTAAATCTTCTTTGACATCCTTTTCCACTTGACCGCTTAAGCCCGCCAACAATCCTTGATAGGTTGAAAGGGTGATTGTTTTGGGCGCCAAGATATTTGTGGAAATCATGTCATCCGCAATCTTTTTGTTGGTCAAAAAGGCCTGTTTTAAACGGGATGCCCATTGATGTTTAATCGTGATTGTCGGCGTTAAAATCAAACAAGGTTTTGCAATACGGCGCAAAACCTCCAATCCCAAGATGGTTTTGCCGGCGCCAGGGGCCGCCACAATGTGTAATTTTTCGTCTTCAATGTGATTGTCCAAATCGTCCAAAATCGCCTGTTGATAGGATCGCCATTTGCCTTGAAATTGTAAATCTTTAAACATCTCTCCCCCTGATATATTTATCGTTCTTTTGGTGCGTATTTAGCCAAAGTCACCGCCACAGGACTTTCAAATGGTTTGGCCAGTTGTTTTTGTTGTTCCAACTTTTCCATTTCTTTTTTGTGCTTTTGTAATCTCTCAAAGGTCATCAAACCAGACAGGGCGGCACAAAACCCCAAAAAACCACGCTCCATTATAGGCAGATTTGGTGCAAATAGGGCAGTTGGTATAGCCATAGCAGCACCAGATGCCCGTACAGCTAGACCGGCCACATACGATTTTCTGTCGGCGTCTTTCAACTTTTCATGTTCAGCATTAAACCATTGTGCCACACCAGCCGCGGTTTCTTGAATGCCATGTTTTTTCACGCTATCCATCAAGGTCAATGGATCCGCCATGGCCAGACCAACCAGTGCTGGCATTTTATCAAAACGCTCTGACGGCAATTGTTCATATAGCTCTGCAAATACCCTGCGATATTTCATGTATTGCTCGTCTGTTAAAAACGACACCTTTTCTTCCCGATTTTTCTTAATCATTTTGGCAAAGAAATTGTATTCTTTTTTGCTGTCTAAACCATTATTCAAAGAATCAAAGAAATCATCAAATTTTAATGCATACTTCCATCTATGCAAAGAATAAAGTGTTTCACAAAAATCGGCATATTTATCTAAATTAACATGACCTTCTGTATCAACTTCACCATCTCTTGCATCAAACATTTTCAAGATTTTTTCAGGGCAAACATATTTTACTCCACGACGTAATATTGCTATTCCCAATTCCGGAACAGGAACACCACACACTTTTCCAAAACCATGATCTGGCCGAACCAACAAAAATCGTTCGCGCAATTCTTTTCTGGCCGCCTTAGCACCCTCGGTCAAATCCCACGCAGAAAATTCGTGTTCCTCCACCTTTAGAAAGGCATTAATTTCTTCCTCCCGCAGCTTGATCTGATGGCGGATCCAATCTTTTTCATCATTGAAATTTGTGTGTTTGTGCGATTCCATTTCAGCACCTTCTTATCTTGATGGGCTGTATTTATCAAAAATCGCGGCCACCTTGCCCAGGTTGCTTTCACCCTTCTCTTGTTTGTTTTCATCGTGTTTTTTCAGCTGATAAAGGGCCAACCAACCAGATACCGCCGCCACAGCGCCCAAAAGACCACGACCAACCATCGGCATATTCGGTGTAAAGACGGCCGTTGGCAACGCCACGGAAGCGCCCGTGATGCCCGCAACAAGGCCCACTTTTCTGCGGACTTCTTTTTTGTGTTTCGCACGTTCAGCATCAAACCATTCTGCAACACCTCTTGCTGTTTTTTCAGGACCATATTTTTTCACGCTGTTGATCAAAATGGCCGAATCTGCCATAGCCAAACCCAATGCCTGAGGCATTTTATCAAAGCGTGGTCTTCCATCAAACAAATCGGAGGGCAATTGATCATAAACGTCCACAAACACCTTGCGATAGTTTTCGCGTTCATCTTCGGATAAAAAAGATATTTTTTCGTTTTGATTTTTACCAATCAATTTAAGAAAGTATGCCATCTCAAAAGACTTCAAACCACCCCAAAAATTCCCAGTGTCTATATACGCTTTCCAAAATTCGTATTCGTGTAGCGCGGCAGTATAAATAAAATATTTTTTATACAAACGTGGATTGACCTGAATTCCATATCCTGGTTCGTCATGGAACATCTTCATCATTACTTTGGGGCTAATGTGATTCAACCCTTGACACATCCTGGCCAACCCTAATTCATCAGAACCGGTATGTAACATTGGATGCACCCCAATACCATTTTTGTCCCAAGTGTCAATCAACATGTCACGTAAATCTTTCTTGTTGGAGTCGGCCTCCATAGATGCATCCCATGCGGAAAGATCCTCCGCTTCATCATCCTCTTCCGGACGAAATGTTTTTTCTAACGCTTTTACTGTTCTGAGAGCGTCTTCGGCCATTGCACGAGGAAACTCACCTTTTGCTTATCATTCAATGACATGCTTCTCATTGTATCTACTCCTTAAAAATAACGTTTCAACATAGCTTCTAATGCTTTACCATGACGGGCTTCATCACGCGCCATTTCATGCACAGAATCATGAATTGCATCCAAATTCAATTCCTTGGCCTTCTTGGCAATAGCGGTCTTTCCATGGCAAGCACCATTTTCACCAGCCAACATTTTTTCCAAATTGGCTTTGGTGTCAGCGGATACTAATTCACCCAACATTTCCGCAAAACGGGCAGCATGTTCAGCTTCCTCATGTGCGATTTTATCCAGCGCCATAGCGATTTCCGGATAACCTTCACGCAAGGCCTGACGGGACATGGCCAAGTACATGCCGACTTCAGAACATTCACCATTAAAATTGTTGCGTAATCCTTCCACAATTTCAGCATCCACACCTTTGGCAATACCAATAGCATGTTCAGCGGCCCATGTCATTTCTTCTTCCTTATATGGGACAACCTTATCACCAGTTACCTTACACACAGGGCATTGTGGTGTCTCACCATCAGCCACATCAAAAACTTGTCCACAAACTAAACATTTATATTTCATATTTTTCTCCTTTAAATTATTTACGACGAATACGCAGGTGCCACCAGAAAATACCCCCATGCATACTTTTTTCTGTTTTGGATACACGATCGCTTGCTGGCACAAATAAATGCACCGGTTTTGATCCATCTCTTCCCAATTTCGTAGCTAATTTATCCTGGCTTCCATCTCCACCACGGGTCAAATTCATTGGATCTTCAATTTTTAACTCGGATGCTATCTCTTGTGGAGTATGTTCACGTAATACCTTATTCAATTCAGCGGGATGAATTGTCTGTAACAAAAAGTCGGCATATCTTGCCTCGCCGCCCTTGTGAGGGACAGTATTTTGAATGGCTTCATAAACGCGATAATAATCGTTGAAATATTGAACACGCTCTTCATAATCCATTTCATTGGCAATATTCTCAACCTTTTCCACCTGTTCTTTGGCCAAAGTACGACGACTTGTTTGTGGTCCATGAATTTCGCCTTCATCCATAAAATCATCAAGTTGTTTAGATTTTGCCAAATACGTAAAAAGTTCTGTCATTTTGGGGGTTAATAAAATCTTATTGGGATTCTTCGGTGGATAATGAGCAAACACATCCTTTGCCCACAGAATCGCCTCTTTGTACGAAGCACCATTGCGCAGTATATAAACAACTGTAGCATACTGATGCGCTACAGAATCGGCGGGAAATTTATCATCACAACGCGCATATTGAACCTCCGATTCCCATGGCATTTGAATTATCCATGTCGGACTATAAAAATAGGCAACCATTTTGAAAACGCGCTCAAGATAATAACGGGCTTGATTGGCCTGAACCTTCAAATTCATCGGATTCATAAAAACTCCTTTACCATATTACCCTCAACCGGGAAAGAGCATAGCAAATTCTACGCTAAAAGTCAAGTTATTTTTGGTGCGTGACAATGTGTTCTGGATAGGGTTTCATGTCCTTTAATTTTTCCGCGAAAAATTGGGGATAAGCTTCATAATCACTCAGCTTATCTATTGGCAACCAACACATGCGTTCTTCCAAGGTGTTATTCAATGTTTTACTATGGCTGTCCAATTGTTGTGTTCCGCGCGATTTCATCAAGAAAAAGAACGTAATTTCATGGCATGCCAAACCGCTTAACATTCCATCATTGCGCTTGAAAAAGTTTTCCCATACGTACGCCAACCGGTCAATTTCGTAATGAATACCTGTTTCCTCATAAACCTCACGCAAGACGGCTTCTTCCATTGTTTCGCCCAAATTAACACCGCCTCCGATGGAATAGTAATAGCCTTCGGAATCATTGGTGGCAAACAAAACACATCCGTCCTCAATAATAATCGCCGCCGCGCGCAAACGAAAACGCCGCTTGTCCTCGGTTTCAAAACAAACATCATTATTCATCATTTGGATCGAGTTAGATAACTTCATTTTTCCTCCTTATTTTATTTGTTTGACAGGTTTGGCCGGCACGCCATAAGCCAAAGTATTTTCGGGGATGTCTTTGGTCACAAGACTGCCCGCACCAATGACTGAATTTTTACCAATTTTGACACCACCTAAAATTGTCACATTTGCTCCAATCCAAACATTGTCACCCACTTCTATCGGTTCAGCGGTCTGCCAACCTTCTGCACGCTCTTCAGAATCCAGTGGATGTGCTGCTGTATAAAAACCAACATATGGCCCAACAATAACACCATTCCCTATTTTTACTAATGCGCCATCACCGATCGAAAGATGGTGGTTAAAATAGCAATTATCACCAATTTCGGTGGCTTGACCATAATCGACATTCATAGGCAGTTCAAACCATGTATTTTTCCCCAACTTACGAAATAATTTGGGTAATAATTCTTGATGCAAATGCATGGTATCTTTGGGACCACATGAATTGATTTCTTTTAACAAAAATGCAGCGCCAATTTTGACCCCTTGCAACTCATCTTCATACCCCTTAAAACGCACCCCTTTTTCAATTGGTAATTTCGTCATTTTTCCTCCTATGCCATAACAAAAAGTAATACTAAAACTATTGGTGATAACCATTTAATAACAAAAGAAAAATATTGTTTAAATATTTTGTTTTTTATACCCAAGTTATCGCTGATTTGTGGCCAAATTTTCCACCCCATAAACACACAATAAACCAGCACCATTAACCCCATCGTATATGTACCTGTCAGGTGGTCAGCAAAATCAAACAAATTCTTCCCTAAAATCGTCCAATCCAGGTGCCCTGTAAACGATGCTAAGACAATCATGCTTAAAATCAAATTGATACCAGCGGCACACAAACACGCCTTCCACCGCGACATATGTTTACGTTCAATCAGCAAATTAATAGCGGGCTCATAAATCGAAATTAGTGATGTCAATGCAGCCACAAACAACAACAAAAAGAAAACAAACATAAACACTTTACCACCCACCATTTGGTTAAAGACAAATGGCAACGTGACAAAACTTAATGTCGGGCCTTGATTGGATTCCAAACCAAAAGCGAACACAGCAGGCACAACAATCATGGAAGCTAAAACCGCCACCAATGTATCCAAAACAACAACCCATAATGCAGATTTTTTAATATCTGTTTCAGGATTTAAATACGATCCATAGATAAAGCACACGCCCAACCCCAACGACAAAGAGTATATCGCCTGCCCCAAAGCCAACAAGGCTGTGTGTGCCAATTTATGCAAATTAAAACCTGTGCTTGTGATTCCCAAATCCGCCCAATTAGGCTTGATTAAATATAACAATCCTTTTTCCGAGCCCGGCACCATAAACATCCATACAACCATAAAAATCAGCAGTACAAACAAAAACGGCATCAGGTAAAGAGAGGCCTTTTCTATTCCCCCTTTAACGCCGTGCGTCAAAATCACAAAGGCCGACACAATACATAAAGCACCCCAAAACAATTGCATACCAAACGATGAAGTTAAGGCACCGAATAAATTTTTATCTATGACTACGGGAGCAATTCCTACCAGATTTTTACCTGATGCAACAACATAAGATAAAGTCCAACCAATGACAACCACATAAACAGCGGCCACAAAAAAGATATTGAATAATGTTAAAGATCCACCAACTCTTCCCCACCAACGAGATACATGGCCATCTGTTACTTTTTCAAATCCATGTACAAAATTCGTTTCGGCGATGCGACCAAAAGTAATCTTTGCGGTCAGTAAAAAATACCCTAACAACGCAACACACAATAAATACACCAACAAGAACGCTCCCCCGCCATTTTGAGCAATCAAATACGGGAAACGCCAAATATTACCCAACCCCACAGCTGAACCAGCTGTCGCTAAAATAAAACCTAACTTTGATCCCCAATGTGAACGCATACAGCTTCCCTTGTTAATTTCTTATATCATATTATGTTTTTATCAAAAGGGCAACAAAAAAATCCCTCAGTTACTTGAGGGATTTTCTTTGGCTTTAATCTTATTCCTTACCATAAGGTTTACGATACAGCGCAAGTTTCGCTTCAACTGTATCCAACACATCCCGTTGTTGAGATGGCGTTAACCGATCCAATTCGGAAAAGATAGCCATTTTTTTCATTTTTAATGTATCTTGTTTCTGTACTTCTGGTTTCTGATCTTTCTTCGCTTCCTCAACTTTTACATTTAATATGTCGGAACGATCTTGAGGACGAACGATACAAAGTCCGTCATCCGCAAAAGTAAAGAAAGCATGGCGTGAATCTTCTTCTCTTAAACCTGGATTACTTAAGCCAATCATTAATGGATGTTTCGAATCATATGGATCATAAAACATGCAAACCCCAGCACCATCGGGATAAGAATGATAGATTTTGGGATATGTGTAATCATCAACAATTCGGGCTAAATAATGCAATCCTGGTTGCAAATATCTCACGATACCCAATCTTAATTGTTCAGACAAATCCAATCCTTCGTCCAACAAATGATAATTCATTGCTTCGCCCATAGGACCTTTAAAGAAATCCATACTCATCTTTTTAACACCATTATAAGCAACATCAATTTTCTTGAGTTTACCATGATCAAGGGTTAATTCAAAAGCTGTGGATTCTTCTTTGGGATTTACTTTAGACTTATATTTATCCGACAGGGTGATCTTAAATTGCTTATCACCAATTTTTTCTTTTGTTAAATAGAGTGGACGCATATTAAAAACTCCTAGATATATGTTTCCCTCAACCATCGATCAGCATAGCAAAAAATGAAGAACTTGTCAAGTTATTTATTTGTGCCGTAGCTGACGTATACGCTGGATTAAAACAGGAATTAATCCGCGTTCGATTACTTCAGCCCTTTGATCATTAAAGCAATACTCAATACGATCTTTGACACGCCTTTTAGAAGATAATTCAAAGCCAAAACGTTGCAGCAATGGTTTAAATTGAGGAAAATTTTTATGTGAAACTGTTAACAACGGCTTAGGTCCCAGCGCTTTCAAACAGGACTTCATTAACTCCGTTCCAACACCTCGTCCTCGCCAATCTGATCGCACAAACAATGTGCAAATTTTTTTCTCATTTGGCGTATCTTTCAGCAAAGCACACCCAACAACTTTCCCCTTTTCTTCTTTAGCAACTATATAACCACGTTCACCTTTTTTTAAACCCGGAACAAAGACTCTTTTGAACCAGTCTGCATAGTTATCGTACACCTCTCCCACCGGCTGTGTCATTGTAAACAGCGTACGATAAAGGCCCTTATGTTCCTCGTGATAACCAAAATAACTTTTTATTTGCATTTCTTACTGGTTCCTTTATAATGCATTATAACAGCTTTATTTGTCTATTGCAAGGAGAAAATATGCACTATATGAAAGTTCAAACAAAATACTATAATTTACTAAAAGATGGCGTAAAAACAATTGAGTTACGTCTTTATGATGAAAAACGCCAACAGATTCAAGTGGGAGACGCCATTCAATTTTCCGACCTATCAAACCCAGATGATACTTTCGTCACAAGGGTAACGGCTCTACATCGTGCCACTGATTTTACATCTTTATGTGCTTTAATTCATCCACAACAAGCTGGATTTAATTCTCCAGAAGATCTTGTAAATACAATGCAACAATTCTATTCGTCAGAAAAGCAACAACAATACGGCGTTGTTGGAATTGAAATTCACAACTAAAAAACCCTTCACAAGAAGGGCTTATTTCAATAAATGGCGGGATTGAAGGGGCTCGAACCCTCGACCTTCTGCGTGACAGGCAGACGCTCTAACCAGCTGAGCTACAACCCCGCAATCACGAGAACGGATTTTATATTACAGTATTTCAAAATAAAATGCAAGCACTTTTTTAATTTTTTTAAAAATAGATGCTACAGAGTTTATAAGTGGGGTTACCTAACAATTACTCGGTCGCCCGGCTTAGGATTACCAAACATTTCTGCCGCTGATCCCCCTCGCAAACAAATTTCCGCACAATGATTTCCGTTCCAACCAGAAGAACCTGGCGCCATAATTAAGCTGCCATCTGGAACTGAAAAGATTCCCGTCCCCGTAGATAAGCTCATTGGAATACCGTTAATTTCCGCAATTCGCGCTGTTCCCATCAAATGTACATTGGTCTTGATATTGCCATAGCCATCAATAGAACAAATAATATTTTCAGGCACCGGCGGTACAAGCAACACCTCCTCACCCAACAATTCCCATGATTGCAAAGGTTGACCAGCATGTTTTGCCAAAGAAGCCACACATGGCGGAAAAACATCCCGCGATCTAAATTGAGAGCCATCCGTGGCACATTTAACTTTGTAAACTTTTGCCCCTAAAAATGAGAAGGAGTAGCCACTATACGCCCCAATCACACGCACACCATTAGGTAATTCCGCAACCGCTAAAAACTCACCTGCATTATTCATTCTGGCAGACAATTCATCCTTTCGCGGCGCTGTATTGTGGTATACGATATGAGATGCACCCAACTTAGAATTATGGGCTAACTGAGCCACAACAAAGCCAGTTTCTATTGTATTAAAAGGATTCACACACATATTTTTTACAAAAGGAAAACCCAAATTGCGCATGTCAAATTCTTCTATTAAACGGCGATCCACCTCTGAAAAGGCCAAATCATCTATTCCCGTTTTGGCCCCATAATCTGCGATAAAATCTATATAAAAAGTCATGTGCACTCCTTTTGTTTGGTCGGCATTATAATTAAAAAGAAAACTTTTGTCAATAAAAAAAGCCCCGTCCGAATGGGCGGGACTCTTTTTTTCAGTTTTAGCGCAATTTGATATGCACTTCGCGTAGCTGAGTCTCCGTTACCGGTGACGGTGCATGCATCAACAAATCCTGTGCTTGTTGGTTGAACGGGAATGCAATCACTTCGCGAATGAATTCTTCGTTTTCCAACATCATCACAATGCGGTCAAAACCAAACGCTGCACCACCATGTGGCGGAGCACCATACTTGAAGGCATTCAACATGCCGCCAAACTTGGCTTCTACCACTTCGGGGCCGTAACCAGCAATTTCAAACGCTTTATACATAACGTCTGGTCTATGGTTACGGATCGCACCTGACAACATTTCCAAACCATTACCCACCATATCAAACTGATAGGCCTTGATGGTTAAAGGATCATTAGTTGTCAATGCTTCCAACTCACCCTGAGGCATAGAGAATGGGTTATGGCTAAACATCGGTTTGCCCGTTTCAGGATCCTGTTCATAGAATGGGAAATCCACCACCCAACAGAATCGATATGCGTTCTTTTCAAACAAATCCAACTCGTGACCAAGTAAGTTGCGCACTTTACCAGCAAACAAGGCTGCTTTATCGCCCTTACCGCAGATAAAGAACACGCTGTCGCCCTGCTCTAATTCAGTTAATTCAAACAGTTTGGCCAAACGGGCATCATCCAACTTTTTGGCAATTGGGCCTTTGTTACCATCGGCCGCGCGGACAATATATCCCAAACCGCCCATTTCATTTTCAACGGCAAAGGCGTTCAGTTTATCAAACCAACTGCGTGGACGATCTTCGGTCTTTGGCGCTTTAATTGCACGCACAAAGCCACCTTCGGCAACAGCATTTGCAAAGATTCCGAATTCAGATCCCGCGAATACTTCCGACACATCCACAATCTTAAGTGGGTTACGCAAATCCGGCTTATCTGTACCGTACGTTTTCATCGCTTCATCAAACGGAATACGCGGGAACGGAGCCACCGAAGAAGCTGCTTCTGGTGCAAATTCTTTAAAGATAGCACTAATCAGCTTCTCCCCAACTTCCATGATTTCATCCTGCGTCACAAACGACATTTCCCAGTCAATCTGATAAAATTCACCAGGCGAACGATCAGCACGAGAATCCTCGTCTCTGAAGCATGGCGCCAATTGGAAATAGCGGTCAAATCCCGCCACCATCAACAGCTGTTTAAATTGCTGTGGGGATTGTGGCAAGGCATAAAATTCGCCTTTGTGCACTCGACTTGGCACCAAATAGTCACGCGCACCTTCCGGACTGGAGGATGTTAAAATTGGTGTTTGAAATTCTGTAAATCCCATTTCCCACATCTTATCGCGCACAAATTTGTTCAAACGGTTACGCATTAAAATGTTCGCATGTGGTTTTGTCCGGCGCAAATCCAAAAAGCGATAAGTCAACCGTTGCTCTTCGCTTAAATCCGCTGAATCCGCGGTAATTAAAAACGGTAACACCTGGGCTTCCCCCAGCACATCCACCTTTTCCACACCAACTTCGATTTCGCCGGTTGACATTTTGGGATTGACGGTTTCGGGTGTTCTTGTTAACACTTTACCTTCAATACGAACGACAGATTCCGGACGCGCTTTTTCCAAAGTGCCAAAGCACGGACTGGAAGTGTCCACCACGCACTGCGTCACACCATCATTATCGCGCAAATCCACAAACAACAGGTTTCCATGGTCACGTTTGGTTTGAATCCAACCAGCCAAGACAACTGTTTCGCCGGCATTGCTTGCGCGCAATTGGCCGCAGAGTTTTGTTCTATAATTTTGCATTTTTTATCCTTTTCTTTTTGTTAAGTGCAAGGGCGGATTTCGTCCGCTGTGCCACCTTGCTTCAGGGTCACATGAACCCCCTTAAACACGCTGTAACGGGCGCTCCCGAAGGGTTCTACTGAGCCGTCAGGCCGTTCTTCCCTTATGCTCCCCTGTGTCATCAGGATCAAAGCCTCTCTATTATATAATATAAAAAAACGAATTGCAATAAAAAAATACTTGCGAAATAAAAATCAGTATGTTATAAAGGAAGAAAAGTGAGGGAAGATGCAACCAAAACAACACCCAGGTCATCCTGAACCGGTTTCAGGATCTTATCATAATAAAGAAATTCTGAAACGCGCTGTGCTTGTTCAGAATGACAGATGCACAGATTCTGGCCGCAGCATGGTGGAAATGCTGGGCATGTTGGCAATTATGGGATTGTTGGGCATTGCAGCGATTTATGGCATCCAAATGGCCATGAACAAGACGAAAGCAAATCAAATTATAAAAGATGGACGTTTAGCACATACTTCGTTAATTACAGATCCTATGGCATCGGAGTCTCCATGGCAAGACGCTGGCTTTACCCCTCTTTCCGATAAAACAATTCAAAAATGTATAAATGCCAACCAGCAACCTCTTGTGAAAGTGCAAGATGTCCAACCTTCTGTCTGTAAAGAGTTATTACAATACACGGGAATGGGAGAAGTTAAATTTTATAATGCTGTTGCGGGAAACACCTGTTCGGCTAGCGCAAACGAACTAACCACCTGTGGTGATCAAAACCAAGATATTGTCATTTTATTTGACGCCAATGGGATGTCTGACGAATCGGGAGACGATACTGGATGCCGAACCGCTGCCGACTGCGATAACGGGTGGTGTAATAACGGCGAATGTGTGCCCTGCCCGGATTATCAACAGCCCAACGAACAAGGCGATGGCTGTACCGCAAATTGTAAGCAAGAAACACAAGATCGTTGTGGGATTGGCGAAGGAGACGACGCCATTGATTGGTGTTGTGACAAAGAATTACAGTGTGGTTCAGAACCCGGCACTTGTTCCGATGGAACATGCAGTTGGGAATTTCATCAGTTCGCGCCCAAAGCGACATGTCAATGGACTTTTGAACAAAAAGCCCCTCATAGCGATTGCACGGTTACCTTGACCTATAATGCCGGCGGCACAGAGGTCACGGATGTCACCACAACCGGTTGTGCAGATTCTGGTGAATATTGTTATGTGGCTTATACAGATGCTGATTGCGATGCCACAAATCATGCGGTTCAAAATGGTTCCACCGGCACATTACATGGTGTGTGCAACGCCATGACAACGGTAAATACAACCTGTGTGCCAGAACTTACTTACACATCGTCAGGTTGCGATACCGCCGGACAATATTGTTATTTGTACTACACAGACCAAGGGTGCAGCACCCCCGCCGGTAATAGTGCAACAACGCTTTATGGTGTGTGCCAAGGCATGACAACGGTCAATACAACCTGCGTTCCAGAAATCACCATGGAAGAAAAAACTTATTGCCAATCTGGTGAATATTGTTATCTGAAATGGGCGACAAATACAGCTTGCACCGAGCTTACGAACGGCGCCAGCGATGTCCTGTATGGCACATGCATCGCCCAAAACGCCGCCTCAGGCAGCTGCCCGTATAATCATTAAGTTAATTTAGTCATGGTTATCAACGCAAATCGCTCTTGCTGTGGCGCTTCGATTTGACCACCAAATACTACAACCAAGATCACATCTTCCACCAACTTGAAGTGCCTGAGTGCCATTTTCATTTGCATCCGCCAACCAAATACCCGTAATAGCAGAATAACTGCTGATATTACCACAACGAGCTGAATTATTAACAAATGACATACTTCCGCCAGTGCATACGTCTTCATATCTTGCTAAACGCATACCATTGGCGTTACACCATGCAAAAGCGCTCCACCAATTCATAAATGAAGCTGAAGATGCAGATGACATACATAAACGTTGTGTTGTATTTACTTTTCCCATATATTCCGTTCCACCGGTACATGTGGCGTGGGCAAGCGAAGAACAAAGCAAACAAGCCCCCGCAAACAACAATACAGATTTTTTCATGAAATCCCTCCTTTTGCGTTGTTTTGACGAAAGAAAAACATGCACTTTAAACGACCGTTTAAAATGCATGGGGAAAAATGAAAAAATTATTGACTATTTGGAGCGCAAAGAGCTTTTGAGCCTGTCCACACACGATCGGCAGTTTTGTAGTATGTGTAACTACCGTTTACCTCAATATATGCACGTAACGTTGTTCCAACGGGATCTGCTAAACCTGCAGGATAAGCTGCATTGGCCAATCTGTGGTAACAATTCAAACTTTCATCGGACTTCATACGACACATTTCCATCCAAGTTGCTAAATGCATACCATTGGCGTTACACCAAGCATGGGCGGACCAGTAATTCATTGTCTTATTAGATACACAAAATTTTACATTGTTGTTTGTGTACTCAGTTCCGCCTTCACAAGTTGCATGTATTGGGCTTGAAAAGATTAAAAGCAAGGACATCAGAATAGAAATTTTTTTCATTTAAAACTCCTTAGATAAGCATTGATTTTAGGCATTTACTTTAAACGACCGTTTAAAATGCATGGGGAAAAATGAAAAAAATAAAAAAACAGATACTTTTTTTATTGACTTACCTGTTTTTTTATTGTATCAAAGTATTAGGCGACAAAAACGGTCGTTTAAAGTGCATGTTTTTCTTGCGTCAAAACAACGCAAAAGGAGGGATTTCATGAAAAAATTATTTGTCTTAATTGGACTTACTCTTGCGATGTCATCAACTTCCGCCTATGCAGGCTGTACTGGTGGAACAACGTTTAACACCACCATAAATTCATTAACCCTTTGCAAATCAACCGCTTCTATGAACTGGTGGAGTGCTTTCGCATGGTGTAAAGCAAACGGCATGCATCTTGCCACTTTTCAAGATGCTTTTGGCGATGCAACTTTAGCCTACAATAGCAATTGTACACTTAGCATAAATAGCAATATGTACAACATGTCTGGCATCAATGGATACCCATGGTTGGCCTTGCCCGGAGATGATAATAGCGGAGAAACGGCTTTTGCGGTTTGCGGAGTGTCAACCGGTGGTTGGCATCGGGTAAACAAATACTCAAGAACTACAGCCAGGCCTGCTCTTTGTGCGCCGAACACAAATAATTAACATGACATTTCAAAAAAATTATGCTATAATAGGGGCATGTTAAAAGAAAAATGTCCTTATTTCGGCAGATGTGGTGGCTGCGTGTGGCAAGACCTCAGCCAACAAGATTATATTGCCAAAAAGGAAAGTTTCATCCTGCACGCCTTTCGCGATGTCGGCCTTGATGTCCAATTGTCCCCCATGGTCCTGATTCCAACGGGCACCCGCCGGCGCGCCAGTTTTGCTTTCATGGGACCCCACTTTGGCTATAACGAAATGAAGAGCCACAAGATTGTTGACATCACCGCCTGCCCTTTATTAACGCTGGCCATTAACGCGGCCATCCCTATCTTAAAACAAACGATTGCCCAGCTTAAATCATCCGGCGATTGCTTTGTTTTGGACACACCATCGGGCTTGGACATTCACGTTAAAGACAAAAAAGGTATGCCCAAATTGGCTGAGTTAGAACTTTTAAGCACATTAAATCAAGAATCCTCCATTGCACGCGTTATTTACAATGACACACCAATTTTTGAAAAAACACCCCTACCCGCCACAGCGGACAGCTTTGCTCAACCAAGCCAAGAGGGAGAAAATACTCTGATCCGCTTGATGTTGGAAAATGTGGGCGATGCCAAAAAAGCCGTGGATTTGTTCTGTGGAAAAGGCACATTTACAAAGCCCTTAATTGAAAAAGGCTTAAGCGTTATGGGATATGATAATTCCAACAGTGTCCATGCCCTGGGGGTTAACGGCAACCAGCGCGATCTTTTTCGAAATCCCTTAATTGCTGACGAATTGAACGGCATTGATTTGGCGGTGTTGGATCCCCCTCGTGCCGGTGCTTTGGCTCAGGTGCAACAACTGGCGCAGGCAAATATTCCTAATATCATCATGATTTCCTGCAACCCCAAAACGGCGGCACGCGATATGAAGCTGTTAATTGACGTCGGTTGGCATATACAGAAAATAATTCCTATCGATCAATTTACTTATTCCAACCACATAGAATTGCTGGCAGTTTTAAGAAAATAAATCTTTTTCATTTTTTTGTTGACAATACTATTTTATTAAGTTAAACTAATGGTTGCAATAAACAAGGAGGACTTTATGAGAAAAAAATCCGTTAATGGCACCGTTCGTGGACGCTTATCTGATGGCACCCCAAATCCAATTGATTTATACGTTGGCTCGCGCGTGCGTATGCGCCGTACTTTGCTGGGCATGAGCCAAGAAAGGTTGGCTGCCGAGCTTGGGATTACCTTTCAGCAAGTACAAAAATACGAACGCGGATCAAATCGTATTGGCGCCAGTCGTTTGTGGGACCTAGCACAAGTTTTAGGTGTTAATGTGGATTTCTTTTATCAGGATATCGACACGCAAACCGTTGACCAAAGTCCCCGCAAAATCTATGCACATCCTGAATTATCAGAAGAAATTTCCGAATTTGACATGGATACTTTGTTGCGACGAGATGTGGCAACTCTTTTGCGTGCTTATACAAAAATTAAAGACCCCAAAATTCAGCACAATATTTTAGATGTCATTATAGCTTTAGCCAGCACACAAGCAACAGAGGCTGAAAAAAATTAAATTCCCATCATCAGCTTGATTTCTTCGGACAACATGTCTGTTGTCCATGGCGGATCAAATGTTAAATTTACTGTAACAACACCGACACCAACCACAGATGAAACCGCCTGTGCCGCCATTTGAATCATCTCGTCTCCCATGGGGCAAGTTGGCGATGTCAACGTCATCAAAACATCCACATCCCCATTTTCTTTTTGATCCACATTATAAACAAGCCCTAAATCAAACACATTCAACATCAATTCTGGATCTTGCACAGACTTCAACGCGCCGATTATATCTTCATGTGAAGCACGTTTGGCTCCCTTGGGCAAAGGAGTTCCAGCCTTGGCGGTATAGTTTAATTCAATCGGTGTTGGTGCCTGCAATTCTTCTGTCATTTGAAAAATCCTATTGCTTTTTTAAGCGCCTTTAAAAACTTCTCAATATCTTTTGAATCATTATAAAGCCCCAATGAAACACGCAAGCTTGCCTTCACACCAAAACGGGCATGCAATGGCATTGCACAATGGTGCCCCACCCGTACACACACATTTTCTTTGGCTAAAATGAGATTCAAATCATCGGCATGAATTCCCTTAACATTAAAAGCAACCAAACCTGTTTTTAAATCTGGATTGCCCAAAAATTCAACATTCTTAATTTGCTTTAATCCTTTAATCAAAGTGGCAAAGACACCATTTTCTTCTTTTTGAATTTTTGCAAAACCTATTTTGTTAACATACTTCAATGCCTCAGCCAAACCAACAGCATTGGCAATAGGTGGCGTTCCCGCCTCAAAACGAGCGGGCACGTCGGCAAAAGTCGTTTTCTCAACACGCACCGTGTCCACCATATCGCCGCCGAACTGATAAGGTTTCAATTCATTCAATGCCTTGCACTTTCCATACAAAACACCGATTCCATTTGGACCATAAATTTTATGGCCAGAAAATGCCATATAATCGCAATCTAATGTCTTAACATCCACAGACATGTGAGCAATACTTTGCGCCACATCCAGCATTACTTTTGCACCAACTTTGTGTGCTAATTTCACCACTTTTTCCACAGGATTTACAACACCCAACACATTAGAAAGCTGAGCCACAGCCACAACTTTTGTGCGCTTAGTCAATTGCTTTTCAAAATCATTTAAATCCCATCGACCATCATCCAACACATTAAAAGTTTTAAAAGTCGCACCAGAAAGGATACAGGCCTGTTGCCACGGAACAAAGTTGGCATGGTGTTCCGCAATACACACCAACACCTCGTCACCTTTTTTTAATGTTTGGGCATAGCTTGCCGCCACCAAATTAATCGCCTCCGTCGCCCCCTTGGTAAAGACAATTTCCTTTGAATCGGCACGGATGAAATCAGCCACCGTTTGGCGTGCCTCTTCATATAGCTTAGTTGCCTTTAATGCTAACTCACACGACCCACGATGGACATTGGCATAATCACTCTGATAAAAGGATAGCAACTTATCCAACACCTTCTGCGGTTTTTGTGCAGAAGCAGCAGAATCCAAATACACATAATCTTTTTCAAAAATTTTGAAATCTTTTTTAAGCATTTTCATCCATCCATTTTTGAATTGTATCAGAAAATTCATCTGGCATCAAGTCCCCCAAGAAAGAAGATAACAAAATTTTCCTTGCCTCGTTTTCGGGGATTCCTCTTGTCTGCAAATAGAACATTTGATTTTGATCCAAAGGCCCCACCGCCGACCCGTGAGAACATATTACATCGTCCGCCCAAATTTCCAATTGCGGGGTGGCCTCAATTTTTGCTTTTGGGGATAAAATCAGTCCACGATGATGTTGTCGACCATCACATTTTTGACTGGATTTTGGAATCTCAATAATCCCTTTAAATGAAACGGCACTTTCATCTGTCACAATGCCCCGAATATACTGTTCAGAGGTTGTTTTTTTATGTTTGTGTAATACTTTAATATTTATGTTTAAGTTATTGTTTTTATTTGTTAAATATGCACAATTTATTTTGCATTTTGCCGCCTCTCCCTGAAGACTGACCAACACATCCAAATCGTCTGTCATTTGCAAAAAATCGACCCATAAATTTCCATTTTTACCCACCTCAAAAACCCAAGATTTTTCATCTGGATTTTTGACGACCACCTGGTCCTGTGCGTGAATCAAAAATGGATTAGAATTTGTCATAACCAGATGCCTCCACTTCCTTCACCAACTCAGCCCCAGCTGTTTTGATAATCACACCATCCCGCATAATGGAAACTTTATCAGGTTTTACATATTGCAACAAATCATCGTGGTGTGTGATAATCATAAAACTTCGTTTGGCATCACGCATCACGGATACCCCCTGCCCAACAACCTTTAAGGCATCCACATCCAAACCAGAATCCATTTCATCCAAAATACAAAAATCAGGTTCCAACATGGCCATTTGGAAAGTTTCCAAACGCTTCTTTTCGCCGCCAGAAAAACCAACATTAACCGGACGCTTTAACATCTCGTTTGAAATGCCTAAGGCCGTTGCACGTACATTCATATACTTCATAAATGCCACAGCATCCATTGATTCCTTACCTTCAAATTTGCGCTTAGCATTTAAAGCTGTTTTTAAAAACTGGGCCAACCCAACACCTGGCAATTCAATAGGATGTTGAAACGCCAAAAACACACCAGCATTTGCTCTTTCATCTGGGGTCATTTTAAGTAGATCTTTTCCTTTAAACAAAACCTTGCCTTCTGTCACAACATAAGAGGGATGCCCCGTAATAACAGCAGACAGCGTGCTTTTACCACATCCATTTGGCCCCATAATTGCATGCACCTCACCAGCCTCAATTACAAGATTTAAGCCCTTTAAAATCTCTTTATTTCCCACTTTGGCATGTAAATTTTTAATTTCTAATAATGCTGCCATTTTCCCTCCTTATCCCACGGATCCTTCTAATTGAATACCAATTAATTTTTGCGTCTCTATTGCAAATTCAAGCGGTAATTTTTGCATAATTTCCCGACAAAAACCGTTTACAATCAATCCAACTGCCTCTTCCGCTGAGAGCCCACGTTGCATTGTATAAAACAATTGTTCCTCACTGATTTTGCTTGTTGTCGCCTCATGTTCAATTGTGGCTGTTTCATTGGCACACTGCATTACGGGAATTGTATGTGCGCCGCATCTATCCCCAATCAACAAACTATCGCATTTGCTAACATTTTTCGCATTTTCGGCTCCAGGAGACATTTTCACCAAGCCACGATAAGTATTGGAGCTAAAGCCCGCCGAAATACCTTTTGAAATAATTGTGGACGTTGTATTTTTCCCAAGATGGATCATCTTGGTCCCCGTATCGGCCTGTTGATGGTTATTTGTTAATGCGACTGAATAAAACTCTCCAACGGCATTATCACCCTTCAAAATACAACTTGGGTATTTCCATGTGATGGCCGATCCAGTTTCAACCTGCGTCCATGACAATTTAGCATCGTTCATCACCAAACCACGCTTAGTCACCAAATTATACACGCCACCCTTACCATTTTTGTCACCAGGATACCAGTTTTGAACGGTGGAATATTTTACATTAGCTCTATCCTTAACCACAATTTCCACAATTGCCGCGTGCAGTTGATTTTCATCACGCTGTGGCGCTGTGCAGCCTTCAAGATAACTGACAGAGGACTCCTCATCTGCAATAATTAAGGTTCGTTCAAATTGTCCCGCCTGGCGTGCATTAATACGGAAATAGCTGGATAATTCCATTGGGCACTGTACTCCTTTGGGAACATAGACAAAAGACCCATCCGAAAACACCGCGCTGTTTAGACATGCAAAAAAGTTATCTGTATATGGCACTACCGAACCCAAATATTCTTTAACCAATTCTGGATACTCATGCACCGCCTCAGAAAACGAACAGAACAAAATGCCGCGCTTTTTCAACTCTTCCTTATATGTCGTCCCGATGGATGTACTGTCAAAAATAGCATCCACAGCCACACCAGTTAGCGCTTCCTGTTCTTTTAATGGAATGCCCAATTTCTCATAAGTCTTCAACACCTCCGGATTTACTTCATCCAAGGATTTTGGCGCTTTTTTATGGGGCGAACTATAATAATAAATATTTTGATAATCAATTGGATCATAATGTCCATGGAACCAATGAGGCTCTGTCATCGTTTGCCAATGACGAAAAGCCTTTAAACGGAAATCCAACAACCAATCCGGCTCATCCTTCTTTTTAGAAATAAAACGAATGACATCTTCATTTAAACCCTTGGGAGCATATTCCGTTTGCACAACAGTCTCAAACCCCTCTTTATAAGGGCTATTCACAACTTCCAACAGATCTGATTGTTCTTTTTTCATAGGCTATAATATGCCAAATTTTATAAAAAAAGTCAAGAAAAAGCATTTTTTGCTTGCAACAAAAATAAAAACGAAGTAATCTTGCTTTAAAAGGGGTTGGTATCATGTTAATGACAATTAATTTTTCACTGATCTTATTTTTAATAGTAATTGCCATTTTGTTTGTAATTACTAGCCTGTTTTTGGCCATTAAAATTAACCACATGCGCTATAAAATGAGCATATTGTTGGAAGAAAAGGCAAAGGCCATTGAGGAAGCCGATCATTATGCCGCCCTTGCAAAGAATCCTTTGGGCCCTTTGTTTACGCAAGATACAGAACCGCTAATTCTTTCTTTTAATGTAAAAGGAAAAATTATCAATGCCAATGATCGATTACTCCATAAATTTGGTTATACAAAAGCACAATTAATTGGGAAAAATGCAATTGGCACCATTCTGTTAAAGCCAAATAAAGAAACCGACAGCATGATTTATCGTTTGTTTAAAAACCCAGACTTGTTTATTGATGCCGAAACAGAAGCAATAACAAAATCCGGTGAAACACACTGGATTTCATGGACAAACAAGGTTATTTATAACTCAAAAGGCAAACCTATCGCCGCGGATGCTGTTGGATTTGATATTACAAAAAGAAAGGAAATGGAGGCCGAGTTACAATATTTGTCCTCTATTGATCCTCAAACACATGTCATGAACCGTCCCGCCTTATTGGAAACTGGTGCTACTGAGTTAAAACGAGCCAAACGCTATGGCCGTGCATTATCCGTTGTTATTTTTAAATTCTTTAATAAAAACGCCCATAGATCCTTAACAGATGAAGAATTGCGCGCAGCAGCACAGTTAGCACGCACTGTCGTTCGTTCTGTTGATTATTTAGGCCGTATCGGAGATGTTGAATTTGCATTAATCTTACCCGAAACGACTGCCCAAAATGTACCTTTCTTAATTCAGCGTTTATCCCAACACATGGATGAGTACAACAAAAAAACACACAATGACATTGCACTTACCTATGCTGCTGTTTCCTTTAAAAAGAAATCTGATACTATAGATAGTTTAATCAGTCAAGCGTGGCGCAAAGTAAGCGTTAAAAAGAAATGAGGTTATTTCATGATTACGTTAAGCAATGACAAGCTGAAAATTCAAATTAATCCCGATTTAGGAGCCGCCTTACATCAATTAACATATCATGATATAGATATCCTTAGACCAACACCCAACACAACTCAAACTCCACAGGATCAGTCTTTATTTCTGATGCTTCCTTATTGCAGCTATATCAAAGGGGGACGCTTCAACTATTTTGGCATCAGTCGTCTTGTTTCAACATCTGATTCCCAGGTGCAAGATCCTATACACGGAGATGGATGGAAAGCAAAATGGGGCATTGAGGCCCAAACAAACAACAACGCGACCTTGTTTTACAAACACACAAAAGATAACGGATTCCCATTTGATTATACAGCAAAAGTAACTTACACACTTGAAGATAATCAATTAAAAATCACCCTTTCCGTACATAATCCTTCAGGATTACCAATGCCTTGTGGTATGGGGGTTCATCCATATTTTATGCATCCACAAACGGCTCAAATCTCTTTTACATCCTCTCACATATGGCATCACAAGAACGATCCTATTTTTGATCGCCCATACCCCACTCCAAAAGAATGGGACTTTGCAAAGGAGCGCATGCTATCGGAAGATTTTGATACTGCTTTTGGGGGATGGGATGGTCATGCGTCCATTACTTATCCCGATCAGAAAGTAAAGGTCTCCATTGATGGTGAAGATATTTTCCATCACATAGTTTTATATTCTCCAAAAGGGGCAGATTTCTTCTGTTTGGAACCAGTCAGCAATACCCCTGACGCTTTCAACCTGGCAGCCTACGGAGTCATTGGTACCGGCATTCAAAGTATCGGTGGCGGCCAAACCCTCACGAAAACAATCTGTTTTACCTGCGATACGGTGTAAAAAGTTCTTGCGTTTTTGAAAGCAATTTTGTATAATGTTTCCAACGACCCTATCATCTAACGGTTAGGATACGGCCCTCTCAAGGCCGGTACACGGGTTCAAATCCCGTTAGGGTCGCCAATTAAAAGGATGCCCCATTTGTGGGCATTTTTTAATTGGGAAATTTCTGACAGGAAATGAACACGTCGGGTTCGGCCAAAGGCAACGCCTTAAGGCGGTAAATCCCGTTAGGGTCGCCATTAAGTGCAAAACGCCTTTTGTGGGCGTTTTTTCTTTTATTTTCAATCACTTGTGATAGTTCGTAACTCTATTTATCAAAATCGGCTATTTTTCAGCGTTTCCAAACTTTACTTACCAATAGTATTACTTAGACGCGGCGTTCTGTTATGAACAAGTGCGTGTTTCTTTTGGCATTGCTCCGCAAAAGTTTTAACATACGGTGCTAGTTTGCCCGGTCCTACAGCTTCATATTTTGCTGGGTCGTATTGCAAAGGAAAACCTTTATTTAATAACTCCACTCCAATATCAACCATTTTCAGATGAGCATTCTGGCTGGCCGTCAAAAGTCGGCTTGTTTTTTTATACAAGTAACTTTCGTCAAATAATTCTTGAGCCAACCAATAACTGCTTGCCAAAAATTGCCCAGCAACAATATCCCCACCCTCTTCCTTTTTATATTGGAAATCTGGCTTACTTACAATCCCGCGAACCGAATCCAATCGAGCATTCAACGGACCCAATTCATTGATTAAATCACAAATTTCAAAGTACTTTTCTCGCATGCCTTTACTGTACAGAATATCCAGGCAAAAGTCAAGCTTTATTTTATAACAGCCCTTTTAAAGCCCCTAAAATTGCAGCAAGCACAATAAATGTAATGGGATGCCATTTAAATTTAAAAGTTAAGAACAGATAGAAAAGAAAAATTCCCAAAGACAACCCAAAAGTTTCCGGTGTTGATGTGTGCTCAAATATTGTTTTAATCAGCCTTAACACAAAGCCAAAAATCATCATCGCAACTGCTGGACGCAAGCCCTGAAAAATTGCTTCAACCCATTCACTTTCTTTAAAACGCTTTAAAAAATGGCACAGAATGATAATTCCCAGCAACATCGGCAAAACCAAACCAAGTGTTGCCACCAAACCACCCCACACGCCTGCCGTTTGTAAACCGGTATAGGTTGCCATATTTACCCCTAATGGTCCCGGTGTCGACTCAGAAATAGCAATCATTTTTACCAAATCAGACGTTGAAAACCAATTTGTCTCTTCGGACAATTGAAATAAAAATGGGACCGTCGCTAACCCGCCACCAATCGCGAAAAGGCCTATTTTAAAGAAGGAAAAAAATAACGCAATGTAAATCATTTTTTACCTCTCATATAAAAACGCAGAAAGCTGACAAATCCACACAATAATAAAATCTCCACTGGTGAACAATTAAGCAAAGCCAAAAACAACGCCAATCCCATCAACACCAAACAAAAGCGATCAGTCGCACGATCTTTGACCATCTTAACAATAATGGGCAAAATCAAGGCCGGCACCATCAATTGCACACTAGCAAACGCGTTTTGCACAATCGGATCTGTCCAAATTTTACTCAACCCTAAAGCCAACAATGTAATCACAATCAAAGACGGTGCGATTATCCCTATCATTGTACAAATAGCGCCCGACCAACCCTTTAATTTATATCCCACAAAGGTTGAAATATTCACAGCAATAATACCCGGCGTCATTTGAGATAGAGCGTAATAATTCAAAATTTCTTTTTCTGTTGCCCATCCTCGCTGTTTCATGATTTTCTGAATCAACGGCAACATAGCATAGCCGCCCCCAAAGGTAAAGAGGCCTATCTTAAAAAACGATATAAATAAATCCCAATATATTCTCATAATTTTCCCATAATATGGGGCAAATATACAAAAATCATCTTTCTTTGTCAAGCTTAATATAACCCTCTTTACGATTATATGAGTTGACAATCAAACCAGATCTTCCCACTTAAAGCCTGTAGAAAAAAGGAGGATCCAATGACAAAAAAATGTGAAAGCGCTTTAACAGCAGAAGAAAAGAAAAAATTAAAACAAGAACTACATACCGTATGGCCACAGTTTCCGCTTGATTTGCGTAAAGTTATCTTTGAGGCCAAAAAACACAAGCTAAATATCATGTATATGATTGAAAATTGGGCAGAAGAAAATCACAATCAAATTTTGGTTGAACTTTTATCTCGTAAAATCGCCTGCTCCGAGAAAAAGTTAAAAGAAATGGAAAAAGAATTGGAAGCTTAATTGGAAAGGGAAAAGGCAATGAAACCATACAACAAAAATAATTATGCACTGGAAAATGGCCTTTTCTTGTCACCTCGACAGGTTGCTGTCTTGGAACAACTGGCACTTGGTCTCAGTAACAAACAAATTGCTCATGAACTTGGCATTGCAGAACCCACCATCAAAATGCATGTCAGCGCTCTACTTCGCGCGCTTGGCGTTCAAAATCGTGTACAAATACTCATAAAAGCGAAACAACTGGGCTTTATTTAAAAACTCCCCCTGCTTGGGGGAGCTATTTTATCATACACTTTAAACAACTTCTTTTGCCAGTTCGGCAAATTTCTGTATCATATCACGCACGCCTTTTAAACGTGTCTCCACCCGACCCCATGGCCGCATAACAATCAGCTTTTGATCCGGACGCAACTTGACAGTTCCTAATTGCTCTTGAATATATTTGATAAGTCCTGCGGGGTTTGGGAAGGTGTTGTTAAAGAAGCTGACGGTTGCACCCTTTTCACCAGCGTCAATGCGTTCGATATTCGCTTGTTTCGCCAAGATCTTTAACTCCAACGTCATAAATAAATTGTCCGTTTCAATGGGATATTGCCCAAAACGATCAATTAATTCCGCACGCATAGATTCAATTTCTGCTATCGTTGTTAATTCACTCATGCGATGATATAAATCCATTCTGACATCCAAATCGGCAATATAGGTATCCGGGATTAACACCGGCAACCCAACAGAAACTTGAGGTGAAAAATCTTGTTGAACCGGCTCTTTATCTCCCGCCTTTTCGGCGCGTAAAGTTGCCACAGCTTCTGCCAACATTTTCTGATATAAAGCCACGCCAATTTCACGAATATGTCCAGACTGATCATCTCCAAGCAAGTTCCCCGCTCCACGAATATCCAAATCGTGACTAGCCAGTGCAAAACCAGCCCCTAAGCTGTCCAGGCGCCCAATAACTTCCAAACGCTTATGTGCATTCTCAGATAACGTTTGTTCCATTGGTGTTGTCAAATAGGCATAAGCCTTAATTTTACCACGTCCGACACGGCCCCGCAGTTGATATAGCGCCGCCAAACCAAACATGTCCGCTCGATATACAATTATCGTATTAACGGACAACATATCAAGACCAGATTCAATGATACTGGTCGCCAACAACACATCAAATTTCTTTTCAGAAAAATCCGTCATAATTTTTTCAAGCTGGCTGGCCGCCATTTGTCCATGTGCCTGCACCACCTTAATATCTGGCAAAATTGATTTTAAGACCTCAGCCACCTCCGGCATATCCGTAATACGCGGTACCACAAAGAACGTTTGACCGCCCCGGAAATGTTCGCGCAAAATCGCTTCTTTAATCACCACAGGATCAAACGGCATCACGTAAGTTTTAACGGCCAAACGATCCACGGGCGGTGTAGCAATAACCGACAATTCGCGCACGCCAGACAACGAAAGTTGCAATGTTCTTGGGATTGGCGTTGCAGTTAGGGTCAGCACATGTACCCCCGTTTTTAATTCCTTTAAACGTTCTTTGTGCGCGACACCGAAATGTTGTTCCTCATCCACAATCACAAGCCCCAGATTTTTAAACTTAATCGTTTTACTTAAAACAGCATGTGTTCCAATTACGATATCAAGAGAGCCGTTTTCAAGCTCCTTTTTCACCTTTTTAGCATGCGTCGGTATGACAAGACGTGAAAGGGTGTCAATCCTCACCGGAAATCCTTGAAAACGTTCTGTAAAGTTTTGCGTATGCTGACGTGCCAATAGTGTGGTGGGAGCAACAACCACCACCTGCTTACCACTCAACACGGCCAAGAAAGCCGCGCGCATCGCAACCTCTGTTTTTCCAAATCCAACATCCCCACACACAAGGCGATCCATTGGTGTTCCCTTTGCCAAATCTGTTTCAATTTCCTGAATTGTGCGCAACTGATCATCCGTCTCTGTATAGGGAAAACGCGCACAAAATTCCTGATACAAACCATGAGGAGCCAAGATTCTGTCCACCTTGTTCAAGACACGATGTGAAGCAATATCTAATAATTTATCCGCCATAGCAAACAAATCTTTTTTCACACGCTCTTTTTTATTAGCAAAAGATTGTGATCCCAAATGATCTAATGCTACCTCACCAGAGCCATAGCGCGATAAGATATCTGCATTTTCCACCGGAACGAATAACTTGTCATTACCCGCATACAAAATGCACAAACAATCATGGGCCGCCCCATCTAATTGCAGTGGCACAAGACCAGCAAACTGTCCTATACCATGCACTTGATGCACAACCAAATCACCCACAGAAAGTGTGGATACATCTTGAATAAAATTCTCGGCTCGCTTCTTCTTAATAGGACGTTGAATACGTTCACCAAACATATCCGCTTCGGTGATCACAATGAAATCATCCGTCTGGAAACCAGATTCAAATGGAGCAACAAACAAACTTGGCGCGTGTTTTAAAGCGTGATCCCACGTTTCCACTTCCGATAAAAACAGATTCTTTTCCTTAAGTTGGGCCAAAATACGCTGTCCAGATCCACCCATTGCGGCTGTCACAATAACTTTTTTACCACAAGATCGAATGAAATCGGCAACCGCTTCAAAGATATCTTGATCATTCTTCACGCGTATATCCACAAAGTCTCGCCCGGCACGCGCGCCTTGATCCTTCGCCCCAACATCTTGGAACGGAGTTAACATATAAGCATCACTTGAAGATACAAGTTTATCACTTTGATTTTTATCAATAAAAAATAATTCTTTTGGAATTGGATAATACTTGGATTTGTTTAAATTTTTATCTTTTAAAGCTTGTAATCTAGCATCATAATAATCCTGAATCTGGGTTTCACGAGCAGCCAAAGATTGGTAAAATTGCGGATCAAAAGTATAAACTGCATCAGGCAAATAATCCTTTAGATGCATCATGTTGTCATAAAACAATGGCAAAAAATGCTCCATCCCCTGAAGATAACGTCCTTCGGAAACGGCCTGATAAACAGCATCGTCCCTAACCTCTCCGAACAAATTCCGATAACGAGAACGAAATAATTCTTGTGACTCGGGCGTCATTTTAAATAATCGATTTGGCTTAATGGCGAAAGAATCTATTTTAGATAATGTTCTCTGGCTTATTGGATCAAACGTGCGAATAGAATCAATCTCATCACCGAAAAAATCCAATCGCACTGGCGTTTCCATGCCCGCCGCAAAGATATCCAAAAGCCCACCGCGAACCGCATATTCGCCCATCTCCATCACCACATCTGTATTCTGGTACCCATTATCATTTAAAAACTTCAAAACATCATCAAAGGCAATTGTTGCCCCTAGTTTCAATGATAATGCAGTTCCTTTAAAAAAATCCTTAGGTGGCAACAATTGAGCCCATGCCGCTACTGAAGTCAAAACAATAGTATCTTTTACGCCGCTTACCAATTCTGTTAACGTATCAATTTGCGTCCCCAGAATTTCGGGAGATGGAGCTGTTCTGTCATACGGCACTGTATCCCATGCCGGAAACACAAGCACCTTTTGTTTTGGCATCAGCGTATGAATTAAGTCGGCCAAAAAATTGAGGCGTTTTTCATTTTGTGCCACATGTACTAATACACCTTTTGACGGCAATAGTTGTCTCAAAACAAAAGGCTCAAAACCACTTGGCACACCGGAAAGTTTTTTCATATACATTCCTTAAAAGAAGGATAACTCTACTGTAAACAGCTTTTCTGCTTCTTGCACAAAACCACGTTCTACAAACACAAATGCAATATCCCCCGCCTGAACAATAAGTTCTTTATCTGGGCATAAAAATGTCCCTTTCCTTAAAACGCCACCTAATGTAATTCCCTTAGGAATCTTAATCTTTTCCAACGCATTTTTCGTAATCCGAGCCGTTGGCAAAACTTCAATTTGTAACAATTCTCCCAAACCTGATTGCAAGAAATAACCATCTTGCACACGTCCTTTACGCAAATGTTGCAAAATTGCAGAAACCATCACGGCGTTTGGATTGATAAAAGAATCGATTCCTAATCCAGACACGTAATTCATGTATAATTCATTGCGTATAAGCGCACATGAGCGCGAAATACCATTGCGTTTAGCCAACAAAGAAAGCAAAACATTGTTTTCATCTGTATGTGTTGTAGCAACGGCAACATCATAATTTTTGAATTCAATTTCATCTAATAATTTATCATCAAAACCATCCCCTTTAATGATTAAGGCATCATTTAAATGCGATGCCAAAAATTCGGATCTTTCTTCTGATTTTTCAATAATCATCACATTTTGCCGGTCAATTGGTGCTTCCAAAAAACTACCCAAAGCATACCCAATTTGCCCTCCACCAAAAATCAAAACATTATCAGGCATTGACATTGTATAGCCAAAGATGTCAAGGACACGCTCCAAGTGGCCCGCAGCAACAAAGAAATAAACATCATCCCCCACCTTAATGGATGCTTCTTTTAAATCTACCAACTGATTTTTATGATTCACAGCCACAATGGTAAAATTCACATTGGCAATCAGTTCACGGATTTGACGTATTGTCTTGCCCACCAACGCACAGTTTTTGCGACATTTAAGCCCTACAAATTCAACTTTGTTATCACAAAATGAAGTCACATCCATCGCTCCATTAATCGTTAAATCAGCCAAAATACGCTTTGCCGTTTCCTGTTCGGGAGAAACCACAACATCAATCGACAAACTCTTCAAAAACTCTGCGTTCTTTTTATCCAAGTACTCAGAAGACGCCAATCTTGCAACACGCTTATTAACTTGAAACAATGTTTTTGCTAATACACAACAAATAATGTTTACATTGTCATTTCCAGTCACAGCCAATAAAACATCCGCATCCTTTGCGCCCGCACGAGACAACACAGTTGGAGACGTCCCAGATCCAACAATCGTTTGAATATCCAATTGTTCTGCTAAATGAGACAATGCTTCCTTTTGTGTATCAATCAAAACAACTGCATGGTCTTCTGTTCTCAAATATTTAGCTAAGGCAATACCAACCTGACCAGCGCCAACAATAATAACTTTCATACCCCTTCTCCTTCCCAAAAATCTCTAACCAGATTTTTTAAGTGTATTTCATTTTCTTCAAGATACATTTTTTCACGCCATTTTGCAACCCCCTTTTTATGTGAAGCATACCATGCCAAGTGCTTGCGCGCCACATATAACCCCGCATGCCCATAATACGATAATAACATATCCAAGTGCATCAAAGCAATTTCTGGTGTATTAATCTTCAACTTAACCCCATTTTCAATTTCCGTTAAACGCCACGGTTTCCCAAGCAAAGCGCGTCCAATCATCACTGAGCTTGCACCACTTTGCCCCAATGCCTCTTTGGCCGTTTCATGATCAACGATATCACCGTTCACAATTATAGGACAATTAAGCTTTAACCTTTTTAAAACACTCCAATCAGCCTTTCCCGCATATCCTTGCGACTTCGTGCGCGCATGCACCTCAATACGATCTGCGCCAGCATCCACCAATTGAGGGGCAAAAGTAAAAATATCTTTGCTATTTTCCCATCCAAGTCGTGTTTTAACAGAAACCGGCAAATGCGTATGTGATTTCACCGCCTCAACCAAACGACAAGCTAAATCCACATCTTTCAACAACATAGCCCCCGAATGATTTTGTATTAACTTGCGTACAGGGCATCCCATATTAATATCGATTCCCATTACATCAAAATCCGTTATTATTTCCGCGGCCTTTGCCATTGAATCTGGATTCGCACCGACCAGCTGCACAACAATATTTTTTTCTTTCTTAAAAGTTAGCATCTTCAATGTCTTGGGATGAGCATGAACCAATGTTTCAACCCCTATCATTTCTGAAAAAAGTGGCTGATCTCCAAACAACCTTAGGATTTGTCGAAATGGATAATCAGACACACCGGCCATTGGTGCTGAAAAAACGCTTATTTTGTTCATCTAAATTCATCGCTTTCCATTTTTTGAACCAAATTCTG
Source organism: Alphaproteobacteria bacterium (assembly GCA_017412085.1). GTDB lineage: Bacteria > Pseudomonadota > Alphaproteobacteria > CAAHEQ01 > UBA3637 > UBA3637. The sequence goes on from JAFPYS010000019.1 coordinate 140,139, forward strand.
ATATTCCGGAAAAACTCGAGAAAAATCCTTTTCTCCGGGAAACATCTGACTTAGCGCCCTATTAAACCATTCCATTGCTTCCTGTCTTTTCCCTTGTGATTCAAGGTAACGAGCAACAATCAATTGCGCGGGGGCATAATCATTTTCCGCCGCTTTTAAATAGTATGGGAAAGCGGCATCTTTTCCATCTTGTTTTTCATAAATTCTGGCAAGCGCCATATTCGCACCAATGTGTCCCTGCCTAGATGCTTGATGATAATATTCCTTTGCTTTATCCATACTTTTCGGGACCATTTTACCCTCTTCCCAAATTTTACCTAAATTAAACTGACTACCAGCATCCCCCAACTCAGCATAATGCATTTCCCACATTAAATTATCCTGAAACTCGTCAAAACTCCACGCACTCATAGAAAAAGATACCCCAAAACACACGATCACAATTTTCAACAAATTCCATGTCTTTTTTGCCCATTCACTGCCAGGGAAGCTGATCATCCATCCTTTGGCAAATTTCTTTGCCAAATGTTTCTTCTTCTTATATAATTCTAAAATTGCATTTTGAATACGCTTTTCCAAGCCCACCCGTTGAGGCTTTAACACCAGCAATTTAAAATAAAGTCCTAACGCCTCTTCATAATCCTCTGTTTGCTCCAACAAAATAGCCAATTTATAAAGACTTGGAAAATGATTAGGATTTTGTTGGATCACATAACGTGTGTGTTCCAAAGCCACAGGAAATTGCCCTTGTGCCATCAACACATTACTTAATCCTTCATGCGCTACGACCAAAGTATTGTCCAACGCTAAGGCTTTTTGATACGATAAAGCCGCCTGCTCCCAATTTTTTTGATGTTCTAATAATAATCCTTGTTGAAGCCACGCATTGGAATTGTATGCATCCAATTCAATCGCTTTTTGCAACGCCTTCATAGCCTCATCGGGACGTTTAAGCCCCTCCAAGATGCCAGCATAAAGCGTCCAATCACGACTAAAAATCAAATAGTCTTTTAAAGTTGTTTCTGCTTTTTTCCATGATTTCTGGCTCATATAAAAACGCGCCAAATGATAGGTGGTATTTTCATTAGCTTCTGCCGCATATGCTTGAACCAACAACGCCTCTTTTTCCTTCTTTTTCGTCGTTATTGAGGCCAATCCCAAATAAGCAGATGCAATTTTCCCATTCATCTTTAACGCGGTTCGAAGATAATCTTTTGCTTCTTTAATTTTGCCTTGTGTTAAATAAATTAGCCCCATCTCTGTCCGTACTTTGGGATTATTCATTTGTTTTGAATAAAAAGAAAGGGCTTCCTCCAAATGTCCCTGAGCACGTAAAACCTCTGCAAAAGCTAGCTGATAATTAGAAATATCTGGATACAACTCTAAAGCTTCATGCAACAAATCCGCAGCAACAGTCAGTGCTTTTTGACGATAGGCAATAAGTCCCAACAAATACAAAGCATCACCATGCGTCGGAGAAATAGCCATTGCCTCACGACACAATGTCTCTGCAAGGCGCAAATTTTCTGAATTAAAGGCCTCAAAAGCTCTATCTAATAATTCGTCAATTTTATTCATCATCAATCGACCCCAACCGACCAATAACCATTTCTTTATTAATGGCCACGCATTCAATCAACCCAAAACCTATAAATAATGTTAGCATTGCCGTTCCACCATAGCTCATCAGTGGCAATGGCACACCTACAACTGGCATTAATCCCATAACCATTCCCATGTTGATAAACACATAAAGCGCAAAATTTACTGTCAACCCTAAGGCTAAAATCTTACCAAAAAAATTCGTACATTTAAGTGCAATCATCATACCATAAAAAATAATAATCATATATAACGCATACAAAACCAAAGAGCCCAACAAACCAAATTCTTCGGCCAACACCGTAAAAATAAAATCTGTTTGTTTTTCTGGAATAAAACTTAGTCGACTTTGGGTCCCCTGCATAAAACCTTTGCCCCAAAAACCACCAGAACCCAATGTAATTTTTGATTGTGTGATATGATATCCCGCCCCCAATGGATCGCGTTCTGGGTTTAAAAAAGTCAACACACGCTGTTTTTGATAATCGTGTAAATGTGCCCACACTAAAGGAATAGCAGCCGTCCCAGCAATTAGTACCAACAAAAACTTCCAAACCTGTACGCCCACCAAGAAAAAAATAGCGGCCGTTTCAAAAACCAACATCATAGCCGTCCCCAAATCCGGCTGTTTTAGAATTAATAAAACGGGAACTCCCATCATCAACAAAGGAGGTATAACAAATTTCACACGACGAATATCCTCCAAACTGGCCCCATGAAAATATCGTGCTAACGCCAAAATAAGCGCAATTTTCATACATTCGGAAGGTTGTAAATTGACAACACCCAAATTCAACCACCTTTGGGCGCCCATTCCTATATGCCCAAAAACTTCCACCCCCAGCAACATAAGCAAAGTAAGGCCATAAATCCAATATGCATACCGCATAAACAACCTTAAATTAAAAAATGCCACAACCATTAAAAAGCATAAACTAACAATAAAACGCACCGTTTGTTTGCTGGCCCACGGCGACCAATTGCCGCCCCCCACAGAGTAAAGGACACCAATGCCAATAAAAACAACTAAACAAATAAAAAAGAGAAATTGCCAATTAAAACCACTCCACTTTTCTTTGAAGGAGAGATTATAGTTTTTCATATAACAGTTTCTGTCTTTAAAAAAACTCATTTGCGCGTTACTCCTTCTTTTAGTTTAGCGTCTTCAATATCTAAACGCAAGGCTTCTTTTAAAATCTTAGACGCCACAGGCGCTGCCGCAGAAGAACCACCGCCACCGTGCTCAACAACCACAATCACAGCATACTTTGGCTTATCTGTTGGCGCATACGCCGCAAATAATGCGTGATCCCGACTTTCCCAAACCATATCTTTTTGCTTTTTGATACCTTCTTCACGTTCCTTTAGGGAAATTCGACGAACTTGTGTTGTAGCCGTCTTGCCCGCCATCCGTTTCCCATCAAGATCAAACCGACTTTTGTAAGCGGTCCCATTCTCATGGTTTACCACATCATACATCCCGGCACGAATCAAACGTAAATGCGCATTATTAAACAGCGAGGCAGTCGATGTAACTTTGTCCTGTTTTAAAAAATGCAGATCGATCAAATGGCCATTATTTGCAATAGCCGCGATTGCGCGCACCAACTGCAAAGGTGTTGTTAACAAAAATCCTTGTCCAATGCTCAGATTCAACGTATCCCCCATACGCCAATCATCTTTTTTCGTCCGCATTTTCCACTCTGGCGTCGGTAATAACCCATTTTTATCTCCTATCATCTCGGTTACAACATTCTCGCCAAAACCAAGTTTTTGCGCAGTTTCTACAATCTTCTCTACACCGATTTTTTGCGCCATTTCATAAAAATACACATCGCAAGAATGACGCAAAGCTTCTCGTAAAGTTAAAGATCCATGACCTTCATGTTTCCAACAATGAAACTTTTGATTACCTAATTGTGTTGCGCCCGAACAATAAACACGTTTATCTGGATCAATCACACCGCTTTCTAATCCAGCCAAACCAACAACCAATTTAAAAATAGAGCCGGGAGAATAAGCGCCAAATAATGCCTTATTTTGCAATGGTTTCTTTTGATTATTCATCAGTTTATTCCACTTTTTCTGGCTGATAGAAGACAAAAACATATTTGGGTCAAAAGAAGGAGTTGATACAAAACTTAAAATTTCACCCGTTTGCACATTCACAACAATCGCCGTGCCCGCCTCATTTCCCAATGCTTCCATTGCCATCTTTTGTAAACGGATATCTATTGTAAGGTTCAAATCCTCCCCAGCGACAGATTTTCCCTCTTCCATCAACCTAACCGTTCTGCCCATCGCATTAATTTCTGTTTTTTTAAATCCGGGTTTTCCCCTCAAACGAGATTCCAGACTTTGCTCCAGCCCCGTTCGACCAATTCTATAACCCGCCAAATCAAACCATATACTGTCCACGTTGGTGTCGCGATCATTCAACAAGGAAACATAGCCCAACACATGCGCCGTTAAATCTTTCTTTGGATATGTACGAATCATCGTTTCTTCAATTTGAATTCCCGTCAATACAGGAGCATTTAAATGCAACAAAACTACCTGCTCTTTTGTTAGATTATCTTTGATTTGAATGGGCATAAAAGCTCGTTTATACTTTATTTCTCTTAAAATTCGTTTTTCTTCATCTTCTTCTAAAGGAATCAGTTTCTTAAAATTATCCAACGTTTTTTGATAATCTTCGGCTTGTTCTTTTATCAAAACAGCCTGAAAAATCTTGTGATTATCCGCCAAAATAACACCATTTCTATCATAAATCTTACCACGATCTGGCATTGTTAAACGAATGGCCGTTCGATTCTTCTCGGCCAACACAAAAAAACGTTCTCCTTGCAAAATTTGTAAATAAAACAAACGCCCAATTAAAATCAAACTAATACAAACAAATATTACACTTAGTATAATTGTTCGAACAACAATTTCTCGTGCTTTTTCGTATTTCCAAACGCTCATGGGACAACCTCCCGAGCTTTCCTATCTAAATGTGCACAAAAACGCATCATAAACGGATAAATCAACGTGAGAATCCAAAATTCCACAAATATTGGTTGGAAAGAAACTGGATATTGTGCCAACAAATCCACCAATTCATAATTTAAAAATTCAATTATTAAGAATAACGAGGCAAAAACAGTCCACAGAGGAATGAATGTCATTTCTAGTAAATATTTTCGTAAGAAATTTGCGATAAAATAGAGTAAAACGAAACAAAATACTGTTACACCAAACGGACTTTGAACAAATAAATCAGAAATCATACCCAAAATAAAAACCGCCCATGAGCTCAAGCATCTAGGATTATAGATAGCAAAATAAAAAATCGGCACGATACACCACTGAACAGCATAGGGATAATATGGCAAAAAATGAAAAGGAACCAGGTGACAAACAATTAACACTAAACACAGAAAAAATGGCATTAAGCGCCATACCCAAAAGCGTATATTCACTGATCTCATGCTATGGCTCCTTACAATCTGTATTCAGCAAAACATCAGATAACCCAAAATCCACTAAACGCACAAACTCAAGCCCCTCTCCTAACTCAAACAGATCCACATCAATTTCATTTTCAATCACAGAACGCACCACACCTATATTTAATCCAGAAGGATAAACCCCCATATAACCAGAAGTCAAAATTACATCTCCAACCTTTATTTCTGAGACCCTATCTGTAAAAATAATTTTAGGATGATTGGTGTTATCTCCCGTTAAAATGGCGGGAATACGTTTCTCTCCCACCAAAACAGGCACACGAGACAAATAATCGGTCAGCATCATCAACCGACTGCCATGATCTCCCACTTCAATAACTCTTGCAAAAAGCCCCTTATCTGTCATCGCAACAGCGCCATTTCGAACGCCCTCAGTCTTACCAGCCAAAGCAACATATGAACGTGAAAACTTATCTCCCGTATCCATAACAAGCCGTGCCGTCACAGATGTAGAATTCGGATGCGAAACATATCCAACCAATTTTTTTATTTCATTTTGCTCTGATTGCAATTGAAGTGCCAAGGCGCGCCATTCACGCAACGAAGCATTCTCTTGTTCTAATTCTTGATTTCTACGATATAAAAATAACGCGTTAAAAAAAGTGTCTTTTCCCGCTTTTAACCATCTTGCGGGCGCTGATAACACCATAACAACCGGGACTAATTTATCCGCTATATACCCACGCGCTGCCACTATCGCAGGATTTTGTGTACGCCAAAGTGTCATTAGAACAATGGCTAACATCAAAAACACCACCGGAATCAAGCGTCTGATCTGGGATCTAATCCTTTTCAGGCGAAACTGCTTGTTTTCCATGTGCACCCCATTGGGTTAGAATTAATACATACTGGTTAAGATATTTTCGAACTTTCCAACTTCTTCCAAAGCCTTACCAGTGCCCAAAACAACGCATTGTAATGAGTTTTCCGCCACGGAAACAGGCAATCCCGTCGCCGCACGCAATACATCATCCAAACGGCGCAACAAAGCACCACCGCCCGTCAACATAATACCCTTATCAACGATATCAGCCGCCAATTCTGGATCCGTATGTTCCAAAGCAACTTTAACAGCATCCACAATCTGACCAACGGGTCCAGATAAAGCCTCAGAAATTTGACGTTCTGTAATCACAACTTCCTTTGGAATACCATTCATTAAATCCCGTCCTTTGACCGGAATCTTTTCACCATCTCCTTTACCTGGCATTGAAGCAGCGCCAATCAATTTTTTTACACGTTCTGCTGACGCTTCACCAATCATCAAATTGTGGTTACGACGAATATAAGAAATAATGGCCTCATCCATCTTGTCCCCACCGACACGAACAGATTCAGCATAAGCAATGCCCCCCAAGCTCATGACCGCCACTTCTGTAGTACCACCACCGATGTCCACAACCATGCTGCCAGATGGCTCATTTACAGGCAATCCAGCACCCAACGCAGCAGCCATTGGTTCTTCAATTAAAAACACCTTGCGGGCATGACTGTTTTCCGCAGCTTCTTGAATCGCACGGCGTTCCACGGCAGTAGAACCGGACGGAACACAAATCACAATCATTGGGCGTGTTAAAGAATGCTTGTCCAAAGCTTTTTGAATAAAACGACGAATCATTTCTTCTGCCACATCAAAGTCCGCAATCACACCATCCCGCAAAGGACGAATGGCCTGAATTTGTCCCGGGGTCTTACCCAACATCTGTTTTGCCTCATTACCCACAGCAATCACTTGCTTTTTCCCGCGATTTTCAGCAATAGCCACGACAGATGGTTCATTCAAAACAACGCCGCGCCCACGGACATAAACCAACGTATTTGCTGTTCCCAAATCAATTGCTAAATCAGACGAAAAAATATTCAAAAATTTCTTTAAACGTTTCCAACTCATGTCAAACCTTTCTGTTAATATCCTTATTCATACACCAAACCGTAATAAAATACAAGCACTTTTTTAATATTTTATACCTATACATAAAACATCTGGCACTTCATCCGTACAATCCGTCTTGCTTTTCTTGCATTTTCCACCTGAATATTCGTATATACCTACAACTTCACCCTTAGCATAATGCTTTTTCTCCTCTTGCACACGCTTCATTAAAGCCTTGCACACTGACGCATCCAAAGCCTTTCCACCATTAACATTTCCCACAGGAACAGCAACATAACCAAGCGCCGCCTCACGCTTGACACCGGTATTGTTATCGCCCACACCGTAGCCATAAGACGTTATAGCAGAAGCTCCACCAGCCTGTTTATCAAAAACACCATAAGTCAATTTACTAGACTTCTTTTCTGCAACCAATGCACGTTTACGTACCTCATCCAACAAATTGTTTAATCGCACTTGAGATGTCGCATCTCCAAAAAAGGCCATACCACCAACGGTCAAAAGTCCTATGAGCGCCAAAACACCAAGCATTTCCAATAGCGTACGCCCACTATTTTTTTCCATTCGTTGCATTATTCACACTCCTTTTATATGATAGAATTGATTTAACTATTTTTTATAGGATTTGTCAATAAAAAAAACCCACACAAAATGGTGGGTAAAAAAAGTGGAACAGTAAAAAGAAGGGGGAAAATCCAAACTTGTATGCAAGGTTGAGGAGTATTACACAACAAGCCTCTTTACTGTTCCGGCGATGATTATATCATCTTTTTAATTATTTGTCAAGTATTTTTTATCTTTCGCTTGACACAAAATGTGTGTTATTGGTCAATGCTGGATTAACCGCTTGTTTTTGTGCAACTGCAGGGGCCTTTTTACTATATTTAGCCAAAGAACGACCCGCCGCATACACAGCACATCCGAACCAACCAATACCAGCTGCCGCAATCATTAAACAAGCACCAGCAACAGCAACAACTTGCTTGGTTGTATAAGCACGTCCATCTGACATGTAATAAACACCATCACGTTTGACATAAGTCAATTCATCTTCTGTTTTAATTTGTTCTGCCATTTGAAATCTCCTTTCGAACAGGAAATATTATACCACAAACCTTTATTTTTGTCAATCTTTTCTGCATTAAGTGAACAAAAAGGGCTTGCATTTCATCAAAAAAAAGTGTATAAATATCAACGATCGGAGCGTAGCGCAGCCTGGTAGCGCACTTGTCTGGGGGGCAAGTGGTCGTGGGTTCAAATCCCGCCGCTCCGACCACTAAACACAAGTCGTCTGAAAAGGCGACTTTTTCTTTTATTTCCAAGGCGTTGTGCGAGTTCGAATGTCCAACTGTCAAAATGGACAATTTCCAGCCATTTACGAACTCTTGAAGCAAAATTTCCTTTGTTTTCAATGCCCGCCCCTCGGGAGCCTAAACCCACCATCCCAGAAAAAACTGAATTTTTTATTGCATTAAAAATAATAATTTTGTATAATATCTTGCGAGAGATTTGAGCAATCAAAAAGGAGTTATCATGAACAAAAAAGTAGTTTTTCTAACTGGAAATCCTCATAAAAAAGAAATTGCAGAAGCGGTTTTTGCATTATACGGTTTAGAAGTTGAAGCACACGATATTGATCTTGAAGAAATACAAGAAACAGATATTGAGAAAATCGCTACATGGAGTGCTTTACAGGGGGCAAAACGATTAAATATGCCGGTCATAAAAACAGATGTCGGTTTTTCAATAGATGCCTTAAATGGTTTCCCTGGAGCATTCGGAAAGTATGTATTTCCACAGTTGGGGGTCGAAGGCTTGCTTCGATTGATGGCGGACAAAACAAACAGGCATGCAACTTCTACTGAAGTATTAGCATTTGCTACACCTGATGGCAAAACCAAAACTTGGACTAGGGTTCAAGATCTTGAAATATTAACAGAGCCAAAGGGTACAGGATCAGCGATTGATCAAATTATGGTTGTATCAGGAGAACACACCGTCAATTATGGGAGCATGGCCCATGAAGAAAAAATGGAGTGGTGGCGAAAAGGCCCGAATTACTTCCATGAGTTTGCAAAATGGTTTATCAGTCAAAATTGATAGTATTTCGTTTTTTAAAATGGGCTCGTAAATTGCGCATTCATTCCGACCACTAAACACAAAGCATCAGAAATGGTGCTTTTTTCTTTTGTTTCCAAGCGCTTATAAGGGTTCGAATGTTGAAAGCGCAAAATCGGCCATTTTCAGCCATTTACGAACTCTTGAAGCAAGTTTTCCTTTAAAATCAATACTTGTCCTCTGGGAACCTAAAACACTAATCCCAGAAAATATACTTGCATACATCAAAAATTTATGATATATTTTCCGTCGAAAAAATTGGATAAAAGGAAATAAACATGGAAAATTTAGAAAAAGAAAAAATTCGTTCTATATTGGATAGTCCTGTTGTTTTTATTCACAAATCAACAAAAGAAGAAAAAGATTTATATCCAGATAAAAAAGTAGGATGGTTTTATACTTTTGGTTTAGAGTCTGGTCAAATTTTTGTTTCTCATTTTCAACCGATGGAAGAGTATTCTGATACATTGGTTTCAACGTTTAAACCATTTAATGCCTTATTACCAGATTTAAAAGAAATCAATTTTAAAACCCGCTTTATGTTTAACAGGGAAAGAGATATTGAAATGTATACCCAATATCATCCAAGAGTCAGTGAAAATGAACAAAAAGTATATGATGAAATAATTGCTTCAAAATATAATGGAAATTCATACGAGTTTATCCCTTTATATCAGAAAAGTTGGCCTGTTCACTTTGAATTGGTCCGTTGTGCCGAATTAAGAAAAGAATTACTACGTCATCAGAAATTATTAAAAAAAGAACTGACTATTCAAAACAAAGAATCTCGAATTCCAGAAAGATGTTCTACTCATAATCAAACAGAAAAGATGAGTTTGCATTTGAAAGAGCCTCATGTGAAATGAGCTCGTGATTTGAGAGTTGATTCCGACCACTAAACTTAGAGTCGTCTGAAAAGGCGACTTTTTATTTTAATTTTTCTTATTATATATTGCGGCAACATCGACCAATATTTGCCGTATTTCTTTGTCCTCCTTTGGCATCTTGGCGATTACCTTTGGCAAATTCTCTTCCATTTTATCAACAGCCCCACGATCAACAGGAACTCTTTCCGGCATAAAATGCCGCATAAAAGCCAACAATGCCGCTTTTTCGTCCGACACATCATAGCCTATTTCTTTAAGCAATGTTTTTGTGCGCTTTAAAGATTTTTGTTTAATTTGTTTCTTCGGCCATAGACCAATACCATATTTTGCCATTTCCTTCCAAGGAAAAGAAAAATTTGGATCCAGTTTGCGTGTCGGAGCAATATCGCTGTGCCCCACAACATTTTCAGGCCGAATGTGGTGTTTTTTTATAATTTGTGTTGCCAACTTCACAAAAGCATCTAATTGAGCCTTTGGATATGGTTTTTGTCCAAAACTAGGAGTGTATAATTCAATACCAATAGAGGTTGCATTTAATCCAGAGTCACCACGCCAACAGCTTTTGCCCGCATGCCACGCTACCTTATTTTCCCCAACAAATTGGCTAATTTGACCTTTATTGTCGATCATATAATGCGGACCAACACCAAATTTATCCCATAATTTTAAACTTTTAGACACAGAAAAGGCAAAGCAATGCACAACTAAATGGCGTATTTTTTTATGTGGATCGCGTTCCGCAAAATGTGGCCAGTTCAATTGTTTTATTTGCATTTTTGCCCCCTCATCTTATGCAACACCTCTACGGCATCATAATCCGTTGTCAAATTTTGAGTTTTCTCAGCCAATTCAGCATAGCGGCAATACGCTTTCTTCCTGTCAAACTTAGCTGGTTTTTGCACAACAATTTCATGAATACGTGCAAAACGTTCCATTGCCTCATCCGTTAAAGGACGTGCCGCCTTAATAACTTCTTTTAATTCGTCTTCAATACCAAAGCAATAACACACGGCATCACATCCCGCCTCTAAACTTGTCTTTGTTCGTTCGGCCAATGATCCACCCAACGCCTTCATGTCAATCGCATCGGAAAGCAAAAATCCGTGAAATCCGATTCGCCCTCTGATAATCTCTTCAATAGCCTTCTTTGACTGGGTAACAGGCTTGTCATCCACTGCAGAAATCACAATATGCGCCGTCATCCCAGCTGGAGCATCTCGTCCAACCGCGTGAAAAGGATAAAAATCTTTTTCCAATTCCTTTAGGCTTTGCGGCAAAATCGGTAAATTTAAGTGGGGATCAACCACGGCTCGCCCATGCCCTGGCAAATGCTTCACACAAGGACAAATCCCACTTGCTTGATAAACATCCAACAAAATCTTACCGCGCGCCGCCACTTTCTTTTCATTAGTTGAAAAAATACGATTTCCCAAGGCGGGTGTTGTATCCGGATAAGCCACATCCAACACCGGCGCATAGTTCCAATTAACACCCAGTTCACGCAAATCCGCCGCAATTAACGAGCCATGCAAGCGAGTAATTTCCTCACCCATCTTACCATTTAATGATCCCAATGAATATTGCGACACATAATGGGGCCATTCTGGCGGGGAAAAACGGCAAACCCGTCCTCCTTCTTGATCCACGGCAATAAGAATATCTTCGCGCCCAATCACCTCTTTTATGGATTTGATTAAAGCTTTTACTTGTCTTTTATCTTGTACATTTCTTTTAAATAACGTAATTCCCATTGGATTTGCTTTTTCCAACAGGTGTTTTTCCGCATCAGTCAATTCCAAACCAGACACGGAAAGCATGGCAGCTAATATAGATTTCATAAGCTTATCTCCTTTTATTATATTAAGAAGATACTAAAAAAATAATTATAAGTCAAAAAAAATCTCCGCCAGAACCATAGCTCTAGCGGAGACACAAAAGGTAACTGTTAAATTACACAGCGTCCTTTAAAGCTTTACCGGCTTTGACTTTCACAACCTTGCGGGCAGCAATCTTAATTGTCTTGCCTGTAGCAGGGTTACGGCCATTACGAGCAGCACGTTTTGCAACTGTAAATGTCACAAAACCTGTCAATTGCACTGTATCGCCTTTTTTCACGCGTTCTGTCACAACAGCTTGCATAGCGGCCACAACGGCAGCGGCAGCAGCTTTGGACACTTTTGCTTTTTTAGCAACAGCTTCAACGAATTCTGTTTTATTCATTTTATTTCTCCTTATATCTTGTTAAACAACAGCCACTTTTGTGTCTGTAATGCCATTCTATGCAGATTCAAAAAGCCTTGTCAACAAAAAAAATGCATTTTTTCTTAAAAAATCGCACTTTTTTCATTTTTTTTTCAAAAAAAGCCCCTATTTTACTATTTTTTTAAGCATAACGAACCTATTTTTACCTCAAAATACTCATAAAACGACATATCCGATTCGTTTTTATTCCCATTTAGCCTTTTAAATATTGACATTTTTGCCTTTTTTTGCTACGATTCGTTTTAACAAAGGAAATGTAATGTCAACTTATTCCCAGATATATAAAGTCACTGGCTATCAGTGCGATCAAGACAGCACTTTAGCGACACCTTTTGTGTTTAACTATCTACAAGATTCCCTAGATAATTTCAGTCGAGCGCATGGCGTTGGCTATGATTTTTGCAAGACGCAAAATCTGACATACATTCTTAAAGGATATGATGTTCAAATCCATTCATTGCCACATTGGACCGATATCACTCAAATGGATACAGATTTAATTTCTTTTGGTCCAGGCAGCTTGTTTTTCCTTCAAAATCTATATGATTCAAACAAAAAGTTGCTTTTTTCATCTGTCAGTCACGTCGTCCTGCTAGATTTATTAAAAAAGCGCCCCGCCCGAATAAAAGATCACTTTCCCTCTTCTTTATTACAAACAGCAACACAGGCGACTCCCGCGTTCACCAGTTTGAAACCGTTGGATTGCGTCCATACAACCCGCGAACAGGAAATAACCCCTGACTACATAGATTTTAATCAGCATGTCAACAATACTCACTATATAACCTTCGCAGAGCGTGCCTTAGATCCCGTATTTTTGAAAAAAGCACGCTTAAAAAGAATTCGAGTCGCCTATAAACAAGCCGCTCTATTAGGAGATAAATTGAAAGTGGAAAGCAAAATCGCTCCAGGCTTTACGGATCACCAAATCTCATCCGTCTCGGATCCGACGAAACAATTCGCCAGAATCCGCTTTTCTTGGCTTCCCAAAGCAAGATAATACCTATAAAAAAGCCCCACCATGCGGCAGGGCTTGATTTTCACGGATTGAATTAGAAGTTATACTTTGCCTTTAACATACCCATGTGACTTTGGAAGTTTTTACGATAAGCGCCACGATAATCGGCGGACAAATCCCAAGCGCCAACAGTCATGGTCAAGCCAGCGCCACCTTCCACACCAAAGCGGTGTAATTTTTCACCATGGATACGATAATCGCCACCACCCAACACTTGTACATTCGCGTCCGGGCCATCGCTGACGAAGTCATAGGTCATCGCCAAGTTGGCATGTGGTGTCCATGTGACCTTATCGCCATTAAACGCCTTGGCATAACGCACACCGGCCATACCTGTCCACACGTCGTTTTTGTCGGATTTAATGCGTTGCACCCCGTCGCTGTAGGATTCTTGATCCACCAACAAATAGCGCAAGCCGCCTTCCAAAGCAAATCCGTTATCAAATTCGTAACCGCTGGTCAAACGGGCGGCATAGGAATTGACATCGTATTTGGCTTTCACCTTCACATCCATTGGTTCTTTTTCTTCTTTATATTTGCCATAGCCATAGCTCATCAACCAATTGGCATACCATGCGCTTGGTTGATATTGTCCATATAAGAACGCATTGTGGCCATCCACATCTGTGTCACGACCAAACGAATCGGCCTTTGTGTTGGTATAGGCATAGCCCAAGCCAACGGTCATGGCATCGCTTAACTTGGCGTCCATACCCATCGCAACACCGTGTGTATTGGCCTTAAAGCCCGTTGTGTCTTTGCTGGCACCTTGCTTGGCGTGGTTATACAGGCCTTGCACCCACATAGCGCCACCTTTAAAGCCATCGCCACCGGAAACGCCCGCGACCTTTGTGCGATCTGTCGCAACGTCGGACAACATGTCAACCACACCTTGGGAAATGGCCAACACTTGAGCGGATGAAGTTGGCGCCAAGGATTTGGCTCCTTTCTCCGCCGCGTCAATGTCACCCGTTTGCAACGCTTCAGATAACGCCTGCAAGGCGGGATGACTTGTATCGCTGTCAATAACGTCATGTCCTGTGGCCCATGCTTGTGTTGAAACGGCCACGCTCAACAAAATGGCGGCGTTCAACAGGGCGCACTTTTTCAAAATCTTGCCATATTTATGTGATAATTCCATAAGGGTGGTTTTACTATACTTCATATTGTCTTCCTTTCTTTAAATTGTTGGGTCATTTAAGAAAAGTTTCCAATGCCCCCTTGTAAAAAATTTTGCTTATTTTTCAATAACTTATAAGCGAATACGGAGGGCGATGAGAAATGAAATCTCCTCTTAATTTTTGATTCTAATGCTCGTCACTCATAATGTCAAGCACTTTTAATAAATTTTTATGATTTCTTTTGATATCGGACAATCATATACAAGATTATGCCCGCAAAAATCAACGAAATGGCGTTGAACACCACCATTTGCACCGAATGAAGATAAAAACCATACAACACCCATGCGGCGATACCTGTACAATATATGATATAACTGGCCAACGACAGACCTTTGACGTTTTTATCTTTGATCGTCTTTAAACTTTGCGGCAAAAAAGCCACCGCCACGCAAACACCCGCCAAATATCCCAAAAATTCACCTAAAATATGCATCCAAGCTCCTTATTTTAATAAGGTTACTATACTCTTATTTCATTCCTGTGTCAACAAAGTACTTTACACATATTTAAAAATACTTTATCATTTTGCGTATTGAGCACAAAAGAGGTAATTGGATGACAGCGATCTATCTTATAGCATTTTTAGCCCCCTGTTTTTATGCCTTATCAATTTTAATTGAAAGCGTCTTGTCACTGGACATCTTTAAAAAGCCCGCCACAATGTGCTTTTTTGTTTCGTTGACAAACAGCCTATTTGTTCCGCTTATCTTTTTCTTAGGAATACCTTCACTACCTACTGTGCAAAACTTTTTAATTTATATAATCCTGGCCATTTTAGACATCATTTACCTTTATCCATATTACATTGCTTTAAAAAGGACTGATACATCCATTGTTTCTGCCCTGTTTACAACCGGGAAAATCTTTGTTCCGATTTTATCCTATATTTTATTAAAAGACGTTCTTACGCCTGTCCAATATGTTGGATTTTTTACCATTCTATTTGCCTCGGTCCTTCTGACAACCAAGCAAACTTCCCTGTTCCGCGTCAACAATGCTTTTTATTTGATGTTAATTGCCTCTTTTTTGTGGTCACTGCGCATGATATTGGCAAAATACACCCTAATCAGTGATCCCATCTGGGTCAACACATTAATCTATCCCAACCTCCTCTCTGGCACATTAGTCTTTACCTGCCTCATGTTTAAAAACTTACGCAAAGACATCAAAAAACATACTTCCTCTTATTTCCACAAATTTAAAGTATTTGTCTTGAACGAATTTATCAGCTTTTTGGCGCTTGTCTCGACCATATATGCCCTTTCGCGGTTATCACCAGTTGTCAGTGCTGCCATAGAAGCAACAAGCCCATTATTCTTGCTTGTTTTTGCTTCCATTCTCCCCCTCTTATTTCACAGAAAATTTCAGGAATATCACGTTCCAACACTTAAAAAAGTTATTTGCTTTGTCTTAATTATTATTGGTGTTATCTTTGTTGCATCAACATAGGCAAGAAAAAAGACCGTTTCAAACGGCCTTTTTTTACTTAATGATGTCTATAATGATGTCTGGCGTGTCTCATCGGCCGCACAGGTCTGTAATAATGGGGCTCGTGCACGACAACAACTGGCATCGGCTCGATATATGCAGCATCCTCAACAACAACTGTCCTGGCTGGACGTAAAATATTGCCAACAACGGCACCAACTAAGCCAATTGCAGCACCACCAACGGCCGCCGCAAGCAATCTGTCCCCGCGATGATAAGATTTTGCATTTGCCGAACTAACAGGAGCAAAAGCAAGCGCCCCGGCTAAACACAACAAAATAGAATACTTTTTTAAATTCTTAATCATGTGACACCTCCTGAACAAAGCTCAATCTAGCAAAATATTTTTTCTTTGTCAAGTCCCACACTTATGCACGACCTGCTCTAGCTTTCTGAACCAGTGTTTGGCGTGTTTTTTCTTTGGCTTGAATTAAAAGGATTAAGGACAAAAGCCGGTCACCCAAGACATCCTTGCCGTATTAGCTATAACAGCAAATTAACAGAGTTTAATGATTTTTCAAAATACATGGAACACATCCTATTATCTAAATAAAAGACAGAATACTCTCCTCCACGTAATTACTGGAACATTCGCTATCCCATCAGTCATTAAAAATCCCCCGCTAAACGGGGGTTTACTGGCTGGGGTGGCTGGATTCGAACCAACGAAATGGCGGAATCAGAATCCGCTGCCTTACCACTTGGCGACACCCCAAAAAGCAAGGACGGAACAATCGCTCCGTCCCAACTTGAATAGCTTTTAACTTACGAAGCTTTCTTGGTAAAACCAGCAAACTTCTTGTTAAACTTGGATAACTGTCCGCCTGTATCAATCAAACGATACACACCTGTCCACGCAGGATGAGAGGCCGGATCAATGTCCAAACGAATTGTATCACCTTCTTTGCCCATTGTAGAGCGTGTTTCAAATGTCGTTCCATCTGTCATCACAACTGTGATTTTGTGGTAATCTGGATGAATATTGCTTTTCATTTTACTCTCCTAAATCAAATAAACTGTGCAACAGTTATACACTATTTTAAATTAAATTGCAAGAACTTTTTTCTATTTCATTAAACTTTTCATCATTTTCGGCAACAGTGCAGCATGCAAAGCCGGATTTGCCGCCAACATTGTATGAGTAGCCACCAAAGCATCAAGATCCGTCTTGCCATCAAAACTGCTGATCTTACCACCAGCTTCTTGAACAAGCAAATACCCGGCAGCAACATCCCACTTATTAAAACGCAATTCGATATGTGCATCAACTTGCCCCGCTGCCAACATTGCCATTTCCAGAGCACAAGATCCCATATAGCGCACAGAGGCAAAGTCACCAACAATATCTTTTACCCCTTTACGTGTCCTGTCGGACGAACAACCATTAGAAGCCAGCAAACAATGCTTTAATTGACGGCGCCCAGAAACACGCAGACGCATATTACCAGTCGGCGTCATCAAAAATGCACCCCTTCCCTTTTCCGCATAATAAAGCTCATTCGTCACAGGATTGAAAATAACCCCCGCTATAACATTTTTCCCCTTCATTAGAGCAAGTGAAATGCAGAAAAATGGAACGGCATGAATAAAATTATTCGTGCCATCAATGGGATCCACAATAAAACAATAATCACATCCTTTGACCCCAGGACGTTCTCCACATTCCTCGGAAAAGAAGCCATATTCCGGGCGTGCTTCATGCAAAATTTCTATTAATTTCTTTTCAGAATACAGATCAGCATTGGACACAAAATCACCTGGCCCCTTTTCGCTGATTTGCAAATTAGATACTTCTCTAAAATCATGAACGATATTTTGACCCACACGACGCACCGCATTTACCATCACATTTAACGTGGGAGACAAAGCAGAAATCATCTTTTCTTCACGGGTTTCGGGCCGTTTTGTCCGCAACGTTCTTGTTCTTGGTGTAATTTTTTGTTTTGCAATAACTGGCATAGGCCTTCATTCCTTTCTTAATCAGGGTCTTATTCACTAAATCTCGGCGCGTCCCCTTCGCACCTTTTGTTTTATTATAACAAACTCTATTTCAAATTGCAAGAAAAATGAAAATCAATGACTTCCTTTTTTGTTCCCTGTCTTTTGTGTTGGCTTTTGCGCCAGCCTTTCACGAAAAGAAGGAGTATTCCTGTCGCAAGCACCAGCCCCCAATTTGTTAATCATCCTTTCTTTTTCTAATTCCAACACAGTGGGATGCCCATCCATCAAACTAACCCCCAAATTAAAGGCATGTTGTGGAAGATTGGCACCAATCGCTTCTAACATGGTTGGGGCAATATCTATCGTTGTAAAGGAACGCTGTGTATTAACTGGCATCCGAACCGGGTTAACCCAAATATTCTCTATGCTACGGTGCCTTAGATCATAAGTTTTTTCTGAAACATAATGTTTCGGCGCCAAGTGGTCCCCCATCAACAATATAGTTGTATTCTTTGCCCACGGCTGAGCCAAAACCCAATTAACAAAATTCGTAATTTGATAATCAGCACATGAAATAATATCCAAAAAATTATGGTGTTTTTCAACACATATGGCTTTATCAAAAAATTCATCGGGTTGATGCGTATCTATTGTCGCAATTCCAAAGAAAAATGGCGCATCTTCTTCTGCAATTGAGGACAATCTTTTCTTGGCAATTTCAAACAAAGAACGATCATTATATCCCCAAATTGACCCGCGTGTTTCTTCGTTTAATTTGCCATATTCGACTTGTAAACTTTCTCGATCTTGAAAATCTTGAACCCCCATTCCTTCTAATATTTTTCGAGTATCAGTAAAAGCCCCACTAGATCCCATTATAAAGTGTGTAGAATAGCCATTTCTTACCAAAATTTTCGGCACACACAGATTTGTATTTACTAACGCAGATTTTCCTTCACACGAAACAGAAAAAGGAAGCGCATAAAGAGAAGAAAATGTGCCAGCCACGGTAAACTCAGTACCACGCACCTGCATCTGGCCTGTAAATGATAAGTTGGCGTCTTTCAACTTCGATAACCCCGGCATTAAGTCTTCCCCAAAAGCATCAACATTATGATAAGAGTTTTCTATAGATTCCATATAAACAACAATCAAGTTATTCCTCTTATCAAACTTAATGTCATTTTCATGAGGGAAAACACCATGATCAATAATCAATTCATCAACCCCAGATTCGCCAAAAATATAACTGTAAAGTGAAAATCGATATCCAACCCAAGCAATTGTTAGCACAAGCAAAAAAAACGCAAAAGATATCTGAAAAAAGTGTTGATCCTCCCATTTTTCTTCTAAAATTTTATTCCATTTACTTGTTGCGCGCACGAAACATGAAGGTGTATAAAAAACAGCCCATCCCACCACAATAGAGGTAATAACAATCGCAATCCCTCGTCCCAACAAAAGCGGATTTGTTCCCGATACTGGATTCAATGTATGGAATAAAACTTGTTCAACAGAAACAGATCCAAAAAAATAGAATAAAAACCCTAAAGCTCCCCATATGCCAAAAACAATTGCATATAAAAAGTAGCCAGTTGCTCGCAATAATTTGGTACTAATTTTCCGTTTCATAAGGCTATATGTTAAACAATTTTTTCAAAAAGGCAAGCAGAAAAAATACTTTGCTAGTTGTTTAAAATCAGAAACTTTGTACCGTTCCAGCCAATTCCATCATTTTTTGAAGCATTGCGGTGTCATGGGTAACCTCTCGTCCATCCTTGCGACGAGTCGTACATTCTCCCGTAATGTAATCTCGAATCAACGTTGTGCCATCCGGTGTTTCATAGGAACGTTTGTACACTCGACCTGTTTCTGTATCTTTTTGTTCTGAAAAAGCTTTTACCATCATTTTAACACCAAATCCACAGTTAAAATCTCTTTGAGGTTCGGCAAAAACAACTCTGGATGATACCCTGGACTCACAATAACTGTTCCATACGGTGGAAAACAAGCGACCTTCAAAAAAACGTTCATAAACTTCTGAAATCAATGTCCCCGAACTATCCTTCTTTTGACTTAGCATCCGCACATTTTCTTTATTTTCCATTATATGTATCCTTTTTTTCAAAAAAACAAAAACGGGCCGAATGATACCATAATCCTCTCAATTTGTCAATGATATTCTTAGGTTGTACAGATGTATAAAATAAAAATTCAAAAAATATCTTGAAATCAATTTAAAAAAATGCTAAAATCACCGCCATTAAAAAAAGACGATTTTCCATAGAACTGATGAAGGTGTGGTTTTTTGTATGATGAATCCCGATTTTTAACCCTAAAAAATCGGCTATGAAAGGAAGATAAATGACAAAATGGGTATATACATTTGGTGACGGCAAGGCAGAAGGCAATGCCGGCATGCGTAATTTATTGGGTGGTAAAGGTGCCAACTTAGCTGAAATGTCCAGCATTGGATGTCCTGTTCCTCCAGGCTTTACTATTACAACAGAGGCTTGCACATATTATTATGAAAATGGCAAGTCCTATTCTGATGAATTAAAAGAACAAGTTAAAGCTGGTTTGGCCAGCGTGGAGGCTTTAATGGGCCGCAAATTCGGCGATCCCGAAAATCCATTATTGTTCTCCGTCCGTTCTGGTGCTCGCGTTTCTATGCCAGGTATGATGGATACAATTTTGAACCTCGGTTTAAACGATCAAACAGTTGAAGGTTTAGCAAAAGCTTCCAACAATCCAAAGTTTGCTTATGACAGCTATCGTCGTTTTATTCAGATGTATTCCGATACTGCGATGGGCGTTGATATTCATAAGTTCGAGGCTGTTTTGGATCGCGTTCGCGAAGAAAATGGTTACAAACACGATAACGAAATGACGGTTGAACAATTAAAAGAAGTTATTGAAGAGTACAAGAAGATCGGCATTGCCGAAGGCAAACCAGTTCCACAAGATGT
This sequence comes from Alphaproteobacteria bacterium, assembly GCA_017412085.1. GTDB lineage: Bacteria > Pseudomonadota > Alphaproteobacteria > CAAHEQ01 > UBA3637 > UBA3637. The sequence continues at coordinate 161,014 of JAFPYS010000019.1, forward strand.
GAACGAACAATTATGGGGCGCCATTGGTGCTGTGTTCGGTTCCTGGATGACAGAACGCGCTGTGTTCTATCGTAAACTCAACAACATCCCAGGCGATTGGGGTACCGCTGTAAACGTGCAGTGCATGGTGTTTGGTAACTCTGGCGACAACTCTGCTACAGGTGTGTGCTTCAGCCGTGACGCTGCAACGGGTGAAAATTACTTCTATGGTGAGTATTTGAAGAATGCTCAGGGTGAAGACGTGGTGGCTGGTATTCGTACACCACAACAAATTTCCCGTATCGGAAATGAACGTCGTCATTTGGATTTACCTTGCATGGAAGATGAATTCCCAGATGTGTATAAACAATTGTGCGATATTCGTACGAAATTGGAACAACACTATAAAGATATGCAAGATATGGAATTTACTGTTCAAGATGGCAAATTATTCATGTTGCAAACACGTAACGGCAAACGCACTGGTTTAGCCGCTTTAAAGGTCGCTGTTGATATGGTGCATGAAGGCTTAATCACAAAAGAAGAAGCCGTCATGCGTGTAGAACCAGGACATTTAGACCAATTATTACACCCCATGTTTGACAAATCCGCCAAACGCGATGTAATTGCAACAGGCTTACCTGCTTCTCCAGGTGCTGCTGTTGGCCAAATTGTGTTTTCTGCTGCCGACGCCGAAAGAGCTGCTTCAGAAGGCAAGAAGGTTGTTTTGGTGCGTGTGGAAACATCTCCAGAAGACATTGCCGGTATGCATGTGTCTCAGGGTGTGTTGACCGCTCGTGGTGGTATGACATCTCACGCTGCTGTGGTTGCCCGTGGTATGGGTATTCCTTGCGTGTCTGGTGTGGCCGATTTACGCATTGACTATGCCTCTCAAAGCTTAACAGCTGGCGGAGTAACATTAAAGGCCGGAGATATGTTGTCCATTGATGGTACAACGGGTCAAGTGATGGCTGGTGAATTACCACTTGTAAAACCAGAAATGGCCGGCGATTTTGGTGAATTCATGGGTTGGGTTGATGAAATCCGCACATTGAAAGTTCGCGCAAATGCCGAAACACCACTTGATGCTCAAACAGCAAAAGATTTCGGCGCTGAAGGTATTGGCCTTTGCCGTACAGAACACATGTTCTTTGATCCAAATCGTATCAACCACATGCGTGAAATGATTTTGGCAAAAGACGAAGCTGGCCGTCGTGCCGCTTTGGATAAATTGTTGCCATTCCAACGTGAAGACTTTGTCTCCTTGTTTAAAATTATGGATGGTCTACCTGTGACGGTTCGTTTGTTAGACCCACCTTTGCATGAATTCTTGCCAAGCAAGAAGACAGAACAAGAAGCTTTGGCGATTCAAATGGGCGTAACAGTGGAAGAAATCGTTGCTCGTACAAACGCTTTACACGAAGCCAACCCAATGTTGGGCTTCCGTGGTTGCCGTTTGGCTGTGGTTTATCCAGAAATTTGCGAAATGCAAACACGTGCTGTTTTGGAAGCCGCTATTGAAGTGGCTGACGCCGGCGTGAAAGCAATTCCAGAAATCGAAGTTCCTTTGATTTCTTCACGCAAAGAGTTGGAAATCTGCAAAAAGATTATCGACCAAACAGCTGAAAAGGTCTTTGCCGAAAAAGGCAAAAAGGTGGAATACAGCGTGGGTACAATGATTGAATTGCCACGTGCCGCCTTGTTGGCTGACGAAATGGCTGAATTGGCCGACTTCTTTGAATTCGGTACAAATGACCTTACTCAAACAACTTTGGGTATGAGCCGTGACGACGCTGGATCCTTCTTACCTCAATATGTGGCAAAAGGAATTTACGAACGTGATCCATTCCAATCTTTGGATGGTCATGGCGTCGGCAAATTAATTGCGATGGCTTGCCAAGCTGGTAAATCTACCAATCCGAACATTTACCTCAGCATCTGTGGTGAACATGGTGGTGATGCCGACTCCATCAAGTATTTGAATCAATACTTGAATGGTGTTTCTTGCTCGCCATATCGTGTGCCATTGGCCAGATTAGCTGCCGCTCAGGCTGCTGTCGCCGCCAAAAAGGCAAACTAATCATACCGATTAGAACAATAAAACCCCAGGTAAAAATGCCTGGGGTTTTCATTTTGTATTGATAGAATTAAAGAACACCCCCGCAAAGGGGGTGTTTTATTTTTAACCATCTTCTAAGAAACTGCGTAATTTGCGAGAACGCGTTGGATGTTTTAATTTACGCAACGCTTTGGCCTCAATCTGACGAATACGTTCACGTGTCACAGAAAATTGTAAACCAACCTCCTCTAACGTGTGATCCGAGTTCATACCAATACCAAAACGCATTCTGAGCACACGCTCCTCACGTGGCGAAAGCGTGGATAAAACGGCCGTGCAAGATTGACGCAAATTGCTTTGAATGGCCGCATCCAATGGCTGAAGTGTATTCTTATCTTCAATAAAATCACCTAAATGGCTGTCTTCTTCATCACCAACTGGTGTTTCCAACGAAATTGGATCCTTGGCAATTTTCATAACCTTTTTAATCTTTTCGGGGGTCATATTCACACGTGGAGCCAATTCCTCTGGCGTCGGTTCATGACCGGTCTCCAATTGCATCTGGTGACTTGTCCGCATCATCTTATTGATTGTTTCAATCATATGCACAGGAATACGAATCGTCCGCGCTTGATCGGCAATAGCACGTGTAATAGATTGGCGAATCCACCATGTAGCATAAGTAGAAAACTTATTACCGCGTTTATATTCAAACTTATCAACCGCCTTCATCAAACCAATATTACCTTCTTGAATCAGATCCAAGAACTGAAGATTGCGGTGCATATAACGTTTAGAAATAGAAATCACCAAGCGCAAGTTCGCCTCAATCATCTCTTGTTTGGCCTTTTTCATTTCTTGACGACCTTTACGCACGATATTAACCAATTGGCGATATTGAGACACCGGCATTTTTGTTTCCAATAAAAGCCCCTTGATAGCCGTCATAATATCTTTTGCTTCGCCCAAAGACTTCTCTGCAAATGCTTTCCAATGCTTTTCTTTTTTATTTTTGATAGTATCCAACCATTTTGGATTTAGCTCGCTGAGCGCATATACCTTCAAAAATTCATCGCGATCAATCTTATAAGGTGCAGCCAAACGCAATAACTTACCTTCCAACATCATTAACTTTTGATTCAAGTCATTGATCCCATCCATAATTTCTGCCAAACGGCTTTGTGTCAGGTGCAAGCTCTTGATTTGCTCCACCAACTCCATTTGCATTGCATGATACTTGCCTTCGGCCACTTGGGTAATTTTCTCTTTATAAGAAATTTGTTTAACGCGAATCGCCTGTAATTTTGCAAATTTACGATATAAAGCATCAATATTTTCAAACGTTGCCAACACAGAGGGACGCAAACTATTTTCCATTTCATCCAACGATAAAATATCATCCTCATCATCGGGATCTTCCTCTTCAACTTCCTCTGTTGGTTCATCATCGTCGATTAAATCGTCTTTAAGTTCAGCTTTTGCCTTTTTAACAGCCTTAGGGGCTTCAACCTCTTTTTCTTCTTTTGCTGGCGGTTCTGCTGCCGTCGCTGTGCCTTTGGGCAAGCCTTCCATTGCTGTTTCTAAATCAATTAAATCACGTAACGCCAAAGATCCTTCTTCAACCTGATGCCACCACGTTGACAACAAACCATATGTGGGTGCGCATTCTGCCAACCCGTTCATCATCACATTGAAACCCGCTGCAATACGCTTAGCAATCGCTATCTCACCTTCCCGAGATAACAAATCCACAGATCCCATTTCTTTCAAATACAAACGAACAGGATCCTTAATACCAACAGCCTCAGAAGCTGGTGTTTCCGCCTCCTCGGAACGCACTAATTCGTCCGCAGCAGCCTTAGCCGGCTCTTCTGTTAAATCTTCCACATCATCCGAGCTATCAACCAATGAAATCCCCATTTCCGTGAAAGAATTCACCAATTGTTCCCACTTTTCTTCACCTTGGTATTCTGGGGGCAAACACTTGCGTAATTTTTCAACAACGATATAGCCCCGTTCCTGACCTTGATCTATCAAAGCCTTCATTAAAGATTTCAAATCTGTTGTATTTTCTTCAGAAATTGCATTTTTTGGTTTTGAAACTGAACTCATGCGCGGCGCCCCTTATATAAAGATACCCATTATTATATAACAATTTAATTAAAAAGTCAAATAAATTATTCGTTTTCTTTCAGCTTTGTCATTTCTGCCTGCAAGGCCATCAATTCAGCTTTTAATTTTGGGTTCTCTGTGCGCAGATATTCTTCGTTCTTGCGCTCAATTTCCAGCATTAAAGTACGTTTCTTTGCCGCCAGAATCAACTGCTGGATATCATGAACTATTACTTCTTCGTCCGCTTGCTTCTTTTTCACATGCTGTACACTAGATTGAAGCAGTTCCTGCTGTGCTGAACTCAACAATTGCCACAAATCCTCTGTACTGACTTCTGATTTTTCCTGCAACTCAGCCATAATTGTATCAAAAGCCTGTTGCAAAACCTCATTGGAAAAACGAAAATACTGCATGATTTCTTCCGAAAAATCCATACATATTTGCGGATAACACACAATATATGCTAACAACTGAGGAGAATCCGATGGGCTTAACAATGACGTTGATGTTACCGAATTGGAATGCCCCTTTTTCCCCAAGGCTTTTAGACGCTTTTGAATTTCCTTTTTGTAATAAGAACGCACCCGTTCATCCACAATTTTATTGACCGTATCTTCTGCATCTTTTTCCAATTTCGCCAATCGCTCTGGTGTATCCAAGGTTCTTCCATCAAGCAACATTTGCCATAAAGACCAAATAAAAGGCTTAGCCCCCTCAATTTCTTCTTGTAAAGCCTTTGCCGATTTTTTACGGATCATATCATCCGGATCCATTCCATCCGGCAAATACGCAAATTTTAGGGATTTTCCCGCTCGTAACATTGGCAAGGCCCTGTTCAAAGCACGTACCATTGCCTTGCGTCCTGCTCCATCACCATCAAAACAAATCACTGGCTCATCACATAAAGTCCATAGCAATCGTATTTGATCTTCCGTAAACGCCGTTCCCAGCGGCGCCATTGCCTGAGTAAAACCAGCGCCATGCAACGAAATCACATCCACATTACCTTCCACCACAAGAGCCGTATTCTTTTTACGCACTGTGTCAATCGCCTGTGGTAATCCATATAATAAATCTCCTTTATGGAATAAATCCGTTTCAGGAGAATTCAAATACTTTGGTTCTCCTTCATGTAAAATACGGCCACTAAAACCAATCACCTGACCACGACGATTCATCACAGGGAATATCACACGGTCATAAAAGTAATCATGATAACCATTTCCATCCCGATTGGGAGCCACCAACCCCATGGCTTGCATGTCTTTTATTGAAAATTTATTAGCCGTTAAGTGCGCCAACAACCCAGAACCAGTCGGGGCATAACCCAATCGAAAACGTTTGGCCAAGTCCGAACTCATGCCACGACGTATCAAATACTGCTTTGCATCCACACCGGCCGTCCCAAACAGATGTGTCTGAAAATAACGACACGCACATTCCATTAATCGCAATAAAACACTATTCCGTTCACTGCGCTCGGCAGCTTTTGGATCGGGATCTGGCATCTTTACCCCAGCCATATTGGCCAAATATTCCACGGCCTCTATAAATGGCATTTTTTCAGATTCCATTAAGTATTTGATTTGATCCCCATGCGCCCCACAGCCAAAACAATGATAAAACCCTTTGTCATCATTTACCGTGAAAGAAGGCGTTTTTTCTTTGTGGAACGGGCACAGGCCTGTGTGTTCTTTGCCTTTATGGGTCAACTTCACCTTCCGTCCGATCAGGTCGGACAGAGGAACTTTATCCCTTAGTTCATCCAAAAAAGCCGGCGTTATCGCCATATTACCCCGCCAACAAAGTTTTAATCAAACCAGACGCCACTCCAAAATCCATTTGGCCAGCATATTTTGCTCGCAAAGCACCCATTACTTTCCCCATATCTTTAATGGACGCCGCACCTGTTTCAGCAATAACAGCCTTAATAGCCTCCGTCATTGCCGCTTCATCCATTTGTTTTGGTAAAAACGCTTGAATCACGTCAATTTCGGCCTGCTCATGTGCAACCAAATCTTCACGATTGCCTTTTTGATACATTTCGATACTTTCTTTGCGCTGCTTAATCATGCCCTGCAACAATGATAGCACAGAAGCTTCATCTATTCCATCCATCACACCTTTTACACGGGCATCAATATCTTTTTGTTTAATGGCCGCTTGAACCAATCGCAAAGTATTTACTTTTTCAGTATTCTTACTTTTCATTGCTTCAACCAAAGCGTTTTTAATATCATCACGTAACATTTTATCTTCTCCTTTCTGTTTTAGATTCATTATATCGTTTTTTTTACAAAATAAAAAGAAAAATCTTGCTTTCATGTTAAAATTCTATATAATACCCAAAAAGAAGGAGTAAACTTGTGTTTTACCTAATCATTGCTTTTTTAGCCGGATTTGTCATTCCTTTTGTTTCAAGGCGTCTAGGGAAGATTTTGCCCGCGACAATGGGATCCATCTTGTTTCAACTGTTCCATTGGCCTCGTTTTCCACGGGTTCATAACCCCCTGCAACACGCCGCTCATCATGATAAGTGGGTTAAATTGTTAAGATGTGCTTTGATATGGGGAATTATAAATACCTTTTTATGTCTATGCGTGTTTTTATATCTTCCAGCAACGATACATATTTATGCCATCGTATTCATTTGGATCGTGCTGTGTGGCGCGGATGTTGATATGCGCTATCTCATCTTACCAGATTGCTTGACTCTCCCCTTGCTTTTGTTGGGCTTTTTAGCCGCCGTACAAACGAGCATGATTTCACCATTACAAAGCTTATATGGCTGTTTCTTTGCTTATTTGATTACAACATTATCTGTTCTCGTATTAAGTTTTATGAAGCAAAATCTGTTCGGGGCTGGCGACAGTAAAATGGCCATTGCTCTGGGCGCATGGCTTGGCGTTCAAGGATTAAATTACACAATTTTCCTGTCGTTCTTCTTGTTCGTCATATATGCATTCTTTATTAAAAAAAGAACAGGCGCCTATGGCCCGGCTTTGGGATTAGCCAGTCTCTTTAGTTTTTTTCTTCTTTATGCAAAATAATACTGGACAAGAAAATAAAAAAAAGATATAATCCATTTACATTTTAAGAAAGGTGGTTGACATGCCAAGAAAGAAAAAAGAAACACTAGTTCATTTTGACATTGACACATTATCTAAACAACCGGGACAAAAAGAGGTTCCTAAGCCCGTTTCTTTGGGCCAAACGTTAAAGGCAAAACGTGAAAAGAAAAAGCTGTCTTTAGAGGATGTATCAAAGAAATTATGCATTAAAGATGTATACTTGAAAGCTTTGGAGGAAGGACATTACTACGCCTTTCCCAATCGTGTCTATGGCATTGGTTTTTTGCGCTCCTATTCTAAATTTTTGGGTTTAGATTCTGATTTAATGGTTGCTGAGTTTCACGCTGAAACATCCGATATTAAAGATGCACCATTGGATATGCCCGTCATTGAAAAGCACTTTGCTTTACCGTCTAAAAAGACATTAACCATCGTTGCTTTGGTTGTGTTTGTTGCCATTGTTGTCTGGTTCACCGCCGCAGCTTTATTAACAACTGATCTATCTTCCAAGATTTCTTTCCCTTTGTTGGAACAGCAATCAACAGAAGAAACAAAAGTTCCTGCCGCACCAACAATCACAGATGAAGCGTTGCCCCTCACACAGACAACAAAACCCACGGAAGAAGTGAAAGAACATGAAATTAGTGCAGATGCTCTGACTGCTAAAGTTGCATTTATTGCAAAAAATGATGTATGGGTCCGCTTATACAATACCGAAACAAAAAAAGTTATTTTAGATAAGGTTCTGAGAAAAAATGATTCTTTCATTCCTGAATCCCAGCTGAGTATTTTGGAATTAACCACAGGTCGTGGCAATTTATTAGATTTATATAAAAGTGGCAAAAAGGTAAAAACCTTTGGCCAAGAAAAAAGCCGTTCTTTGGCTGAATTTGCTGATTAGCATCCTATTTTTACGTAATTTTTTACTCACTTAAATATTTTAAGGAAGGGATTTTTGTATGGATTATCAAGATAAATTAAAAACAATTTTAGCTCGTTCTGAAGAGTTAACACAACTGTTGACAACTGAAATGGATACCCAGAAGATCATTCAACTGTCAAAAGAATTAAAATCATTGGAAGATATTGTCCGCGTTGGAAAGGAATATTTGTCCGCTTGCAAAGGCTTGGTCGATGATGAGCAAATGATGAATGATGCATCATTGGATCCAGAGATGAAGCAGATGGCCACAGATGAATATTATGAATTAAAAGAAAAATTACCAGAATTGGAAAAACAAATTCAGATTCTTTTAATTCCCAAAGACGAAACAGATGAACGTAACGTTGTGTTGGAAGTTCGTGCTGGTACAGGCGGCGAAGAAGCAGCCTTATTTGCTGAAGAACTTTTCCGCATGTACGAACACTACGCCATGAAACGTGGATGGCGATTTGAAACGCTGTCTTTAAATGCAACGGGATTGGGCGGTTATAAAGAAGCCGTTGCACAAATTACTGGGGATGGTGCTTTCGGTCGTCTAAAGTTTGAATCTGGCGTCCATCGTGTGCAACGTGTGCCCGAAACAGAATCTAGCGGCCGTGTACATACATCTGCCGCCACCGTGGCTGTTTTACCTGAGGCCCAAGAAGTGGATGTGCAAATCAACCCAGAAGATTTGGAAATCACAACTTGCCGGGCGTCTGGTGCCGGTGGTCAGCACGTGAATAAAACAGACTCGGCCATCCGTATCGTGCACAAACCAACTGGGATTGCGGTGGAGTGTCAAGAAGAACGTTCTCAATTTAAAAATAAAGATAAAGCTATGATGCGGTTGCGTACACTTCTTTACGATATGCAGCGTCAAAAGCTGGACGCCGAACGCGCTTCCGACCGCAAAAGTCAGGTTGGCAGCGGCGATCGTTCTGAACGAATTCGCACCTATAACTTCCCGCAAGGACGTGTGACGGATCACCGAATCAACAAAACTTCTTATCAACTTCCAACATTCATGGAGGGTGATTTGGATGAGTTTATTGACGCCTTAATCACCGAAGAACAAATGGCAAAATTGGCCGAGATATAATGGATAAAATATCTTTATTTGACAAAAAGTTATTACAAGAAGCTGCATCATCAGATGAAGAATTAAATTCATTTATTACACGCCGTTTAGCAGGTGAACCAGTGGCAAAAATCGTCGGCAAAAAAGGCTTTTGGAAAGATGACTTTATCGTGTCCAAGGATGTCCTTGATCCCCGCCCTGATTCTGAAACTTTAATCGAGGCCGTGTTGGAAAAATTTCCGAACAAAGACAAAACTTTGCGCTTTTTAGATTTGGGAACAGGCAGCGGTTGTTTGCTCTTATCTTTGCTTGGCGAATATAAAAATGCAATGGGTGTCGGCATAGATATTTCTGAAAAAGCCCTGGCCATAGCCAATCAAAACAAAGGAGATAAAAGGGCCGAATTTATCCAACATGATATGCGTTCACACCTATCTGATCTGGGTTTATTTGATATAATGATTTCAAATCCCCCCTATATTCCAACGGCCGAAATTCAAACGCTTCAAAAGGATGTGAAAGATTATGATCCCCTGCTCGCTTTGGATGGTGGCGCAGATGGATTAGATTTTTATCGTGCATTATCTAAACAACGCCCTGCTCCACATCTGTTTATAGAGATTGGCAAGGATCAGGAAAAACAAATCATCCCCCTGTTTGAATCAGAGGGATGGCAATTTGTCCAATCATGGAAAGACCTGGGCGGTATCACACGAGTACTATATTTTCAGGTTTAATACCCTTCTAATTTATCTTCCACGGTAACACCCGGCAAGCAATCCACCAAGGGGCGTTCGACTAATGTATAAGCACCATACTCACCACGCGCCTTAGCGGCCATACAAGCCCGAGCGCAGGACACCATCACGTTCCCCGTGAATTCCGGATTATCTCCAGACACATTGTACAACTGATGCACTTCCATAGCGGTGCGTTCCACCTCGCCTTCATGGTGAAGCGTATTATACTTATTAATATCCTTCACGAACAACACCTCAGTTGGTGCATCCACAAAATAGGGGTCTTTTTTAATGGCTTTTTCCACAGCGGCCTCTGTTGCCCCATCTGCCAATTCCACATACACGCGGCGTTTATGTTTACCACGTCCATTTGCCAATGTTAATGCCACCGCATCTTTTACACCTTCAATGGCTTTCACAGCAACGGTATGTCCCATGCTGCGACCACCTTTTTCACCACCAAAAGTCGTTGTTGTTTGACCCGTGATCGCTACAATTTTCATCAAAGCGCGTACCACAGAATCGGTACCCGGATCCCAACCACAACTAACCATCGACACCACATTATTGGCTTTGGCATCCAAATCTGCCGCCTTTTTTAAAGCTGGAATATTTTGGTGTTCATCATAACTGTCCACCGTACAAATACCCATTTTTTGGTACATTTTCATCTTTTCTGGCACTTCACGAGACGGCACACATAACAAGGCCACATCTACATGATCCAATTCCGCAATGTCAGAAACCACCGTGGTGTTCTTCAATTCCTCACGGTTCTTAAGCAAACTTGCTGGCCGGCGAACAACGCCTACCAACGCAATATCTTTACATTCCTCAATAGCACGTTTACATCCGCGCCCCACATTTCCCCAACCTATAATTGCTACATTTATTCTTTGCATTATAGAATCACTCCCGTCATTTCGTTATACAGTTGACAATAATCTTCGCTGGATTTATCCCACGAATAGTTTTTACGCATAGCCATTTCGCGCATTTTATCAATATGCTCTGGCCGATCGTAGTAGGTCGCGTTCGCCCACCCGATTGTGTTATATAGCGCACGAGCGGACACATCATTAAACTTGAATCCCGTTCCCACGCCATAGTATTCATTATAATTCAAAACCGTATCTTCCAGGCCACCAGTGGATCGAACGATTGGCAATGCACCGTACGTCTGGCTGACCATCTGTGTTAAACCACAAGGCTCATACAAAGAGGGCACCAAAGCAAAATCCGCGCCGGAGCACATGATATGTTCCGCTTCCGCATCATAACCGATTCCCACGGCAATCTTGCCTGGATATTTAGATGGCAATGAAGAAAAATATTCATTTGCCCATTTTTCGCCCTGTCCCATGATTACAAATTGCGTTTCCATTGTATTCAAAACTGGCTCAATACACTCGGCCAACATTTTAATTCCTTTTTGTTCAGCCAACCGCACACACATGGAGATAACTGGCTTATCTACACTGGAAAGGCCCGCCTTCTCTACCAAATAACGTTTGTTTTCATTTTTTCCTTTTTCGTGGGTACGAACAGAATAATTTTCTGGAATAATAATATCTTTGGTTGGATTCCAAAGTTCTGTATCAATTCCGTTCAAAATACCTTTTAAATCGGCTTGACGTTCTCTAAGCAACCAATCCAGACCCGCACCAAATTCTGGGGTTAAAATCTCCCTTGCATAATTTGGAGAAACTGTATTCAGTTTATCGGCAAACCGAATACCACCCTTTAAAAAATTAATGCAACCATAATCTTCAAAAGCAGCAGCATGAAAATCCTTTCCTTCTATGCGCGCATAACTTAGCACATCTGCGCCAAAACGCCCTTGGTAAGGCAAGTTGTGTATCGTTAATAATGTCTTTGTCCGAGCAAAAAATGGATCATGCTCGTTTTTAATGTAATACGGAATTAAGCCTGTTTGCCAATCATGCAAGTGAATAATATCTGGCTGGAAGCCGATATCCCTTGCCACTTGTAATGCCGCACGATCAAAGAACGCATAACGGTAGGCATTATCTTGATAAGCCTCATGCGTCATCTTGTCATCATAAACACCGTTACGTTCGAAATATTTATTAAATTCTATAAAATATGTCTCAACGCCCTTAACATATGTAGACCGATGGACAGAAAAGAATTCCGAACAATTGCCCATTTGAACACAGTTGCCTTCCATTACCTTTTCCAAATGGTACTTTTCATAATCAATGGCAGAGTATAATGGAATAATAGCTTTAACCTGCACTCCCTTTAAAACCAAAGATTTTGGCAACGCACCAACAACATCTCCTAACCCTCCCGTTTTAATGAAAGGTGTCATTTCACTGGCGATGAAGAGGACTTTTTTCATATTTTCTCCCTTTTCATGAAACAGTATAAAGAACTTTTTTGCCTTTCGCAAGCTTTTTTTTATATTTTTTCTTGCTTTTTTAAACAAATCATTTTAACCTGTCAAAGAAAGGAATAAAAATGAATTCATCTCAGCAAGAGAACTGTTCTCTTAGCGGCTATGTTTGGCGCATAAAACCAACAAACGAACGCATAGCAAATGCTATCAGTCAGCGTTTTGATTTGCCAGACATTGTAGCGCGTATTTTAGCCGGCAGAGATTTTTCTTTGGATACAATACAAGAATTCCTATATCCAACACTTAAACAAAATCTTCCCAATCCCTTTTCATTACAGGACATGGAAAAAGCGGCAACCCGTGTTGCTCAATCTATTTTAGCAAACGAACCCATAGGATTAATGGGTGACTATGATGTCGATGGTGCTACTTCTACAGCAGAATTAAAACTGTACTTAGAACAATGCGGCATCAAAGTCTTTACTTTTATTCCAGAGCGCGAAGATGGTTATGGCCCTAACGCAAGAAAAATGCAAGAATACAAAGATGCAGGATGCACCGTTGTATTAACACTCGATTGTGGTACGACCGCTTTTGAACCAATTGATTTTGGAACTAAACTGGGATTAGATGTCATTATTTTGGATCACCACAATGCTGAAGGACAATTACCAAATGCATATGCAATTGTAAATCCAAAACGTTTAGATGAAAAACAAGATCATCCATGTCATTACATGGCCGCATGTGGTGTTGTTTTTTTATTCATTGTCGCTTTAAACAAAATTTTAAGGGACAAAGGTTTTTGGCAAAACAAGACCGAACCCAATTTAATTCAGTATTTAGATTTAGTGGCATTCGGTACAGTGTGCGATGTTGTTAAATTAATGGGCGTTAACCGATTGCTTGTAAAATCTGGTTTAAAACAATTCGCCACAGGACAAAACATTGGATTATCTGCTCTTGCTCGACAAATCAATTTGGAAGAATCTGCCAACACCTATCACCTTGGCTATTTAATGGGACCTCGCGTCAATGCGTGCGGACGAGTTGGAAAATCCGATTTAGGGATGAAGCTTTTGTCCTCACATGATCCAATAGAGGCTGGTATTTTGGCCGAAGAATTGGAAAGCTTAAATGCCTTAAGACGCGACATTGAAAATGATGTATTTTTGAAAGCCATCGAACAAGTTGAATCAAAAAAATTAGACACACCTTTTATCGTCGTATCTGGTGAAAACTGGCATCAGGGCGTTGTTGGAATTGTTGCGGGCCGTTTAAAAGAACGCTATAATTTACCCGTTTTTGCTCTGTCCATTGAAGGAGACGATGTCAAGGGCTCATCGCGTTCTGTTACTGGTTTAGACATCGGAACTCTTGTCATGAACGCCGTTACAAAAGGCATTTTAACACGCGGCGGAGGGCACCCCATGGCCGCTGGCTTCTCACTTCAAAAAGAAAAAATAGATGCTTTCATTCAATATTTACAAGATACGATCAAACCGGAGTTGTTACAACAAAATCCCAATGATTTACAGGCAGAGGCAGTCCTTGATCTGACGGGGCTCACTTTGGATTTGATCCAGAAATTAGAACTTTTAGCCCCTTTTGGAGAAGGAAACCCAGAACCTTTATTCATCTTGAAAGATGTACATATTACCTACGCCAATCTTTTAAAGAATGGTCATATTAGCGTTGGTTTAAGCAACAAATCTGGCAAGAAAATGACTGCTATTGCATTTCGTGCCGCCGACACTGAAATGGGCAAAGCTTTCTTGACAACACATGGGGACGAATTCTTTGATTTGATGGTTACATTGAAGAAAGATACATGGAAAGGGCAAACAAAAATTCAAATACAAATTCTTGATGCTAAACGAGTCTAACTTATTTTTTACTTGCTTTTTTAATCAAGAATGGCTAAACTGTTGCGAACAAAGGAGTGAAAAATGACTGCTTATATAATCTCTGCTTTAATCGGCTATATTGCTGGCTCTATCCCGTTTGGTCTTGTTTTAACATACTGTGCTGGATTGGGCGATATTCGTAAAATTGGTTCGGGCAATATAGGCACCACAAATGTCTTGCGTACTGGCCATAAAGGATTAGCACTTTTAACCTTAATCCTTGATGTATTTAAGGCCGCATTTGCCGCTTTACTTTGTAAGTATCTGTTCAATGAATCCATCGGATTTTTTGCCGGATTTATGGCCGTTATCGGACACAACTACCCAATTTGGTTAAAGTTTAGAGGTGGCAAAGGGGTTGCCTCCACTTTGGGGCTTATGTTAGCCATGACGCCCTGTGTTGGTGTTTTAACTTGCTTGACATGGTTGATTGTCGCATTAATTTGGCACTATTCTTCTTTGGCGGCCTTAACAGCCCTCGCTGCCGCACCAATTTACGCTTTTGTCTCAGGTAATGAGGTTGCAACTTTGACTTATGTTCTATTGACTCTGCTTTCTTATTATCGTCATCGTCAAAACATTAAAAGACTTATTGAGAAAAAAGAATCCAAAATATCATTTCATAAGAAGGCGGCATGACGGAACAAGAGAAAATTGACTGGTTACGCTTAGCCTTTTCTGAAAACGTTGGACCCGCTACCTTTCGTAAGTTAGTTAAGATTTTTGGCACACCGAAAAAAGCCTTGGACAACATCAATGATTGGGCAAAACAAGGTGGGGCCAAACGTTCTATTCAAATAGCACAAGAAAAAGCTGTACTTGAACAACTTGATAAAGCCAAAAAAATTGGAGCGAACTTCCTGCTTTCTTGTGATGATGATTATCCCAAATTATTGAAACAAATTTCCGATGCCCCACCCGTCTTGTTTGTCTTGGGGCATTCCTATCTTCTGACGAAGCGTTGTATCTCCATTGTGGGAACTCGCGCCGCCACATTGAATGGTAAAAATTTTGCCACTCACCTTGCCAAAGAACTTTGCGAACAAGATTATGTCGTAATCTCTGGCATGGCCAAAGGAATTGATCGCGCAGCACACACTGGCGCTTTACAAAATACAAACGGAAAAGGTGGCACCATTGCTGTTTTAGGAACAGCCATTGATGAAATCTACCCACCAGAAAACAAAGATATTTATGACGAAATTAAAGAGCGCGGTTGTTTGGTTTCTGAATTTCCATTTGATACACCCTTAAAGCCGCAGAATTTTCCAAGAAGAAATCGCATTATTTCCGGATTGGCCGAAGGTGTTATTGTGATTGAGGCAAACTTGCGGTCGGGATCATTAATTACCGCAAAAGAAGCCCTATCTCAAGGCCGCGAAGTATTTGCTGTTCCCGGTTCTCCGTTGGATCCACGCGCTGCTGGACCAAATGCCTTAATCCAAGATGGCGCAACCTTGGTCACACAAACGCGCGACATTACAGACGTTTTGGAAAACAACAAGAGCTTCCATTTATCCGACACCCTGATCCCAAACGATTACCAATTGGATCACATTCCCGCACAAAAAGAAATCGACCAAGCACGTGCTTTGGTACTGGAAAATTTAAGTCCAGAAATGATTGAAATTGATGAGCTTATTCGTGCTACAAATTTGGATGCACGTTTGGTTCATATTGTCCTAACTCAACTTGAACTCGCTGGTCGTTTGGAACATTTCACCGGCAATCGTGTTGCTTTAATTTATGGAGATAAAGAATGAAACTTGTGATCGTGGAATCCCCTGCAAAAGCAAAAACAATTAATAAATATCTGGGTTCAGATTATTTTGTTATGGCCAGCTTTGGACACATTCGTGATGTGCCAGCAAAAAACAATAGTGTACGTCCAGAGGAAGATTTTGCGATGGATTGGGAAATGAGTCCACGCGGAGAAAAGACTGTACGCGATATGGTAAAAGCACTTGAAAAAGCGGATGCTCTTTACTTGGCATCCGACCCGGATAGAGAAGGAGAAGCCATTGCTTGGCACGTGGTGCAAGAACTGAAACGCCGCAAGAAATTGAAACCTGATATGCCAGTTTACCGCGTTGTTTTCCACGAAATTACGAAAAATGCCATTTTGGAAGCCATGAAAAATCCACGTGAAATTGACATGCAATTAGTCGATGCTTACTTGGCTCGTCGTGCGTTGGATTATTTGGTTGGATTTAATATTTCTCCCCTTCTTTGGAAAAAATTACCTGGCGCAAAATCTGCCGGTCGAGTGCAATCTGTTGCACTACGTTTAGTGTGTGAACGCGAGAATGAAATTGCCGCTTTTAAGCCACAAGAATATTGGGGAATTGACGTCGATTTAGATACACCAAGATCCGAAACATTCAACGCAAAACTCACTCACCTAGATGGTAAAAAGTTAGATAAATTTGATTTAAAAAACAATATGATAACTGATGAAGTTAAACAAAAAGTAGAATCAACTATTTTCCATGTTGGAGCCATCGAAAAGAAGCAAACCAAACGTAACCCTGCTCCCGCTTTCACGACCTCAACTTTGCAACAAGAAGCCAGTCGAAAATTAGGATTCGGCGCAAAGAAAACAATGCAGATTGCGCAAAAATTATATGAAGCAGGTTTGATTACTTACATGCGTACCGACAGCATCAATTTGTCACAAGAAGCCATCAAAGTGATTCGC
>JAFPYS010000020.1 GCA_017412085.1 Alphaproteobacteria bacterium
AAATTTTATGTTTTTTGATTAATCCACTGATTATATTATATAATTTACATTTTCTGTTAATTTTATGTTCCCGTTTTTTGCCACGCATTTTAAAGGAACCTTTTTGTTCGTCTAAAACAACAAAAAACGCCCCCAAAAATCGGAGGCGCTTTCGTTGAAGGTATTTTTCTGTTTAATACATTCCACCCATGCCGCCGGGCATTCCACCCATCTCAGCACCGTGATTGCATCCACATTTTTCTTCTGGTTTATCAGCCACCATGGCTTCTGTTGTGATCAACAAACCACCCACAGAGCTGGCACCTTCCAAAGCAATACGCACCACCTTTGTCGGGTCAATAATACCAGATTTCACCATGTCCGTATATTCACCTTTACGCGCATCATAACCATGGGTTAACTTGTATTCTTCCAACAATTTACCAACGATCACAGCACCATCTACGGCCGCATTTTCGGCGATTTGACGTACTGGCGCTTGTAATGTCTTACGAATAATATCAATTCCAGCGCGTTGATCGTCATTGGCTGGCTTCAAAGAATCCAAAGCCTTCGTGGCATAAAGCAATGCAACACCACCACCTGGAACAATACCTTCTTTAACCGCTGCACGTGTTGCATGCAAAGCATCATCTACGCGATCCTTCTTTTCTTTCACTTCCACTTCGGAAGCGCCACCAACTTTAATCACTGCAACCCCGCCGGACAATTTACCCAGGCGTTCTTCCAATTTTTCACGGTCATAGTCACTGGATGCGGCTTCAATCTGAGAACGAATCTGAGCACAACGAGCCTCAATATCTTTCTTATCGCCAGCGCCATCCACGATTGTCGTGTCATCTTTAGTAATTGTAACAGTTTTGGCTGTACCTAACATTTCCAAACGAACATCTTCCAACTTCATTCCTAAATCAGCAGAAACAACTTGTCCTTTGGTCAAAATAGCGATATCTTCTAGCATCGCTTTGCGACGATCACCAAAACCAGGCGCTTTCACCGCAGCGACCTTTAATCCTCCGCGCAATTTATTTACCACCAATGTGGCCAACGCTTCGCCTTCTATATCTTCGGCAATAATTAACAAAGGACGACCAGATTGAACAACCGCCTCCAACACAGGCAACAAGGCCTGTAAGTTATTCAGTTTGGATTCGTTAATTAAAATATATGGATTATCCAATTCTGCAATCATCTTTTCGGCGTTTGTCACAAAATATGGGGACAAATAACCGCGATCAAATTGCATACCTTCCACAACTTCCAATTCCGTTTCCATTCCTTTGGCGTCTTCCACAGTAATCACGCCGTCCTTCCCCACTTTTTCAATGGCTTCGGCAATGTAATCACCAATAGACGAATCACCGTTGGCCGAAATCGTGCCAACCTGTGCAATTTCTTCGTTTGTAGAAATATCTTTTGACCGTTTCTTTAAGTCTTCAATCACGGCTTCCGTAGCCATATCAATACCGCGCTTTAAATCCATTGGATTCATGCCTGCGGCAACCAATTTAGATCCTTCGCGGATAATCGTCTGTGCCAACAAAGTTGCCGTTGTGGTCCCATCGCCCGCAATTTCATTGGAACGACTTGCCACTTCACGAACCATCTGTGCATCCATATTTTCGAATTTATCGGCTAATTCAATTTCTTTAGCAACAGACACGCCATCTTTTGTGATTCGCGGTGCACCATAAGCTTTTCCCAACACCACATTGCGGCCCTTTGGCCCCAGCGTCACCTTTACTGTATTTGCCAACAAATCAACGCCTTTCAGCATTTTTTCGCGGGCATCTGTTCCAAATTTTATTTCTTTTGCACTCATCTTAATCTCTCCTTATTCCAACACACCGAAAACTTCGGATTCTTTCATAATTACCAAGTCTTCGCCTTCAATTTTTACCTCTGTTCCAGACCACTTACCAAACAAAACACGGTCCCCAACTTTTAATGTCATGGGGATTTCATGACCAGCCTCATCACGACCACCCGGTCCAACAGATACAATAATACCTTGCGATGGCTTTTCTTTGGCTGTATCTGGGATAATAATACCACCAGCGGTTTTATTTTCTTCCTCAACGCGTTTGATAACAACACGGTCTAACAATGGTTTTAATTTCATTTTATGCTCCTTTTTAATAGCATAAAGTATATAGTATTTTATGGTAAAAAGTCAAGAGGGATCAGAACAATTTAACCAAGAAAAATGTCCCAACCAACAACACAAAGAACAGGATGCTTAACCACCCTAAATTCTTTTCAATAAAACCACGCATCGGTTTACCCCATTTATACAAGGCTCCCGCAACCAAAAAGAAACGTAATCCTCGCCCAATAACAGACACCAACATAAATAGACCAAAATTCATTTGCATCACACCGCTGGCAATTGTTATCAGCTTATATGGAAATGGCGTAATACCTGCGCCCAACACAATCCAAAAGCCATAATGAATATAGGCTTGTTTAACCGCTTCAAATGCTTCCATCCAACCAAAATAATTTAAAAACGGAACCGCAAAAACATCATACAATCCACAACCAATGATATAGCCAAAAGCGCCTCCAATCACACTAAATAATGTGCATAAAAATGCGATTCGAAATGCCTTTTCTCTTTGCTTTAAAACAAGTGGAATCATTAACACATCTGGCGGAATGGGAAAAAATGAACTTTCTGCAAATGACAACCCGCACAAAGCAGCAATGGCCCCCTTTCCCGCCATCAAATGCATTGTCCAATCATATAACTTCTTCATCCACTTACACCACATGATTATTTCCCATTTGACAAAGTTAAAATTTTATCTTCTAATAATGGATGTATTTTATTTTATCTTGAAAGGAATTGCAATGAAAAAGATTTTATGTGTTCTTTGTATGACAACTGCGTTATTAGGTGTCACAGCTTGCGGTATTGGCGATACAAACACAACTTATGATCGCTATGAAATCGGCAGACAAGGCAGAACTTCAACAGGTCGAATTATTTCAATGACTCAGATTGAAATCGCTGGCAGCAATGAAACTGGCGGCTTATTGGGCGCTGGTGTTGGCGGGGCCTTGGGTGGTGTCGGCGGCAGCACCTTGGGTGGCGGCAAAGGAAGCACATTGTTTGCCATCGGCGGAGCTGCATTGGGCGCATTGGCTGGTGCTGCAATTGGATCTGCGACAGAACAGGCGGCCACACGCGATTTGGCATATGAATTCATGGTTCAAAAAGCCAACGGTCAAGTTATTTCTGTTGTCCAAACAAACGAATTGGGCTTGCGTCCCGGTGATAATGTTGTTTTGGTTGAAATTGATGGCACAACAAGAATCCGTTCGAAATATTAAGGAGAGTAACACATGAAAAAATTATTATTCATTATTTGTATACTTGGAACACTTGCGTTACTTGCCTGCTCTTTCCATGGCAAACAACCAAAGGATGACACCTATTATAAACGCACACAAAGCGTTGGGTGGCCAACCGAGTAAAAACAAAATTAAAACTCCCCGGTCAAACGTCGGGGAGTTTTTTTGTTCTCTGCTGAATTAGAAGAACATGCGCAAACGAGCGCCAACGGATTTGTCATAGATATCCGTACCATATTTTGCACGGCCATCCAGAGCATACGTCCCATACACACCCAAAGCAATCTTTGGCGTAATGTAATAGGACGCTTCCGCCTCTGCCGTCACGACACGAGCTTCACGGTTTTCGTCATAAGTTAAACGAACGCCAGTATCCAACGCCCATACTTCGCATTTACCTTGGTAAACACCAGCTTTTGCGTTGTAAGTAAACTTATCTCCAGCAAATCCTTTGAGTCCTGATTTCTGTCCTACAGGAACCTCAATGCCACCCGTGACATACGGTAATGCACGCTTGAATTGATAGCCCAATTTTGTTTCTCCGGCGACATATTTGTATTCACCATCGAAATTTTTCAAACGATCTTGGCCATATTTTCCAGAAACTTGCCATCTGGCTGGTCCTGTTGTAATATTCCAAGCCATTCCTGCGGACCAATTGATGTTTTCGTTGTCCCTGTTACGTCTCCAAGCTTGTCTATCCCAGTTACTTTTCCAGCGATCCCAAGTATTACCAACAGTACCAACCAATGCCAAAGAATCGGTCAAACCAACACGAACTTCTTCTTGTAAGGCATATTGAGTAGATTTAGAACGATCAAAATCACCCTTTTCTACCACTTTTCTAGCGCTAGCGCTTGTAATAAATCCGATTTCTCCCTGTTCTGAAACAACATAAAACGGATTTGTAATATCTGCAGCGGCAGCTGCTCCGGCCACAGATAAAATACTAAAAGCTAGCAATGTTTGTTTTAACATGTTTTATCCTTTCATTATATATATAACACGAATGGATCCCTCCACCCATTTTTACTTTAAAGGTTTTTTCGATGAATTGCAAGTAAATTTATTTGTCTTTCCCTTTTTCCTTGCAATTAACTTTAATTTTGTTATATTAATTTTACCATTAATTTATATGGGAGGGAAAAATGAAAAAATTATTAGCACTTTTATTAACTATACTTATTTCAACGAAAGGATATACTATGGATAAAGAAAACACGCTGTATTTGGATCTGGACTATGGACGAGTGGTCATCGAAATGTTGCCAGAGGCCGCCCCAAAACACGTGGCGCGTATTAAAGAATTAACACGTCAAGGATTTTATGATGGCATTAAATTCCACCGTGTTATTGAAGGCTTCATGGCTCAAACAGGCGATCCAACAGGTACAGGAATGGGAGGATCTGGAAAGAAACTGCCTGCCGAGTTTAACAAAGAACATCACGGACGCGGAACTGTTTCCATGGCAAGAGCTATGGATCCTAACAGTGCGGACAGCCAATTCTTTATTTGCTTCCAAGATGCCGGATTTTTGGATGGACAATATACCGTATGGGGAAAAGTCACGTCCGGCATGGAATATGTGGACATGATTAAACGCGGTGAACCGCCTATCAATCCAGATATTATTGTTAAAATGCAAGTCGCAGCCGACGCCGACAAATAAAAAAAGCCCCAACAACTGGGGCTTTTATTTTTCTTACTTTTTATCGACGAATAGGACCATTCACACTTTCCATAATTAACGTTCCTTTTGCATTTCTTGCCGCATTATATGCTTCGCGCAGCGTTTCTCTGATCCGATTTGGATCGGGCACTTTAACCATGCGTACTGTTCCCGTTTGATCTTCACTGGTTACACGAACGCTGCCTAAATTAACCCACAAATCAATCAGTGACTGATGCACGGTACTATCCACAACACGGAACAACTCGATTTCGTCAACATGCTTCGTCACAATACCAGAAATAATAATTAACCGTTTATCTGTTAATGTATATGAATGAAAAATGCGCTTACAATACATCAGTGGCCATAACGAAACAGCAGCCACAACCAACCAACACCAAGACTCAAAAAAACCATTGCGTGCCATTGGAATAAAACCAACAACAAGCGCAATCACAATTAACCATGTCAATGGTTGATATTTTAAATCTCTTGTACTTCCCGTAACCGTCCAATAAAAATGCTCATCCGGCCGAAGAATCTGACTAATCATTTTTTCATCACTCATCATAACCTCCATCGCTGATGAATTTAATATATCAAAAAAAGAACAAAAAGAAAATACTTTTTATTTTATCCCACACATACGATAGTAAGTATTTGACATATAATAATATTTTTTTAATATCCGGGACTAGATTTTTGTTTTTTTACACCCCAAAGTTATTGTGCTTCAAATGATCATTTAAAGAAAGGAGAATCACATGAAGAAGTACTTATTATCAACATTGGCCATCGCAGGATTGTTTGGTGTGGCTACAACCGCAAACGCTGCAGATGATGGATTAATGACAATGAATATGTCAAATCCTTATGCAGTAATGCAAGCAGGTATGGGCTTTGGCAGCAATGATTATAAAGAATCTGCTGTCTTCGCTTTAGGCGCAGGTTATCATATGAACCAATTTTTGAAATCCGATATTACTGTCGGTATGCGCGCCTGGGGCAAACTGAAAAAACAAGGACACAGTGCAGATGTATGGACAATTCCAGCATTAGCCAACCTTTACATGACAATGCCATACAAAAAAATTGAACCCTATATCATGGGCGGAATTGGTATGGCTTGGAATATGGTGGACAATACGCACCTCACAAAAGGCGACGACAAAATGTCTTTTGCATGGACAGCGGGTGCCGGTATTGGATATCGTTTATCCCATTGTTGGGGATTGGATTTGGGCTATCGCTACGTCGACTTGGGTGAAGGTAGATCCAAATTTAAAGACGGGTCGGGTCGCATCAAAAAAGATGTCAAATCTCATGACGTCATCTTGTCTGCACGTTATTATTTCTAATAATCACAGGCAAAAAGAAAGGAGCTCTTCTGAGCTCCTTTTTTTATCCCTTTGCCACTTCATTTAGGGCCATTTCTTTGGCGGTTACATAATCAAACTTACCCGTACCCAACAAAGGCGGCTCATCAGTTGTAATAATGCGCGTTGGCAATCCCAATTCTGTCATACCAACACGTTTAAACAATTCAATCAGACGATCTTTGGTGATTTCCTTGCTGGTTGTGATAAGAATAATTTGTTCGCCCTTCTTATCGTCCGGAATGCTTACCGCACCACTGATTATATCGGGGAACTCTTTGGCAATGACTTGTTCCACAGCCAACAAAGACACCATCTCGCCACCAATTTTTGCAAAGCGTTTGCAACGACCCTTGATGAAAATAAAGCCATCTTCATCTACCTCAACAATATCTCCAGTATCATACCAACCATCTTTTGGAGGATCCAGTTTTAATGGGTCATTGTGCCGCATATATCCCTTCATAACGTTGGGTCCTTTTAACCACAATTCGCCCCCTTCTTTAATCCCTTCCACCGGTACCAACTTATATTCTATTCCTGGCACCAAACGTCCCACAGAACCATTTTTCTGGTGCAAGAAAGTATTGACCGAAATAATTGGCGAACATTCTGTCGCACCATAACCTTCAAACAAACGTACACCAAATTTTTCTTGCCATACTTTGCGTGTTTCATCCTTAATCTTTTCAGCACCACCCGCCACAACACGCAGTGTGTTGAAATCATACGGATTTGCACAACGGGCATACCCCGAAAGGAAGGTGTCTGTTGAAAAGAAAATTGTTGCCCGACAACTGGCCGCAATTTCCGGAATAATCCGGTAATGCAACGGCGTTGGATATAAGAAACATTTTATCCCATACAACAACGGCACAAATAAACCAATTGTCAATCCAAACGAATGGAACATCGGCAAACAGTTTAATAACACATCTCGTTTATCAACATCAAAACGCGACCACACTTGCAAACAGTTGGACAAGATGTTTCTGTGCGTCAAAAACACCGCTTTGGGCAATCCTTCCGAACCAGAGGTAAATAATACCACCGCGGGATCGTCTGGTGTGATATTAAATTTCTTTTTCACGCGACGATACATTGCTTTGGGGGCAATTGCACCGACAACACCCGCCAACTTATCCCACGTTCTTAACAAAGGTTTAGCATCTTCCAAATACAAAACTTTAACATTATTTTTTTCTAATTCTTCCACCACGGGTTCCAACTTCGCCAAACTGACAACTTTATGCGCCGTGATAACTGTTTCAATTCCAACGGTCTTACATGTGGCAACAATGGCCTTTAACCCGCTTGTGAAATTAATCATTGCCGGCACTTTTCCCATGGCATGCAATCCCATCACCGCCAATGCACAAGCACTAGATGTTGGAATCATAACCCCTACAATATTATCACTAGGAGCCATTTTCCGAATTAAGCGTCCCAACACTATTGATTTTAAAAACATCGCCATAAATTTAGTCGGTTGACGCGCAGTATCTTCCAAAAGCGAATAAAAACGTCCCCGCATCTTCATACAATCCGCCACCGCTTCAAATGTAGTACGATTCAGGTCATATGTCTCAAACGCCATATTTGTCACAATATCATACAGCTTAGACGACGCTTTCTCGCGTTTTTCACGATTCGGCATATCCTCTGGATACTGGAAAGAAACGGGCGGCAAAATATCTAAACTAATTTTAGGGAACCAACGACGCTCACAACGTTTGCCAATTACACGTGAAAAGAACGTATAACAAGCGCCATTAATCTTAATCGGCAAAATTGGTGCATCACCCATTGTCGCCATCATGGCTGCACCCTCGTAAATTTTCATACGACTGTTACCACCATCCACCAATCCTTGCGGGAAAATCATACAAAGTTTATCTTGGCGTAATTCTTCCACCATCGCTTTAACGGCTAACGGAGAACGCGCATCTAATGGCTTCACATCCACCAAAGACGTCATAAACTTTACCACCAATTTGCTCATTTTTTGTTCGCTGATTGTAAACACAATCTGCTTGTCAATAAACGCAGAAATCAGCAACACATCCATAAATGAGGTGTGGTTCGTTACAATTAACGCTCGTTTTCCTGCCGCTTCCAAATTTTGCATGCCGCTGATTTTCACATGGAAAAGCAATGTCAACACTTTGCGCACCAAACGTCGACGACTCGCAACCGGCAATAAGCGCACCATATAGGCCGTGACAATCAAGTTTGCAATGGCAAAAATTACAACGACTCCAACTAAGTTAACGCCCAACAATCTTAAGCTTAATACAATCAACAACGCAGCCGAAACAGTAACGGCATTTATCAGTGCGCTAAACGACATCATGCGTCCCATTACTTTCTTCGCTGTTTGTTTTTGTAAAAGCGTATAAAAAGGAATGCTGTACATAGCAAACAACACACCAAATGCAAACACATCCACTATCACACGCCAATAACGGCCATGTTTTGTTAACAACTTAAACACCGTAATGGCTTTATCCACCTGAATATTTGCCAATGCCCGTGATGCAAACGCAAAATCAAACAATGCCAAAGATATCAACAAACCGACAGCGACAACTTGTGCGCCCAATGGTTTTCTTTTTGCAAACCACACACTTAAATAAGCGCCAACAAGGTAACCTATCGGGAAAACACCGGCAGATAAGAAGGCAATGACGGACCAACGCGCCTTTAAAATTGTTTGGCCATATTCGCCAGATAACATCAACACCAAAACCGCAATAACCCAAAACCAT
This sequence comes from Alphaproteobacteria bacterium, assembly GCA_017412085.1. Classification (GTDB taxonomy): domain Bacteria; phylum Pseudomonadota; class Alphaproteobacteria; order CAAHEQ01; family UBA3637; genus UBA3637. Next base: position 9,175 of record JAFPYS010000020.1, read on the forward strand.
GCGATACCAATAATATAAGCCCACTTATCGTATTGAAAGCGCAATGACTTGCTTAATTGATCAAACACATCCAACGGATTCTTGACAATCTGTGCAGAGGGATCCACCGCCTTTTCTTTTGGCAACAAAGTTGTTATGCCAAAGCTTAGCACGGCCAACAAAAGCGTTGTGAAACAAATCCAATGAGGGGCCACGTCCTCTTTTAGAACAAAGGACAATCCTACCGCAGCAACAGAAGATCCCAACAAAGTAATGCTTTTAATCCAAGCATTTGCCCTTACCCATTTTGATTCCGCAACCAAATCCGGCGCTAAAGAATAATTAGCCACACGAATACATGCAGACAAGAATCCCGCCATACCGGCAATCAATAAAAACAAAGAAACAGACGACCAACTTGTCGCCAACCATGCCACCCCGGCGACCAATATCTCAGCGATTCGTGCAAATAATAAAAAGTTCTTTTTTGAAATTTTATCTGCCCAACTTCCCGCAAACGTACTGCCCACGCAAAATGTTAAAGCAAAAAATATAACTGATGGAATAACAACAACTGGCGTCGAAATAGCCATCTGATATGTAATGAAGAAAATAAACAAGGTCCGTACAAAGGAATCATTCAAAGCAGATAAAAAATGTGATCCCAATAATGGTAAAAACTTTTTATTTAACGTGTGTTCAGACATAAAAACTCCTTTTAATCAAATCATAATGCGGTCATTATACCATATTCACTTAAAAAAGCAAAGCTCAAAACACCACAAACACAAAAAAGTCTTGTGAAAAAGCGCTTTTTCGAGTATACTTGACATAAACAAAAGGATTAAAGAATGATTTCTTGTACACACTCGGTTGCCTTTGCGGGTATTGATGTTTTAAAAATTAGCATCGAAGTTCAAGTTACCAACGGATTGCCCAGCTTCACCATCGTTGGCTTGGGCGACAAAGCCATTGCCGAAAGCCGTGAGCGTGTGCGTGCTGCCTTACATGCGATAGGACTTTCTTTGCCTGCCAATCATATTACCGTTAATCTGGCGCCAGCTGATGTTTTAAAAGAAGGTACTCATTACGATTTGCCAATCGCGATTGCTTTAATGGGCGCTATGGGTGTTGTGGAACCAGAGTCCATCTTCAATTACATCATGATGGGTGAATTAGGCTTAGATGGCACCATTCGTCCCGTATCTGGTATTTTGCCAGCCAGTGTTGCCGCCACAGGATATGACATGGGATTTGTTTGTCCTTTTGAACAAGGGCCGGAAGCTTTATGGTCGGGGAACAACGCAATTGTGGCCCCACATAATTTACTGGATTTACTCAATCATTTAAAGGGGGCTCAATCTTTACCGCCGCCGCAACCCATTCCTCCGGAAAATGCAGAAGCTTCTGCCTTATTGGATATGAAAGATATTAAAGGTCAGGAAAGTGCCAAACGCGCTCTGGAGATCGCCGCTGTTGGGGGACATAATATTTTGATGATGGGACCGCCGGGATCGGGCAAATCGATGTTGGCAGCCCGTTTACCCACAATTTTACCGCCCCTTTCCACTTTGGAAATGTTAGAGGTGAGTAAAATTCACTCTATCGCAGGCCTTTTAAAAGACGGGCAATTGGTTGCGACAAGACCCTTCCGCGCCCCCCATTATAATGCCAGCACTCCCGCCATGGTTGGTGGCGGTTTAAAAGCAAAGCCCGGGGAAATTTCACTTGCTCATCGGGGGGTGTTGTTCCTAGATGAATTACCCGAATTTTCACGTCAAACATTGGAGGCCTTGCGGCAACCATTAGAAACTGGAGAAGTTTCAGTTGCCAGAGCCAATTCCCATGTCACCTATCCGGCGCGTTTCCAATTTGTAGCAGCCATGAATCCTTGCCGCTGCGGATATCTGGGCGTTCCGGGGCATGAATGCGCAAGGGCACCCCGTTGCGCGGCCGAGTATCAATCAAAAATTTCTGGGCCACTTTTGGATCGTATAGACATTCAAATTGAAGTACCTTTAATTAATCCTTGGCAATTGGGACAATTGGCCGGCGGCGAAGATTCCGCCACCATTTTGGCTCGCGTTTTAAAAGCACGTGAATTTCAAGGCGATCGTTTCCAAAATCTTCCTATTTCCACCAACGCCGAAGCGGACGGCCGCGTTTTGGAACAGATAGCTCATTTAACCGACGAAGCACGCCAACAATTAATCCACGTTGCCGAACAATTGCACCTTTCTGGACGTGGTTTCCATCGCATGATTCGTGTGGCCAGAACAATCGCGGATATGGATCAATCTGATGAGATCTTGAAAGTCCACATGGATGAAGCGCTTTCATTCAGAAAGTCTTGTGCGAAAGGAGAATTTTAATGCTCTTTTTGAGTTTGGCGGGCACAACTGGTTTATTATTTGGCGTCCTTTTGGGATGGCTGATCACAGTCGGTACGCGCCATCGTTTGAAACATCGTTTACGCTTTTTGCAATCTATCCTTTTTCAACTTCCAGCGGGACTTTTTTATCAAGATTTAGATATAAAAAATTATACCTTTTCTTCAAACAGTCTTTCCTTGTTTTTAAATTTAAGAAAAGATATCAAATGGAAACAAATTTTGACAGCCTTTCCAGATGAGGCCGCAAAAAGTTTAGACGAAGCTTATCAACAACTTTACAAGAACGCTCAGGCGTTTTCGTTGCTTTTAACCACGAACACTGGCGCTGACTTCATTATTTCGGGAACCGTTGTGCACACACCGAAGCAACACGGCATATTAATCACTTTCCATAATGTATCTGACCTTGCCCATCAATTACACCTAACCTCACTGATGGAACGGCATAAAAATATTTTAGCAAAAGCAATGGATACATTAACCTTTCCCTTGTTCATTCGCGATACAAAAGGAATAACCTTTTTTGCAAATCAGGCTGTAAACCAAGAAAAAGTTGATACGTTAAATGATTTAAGCTGGCTCAGTCTTCCTTTTCAGTCGGATGATACTTTTTACACCCTTACTTATGGTCAAGAAACCAAAACAGAAGAAGAACTTGATCGCATTTTGTCCAATATGTTGCGCGCCCAAAGACGCTTGTGCGAACAACTGCCCTGTGCTGTTTGTTTGTTCAATGCTTCAGGTCAACTATTGGCTTGTTCTGATGCGTTTGCCAACTTGTGGCACTTAGACAAGAAATGGATTCAATCCGAACCATCTTATGAAGACTATTGGGATATTATTCAAGACAACGGATTATTATCCAGAGTGGCAGATTTTGCAGATTATAAAAAACAACAACGAGAAAATTTCGCCCGCCTCAGCGAAGTACGTCAACTTTTCTTATATCTTCCAGATGGAAAAATCATTCAGCGCACAATGATCCCCTATGTTCAAGGATGCGTTATTTTACTTGATGAAAATCAAACAAATACAAAAAAATAATTTTTTGGTTGACTTATGTTTTAAAGTGTGATAAAGTGGCGCCCAAGAAACAAGCATAAGGAGGTCCCAATGACCAAAGAGAAGTTAGCTCTTTCTGACTTTTTCAAGACTCAGACCGTTGTGTTTGCCAGCGGTGTTGAGAACACGAAAGAACAAAGACAAAGTCTCAACGGGTTACCTGTGTGCCATAGCGCTGTGAAAGTAACCGCAAAGTCCGTCAAGCTTGTTAAACCGCGCAAAGTTTCCGTAAAATAATCTTGCTTTTTCATTCCTAATATGCTATAGTATTTGCTGTGCCGAAGTAGCTCAGTTGGTAGAGCAACGCATTCGTAATGCGTGGGTCGGGGGTCCGATTCCTCTCTTCGGCACCACCTTTTTGGGGGAGCAATTCGTGTTAAATCTAACATCTTTTTTTGGGACAGGACATTAAATGAAAAATTTTTTTCTATCTCCACTTTTTGCCGCATTTTTTGTTTGCATAAGCTTATTACTTTACTTTGTGATCTCATATATTGTTCGGTTAAATTTCGGCGTTTTTGATATTGAAAAATCCGGCGCCACAGAAGTTCTCACCTATGTTTCCTATGGTTTTGCCGCTGGAATTGTTTTGTGTTTATATAAAGATCATATTCATACCCATCGACAAACAACATATTTTGCTCTACTCTTTTTATGGTTGACCGCCTTATTAAGGGAAATGGGTATTCAACATTGGCTAACGACGCACGATACAACCGCCATAAAAATCAAATTTTTTACAAATCCCAACAATCCTTTATATGAAAAAATTATTTCGGCATCACTTGTATTATTAGTTCTTGTTGTTGTTTGCTATTTAATTTTCAAATATTTTAAGCCCATGGTTGTTGGTTTCTTTAAATTTAAAACAATTTATTGGACAATTGCCACTTTTGGAGTGCTGACAATTTCCACTCAATTTATTGATCGTTTCCCAGCAAATTATGTTAAGGCAACGGGGACACATCTGACCGAACCAGTTCGCTTTTTCTTAAAAATTTTCGAGGAAGGCGGAGAATCTTTGTTGCCGCTCTTATTTGCACTCGCTTTTGTGCAATTCCATTTTATTCTTCATAAAAAGACTTCTCAAAACGGCGGTGAATCCAAAGATACTGCTCCGGATTCTGTTTAATCCAGTCCCAATAGATATTATTCACATCTGTCATTGCGGCCTTCAAGGTCTCTTGATAATCTAACCCTTTAGGTATTTCCAATTGTTTAACAACAGAAAATGTATATATATTATCCTTTCCTCGCACGCCCTTTACCATGAAAATGGGGGCTTGTTTTTTCATCGCTAAAGAAATCATCGCCGTCGCCGTCATGGCGGGTTTCCCGAAAAAGGGAACTTCCATACCTTCGCGTAATTTCTGATCACATAAAATAGCGATAAAATCCCCTTTATTCAACGTCTCAAGCATTAAACGCGCCCCAGCTGTTCCTTTGGGGATCTTGACCCCAGGACGACGTTCAAATAAAATCTTATTTAACCACGGATTATTTGCTTTTCTGTAAACCGGATTCAAATGAAAATCTGGCCCAACCAACTTTGCCACATCAAATTCCCACCCCCCAAAATGGGCTGTGCAAATAAAGCCGCCTTTCCCCGTTTTTTGGGCAGCACGCACCAATTCCATATTTTCGCGACGGGATTGCTTTAAAATCTCAGAGCCGTGCGCCGATTCCGCAAAAAGCATCCCAAAATGGCACCACATTTTTTTCACGATTTCGCGCTTTTCTGCATCCGTTTTATCTGGCAACCCTACCGACATATTTTTCAATGCAATTTTGTTGCGCCGACGAGCAAACGGATAAATAATACGCCCAATACCATATCCCATTTTACGTGCGACCGGCAACGGTAACAGCCACAGTAATCCGCATATAGCCCCAACAACGAGACCAACTAAAGGATCCTCAAAATATTTTTTAAAGAGGGGACGTTTCGCTTGGTGAATCTGGGACATTTAATACTCCTTGTAATAATTTCCACACTTCTTCTGGTTGATCAAACACAAACTGTCCGGGCATAACATATACATTTTGCCGAACATCCTTGGGCAATTTCACACCATCTTTTTCCGTCGTTAATAAAGGGACATTACCCGCTTTTTGTTTAATGGCTTCAATATCAAATCGTGTGTAGTAATAATGATCTGGAAAATCCTCTGTTCCGATTACATTAATTTCTTTTTCTTTTAAAGATTGATAAAATTTCTGAGGGTTCCCCATGCCAGCAAAGGCAAAAACATCTTTTCCCCTAAATAACGATACAACGGTTTCATCCAATTCAAAGTGTCCAGTAAAAATCGGCAAATCAATTCCGTTGCGTTCCAAATAAAAACGGACACCCCACGTATCCTCACCAACCAAAATAATTGCATTTGCCCGTTTCAACCCCTCTAAAACAGGTTCTCTTAATGGACCGGCGGGTAAAACATATCCGTTGGCAAAACCTTTCTTTCCATCAATCACAACGAAAGAAAAATCTTTTTGTAAAGTTGGATTTTGGAATCCGTCATCCATAATTAAAGCGCGCGCACTCCATTTTTCCGCAAGTTTGGCCCCTTTCGCTCGGTTATGATTCACAATCGTTGGTGCCACTTCGCTTAACAGCAAGGCCTCATCGCCCACATCCAAGGCTGTATGCGTTCTTTTGTCTACCAAAACCCCTTGCTTATCCGCTTTGTACCCGTGATTTAAATAATAAAAACTCCGGCCTTTTTCATGCAACATATGTCCCAAGGCCAGACATACTGGTGTTTTTCCAACACCGCCCACAAAAATATTTCCCACGCAAATAACTGGAATTGAAGCCTTGTACCCTTTTTTCTTAACGCGACGTCTTGTCATCGCTGCGTATACAGAACTAATCGGTTTTAATAAACTGATTAAAATGCCTTTTTCACGATTCCAAAATTTAGGTGCTTTCATCTTAAATAATTCCTCGTACTTTCAAGCATTCATGTAATCGAGACAGCACCGCCATCTCAGACGTTGCAGTTCTGTATGCCGTCTCTGCTAATTCTTTTTGTTTAACCGGGCTAGATAATAATTCCTGCACCGTGGCGGCCAATGCTTGTTCATCAGGCACTTCTATCAATGCTTGCATTTCTTTTCCACTTTGCACAATTTCTTTAAAATTAAATGCATAAGGACCGATCACCACAGCACGCGACAAGCTCATCGGTTCCAACATATTTTGGCCACCAAATGGAATTAAACTTCCCCCCACAAACACCACAGGAGCCAACCGATATAAAAGTCCCATTTCTCCAATGGTATCAGCCAAATATATATCTGTTTCAGGGGTAATTGCCTCGCCTCTTGAACGACGCGAAACTTTCAATCCTTTTTTGATAAACATTTTTTCAATGCTGTCCGCTCTGTGCGGATGACGTGGCACACAAATTGTTAAAAGATTTTCAAATTTTTCTTTAATTTGCAAGTGCACAAAAGCCATTTTTTCTTCTTCATTATCATGTGTCGATGCCCCACACCAGCAAGGCCTATCACCTATTTCAGATAATAATTTTTTCAACTCTGTCTCATCATAAGGAGAAGGCGGGGCCGCATATTTGATATTTCCGACACAATCTATTGCTGGGCTTCCCAAAGCCTGCAACCGATTGGCATTTTCAAGCGATTGTCCTAATGTTAGTGTAAAATTTTGCAACATCGGTTTAATAAACCATTTTGCACGTTGCCAGCGTTTAAAAGATTTATCCGAAATACGCCCATTTAACAATACCAACGGAATTTTTGCTGCATGAATAGATGCCAATAAATTCGGCCAAAAATCCGATTCAAACCACAATACAGCATCTGCTTTGAAATGACACACAAAATGGCGCGCCCCCCATGGAGAATCTATTGGAATAAACTGATGAAAGGCTCTTTCGGGCAATCGTTTTGCCATTAAGTCCGCCGATGTTACCGTTCCGCTTGTGACCATAATATGTAAATTGGGATCCAATTCAAGCAACTTATTGATCAAAGGCATCATGGATAAACATTCGCCAACGCTGGCCCCATGCATCCAAATCAATTTCCCATCAGGCCTTTTTTTCGTCGGATATCCCAATCTTTCACAAAATCTGGTTTTACTTTCCTTCCCCTTCAAACGGCGCACCCAAAACCATATGGCCAATAACGGGGTTAAAGCAACAAAACAAACGCGATATAAAAATAAAGGTATCATTTCCTCTCTCTTTTTGCTATAATATGATGTATTCTAGCAAAATTAAAACAAAAAGGCAACATATGATTGGTCTTTATACCCAAAATACAAATACACTCGCTCAATTGCTGGATTTGTTGCGCGATCTCCCAATTGAAGCATATGAACCATCAAACAAATATGAGGCTGTTATTTGGTTGTCCAATACTCCAGCGCCGCATGATCTTACCTTGTTACCTTTGGATGAGTCACTTCCTTTAACATTTACTCAATGGCGTTCATTACTTCAAATAAAACAAGCAACAAAAGTTCAATACCAAAATACCTTTTTCCTTTTTGATGCCCTTTCCCGCACAATTACAGATTTAAAAACGAAGAAACAAATTCTATTAACCGAAAAAGAAACAGATCTAATCATCTTTTTGGTTCAATCTCAAAATCATCAGGCGACAAAAGAACAAGTATTACAAGAGGTGTGGCAATACACACCAGAAATCCAAACACACACGCTGGAAAGCCATATCTACACACTAAAGCAAAAGTTGGGTGCTCACGCTGACGATTTCATCCAACTTAAAAACGGCTGTCTTTTCTTAACCTAATTATTCCGCCACTAAATTATCCGCCGGCACTGGCTCCGCAGGCTTTGCTACAGCTGGTTGAGCTTGCTGAGGTACAGGTTGCGCTTGGGCAACCGGCTGGGCCTGAGGCAAACGATTCTGAACTCCCGCTTGGTCTTGGGCTTGCGCCGCCACCATACCGTACAATAACTTGTTGTTCAATTCATCTTGAAGCGCCGTATTTCTGAGCACTGGGTTCTTATTTAAGTACCAAAGAATGTTGCGCCCATAATCATCCGTAGCAGCAATATTCGCACCGGCCGCCACCAACAAATCCATAATTTGTTTATTAGGAGCATAATACGCCGCAAACAAAATCAAAGGAATTTGTTTCGGAGCTCCCGCAATTGGAAATGCGTCTAAAACGGCCTGAGTATTCACACGATTCGGATCTTGGCGTACGATTGCTTCCAATACATCCGGATTGCCACGGCGCACAGCCAACTGCATTAAGCTGCCACCACAACGCACTTGTTCATCAAAAACAACACCCCGAGAAATTAATGCTTGAACTTCTTCTGCTCCGCGTGCGTTCACAATCAAATTTTGCAGCGGTGTTAAGGCGCATTCCGTTACACGTTGTGCTACAGCAGGCAACACCAACAAACCACACGCAATCAAAAATAACAATTTCTTCATAAGAGCTCCCCCTTTTTTATTTGTCTTCATACGGATTTTGGAACATAAAAATCTTTTTGTCAACAGGAATGTTCTGTTTTATATCAAAAAGTGACACGGTGGACTTGATTCCTTGCACATCCAAAACATCCCATTGCTTCAATGTCATTTCGTCTTTATCAATAACAAGAGTCAACTCGCCCAACTCCTTGGCGCCCTTTTTATGCGCTGTAATAAAATACTCATCCAACACATCTTGTACATCAGTCACCACAAAACCAGGATCATCAAACAATAATTTATCACGCAAAATCCATTCTACAGGCGTACTGTTTAAATCAAAATAATTTACTTCTTCCAGGTCTTTATCATGATAAATAAACGCGCCTTGTGTGGCCACAAATTCAAGTGGAGACCCTTTTTCATACACAAGACGCATTTGACCTGGTTTAGAAATATAAATCGTACCGGTATGCAATTCATCCTTCATCTTAGAATTGAATTGGGCAAACTTTGCTTGAAGTGTTTTCATTTTGTTGTACGCTTTTTCAACCTTCGTCAAAATTTCACGATTCGCCTTTGTATCAACTTTCTTATCCACCAACGCAAAACTTGGCGTCGCAAAAATGAGTGCTAAACACAATAGAACTAGTTTTTTCATTCTTCGCCTCCACCAACATTAGGCGCTAAAATTTCACGTTTGCCGGCCACATTCGGTGCCGATACAATGCCTTCAGCCTCCATACGATCAATTAAATCTGCCGCCTTGTTATAACCAATGGACAATCGCCGTTGAATATAACTTGTCGTCGGCTTTTTGTCGCGCAAAACAATTTGCACCGCTTTGTCATACAGCTCGTCTCCACTGCTGCCAACACCGCCCATAGCGCCATTTGCCATATTGGCGGATTCAGACACAACCGCATCCACATATTCTGGACTTCCTTGTTGCGACCAATGTTTCACCACAGCCAACACATCCTCGTCCGACACAAATGGGCCATGCACACGCGTCGGCTTGTTACCCGCCGGCATATAAAGCATATCACCACGACCAAGCAATTGCTCGGCCCCTTGTTCATCCAAAATCGTACGCGAGTCAATTTTGTTGCGCACCTGGAACGAAATGCGCGATGGGAAATTCGACTTAATTGTACCGGTAATCACATCCACCGATGGACGCTGCGTTGCCAACACCAAGTGGATACCCACAGCACGCGCCATTTGCGCCAAGCGTTGAATCAACGGATCGGCCTCTTTACCACATTGCCCCATCAAATCCGCCATTTCGTCAATGATAAACACAATATACGGCAAAGGCGTTAAATCAAAGGCACGATCTTCCATAATCGGCTCACCTGTTGCGGCGTCAAAGCCCGTTTGCACGCGACGCTTGAGTTCAATACCATCCGCTTTAGCTTGTTTTAGCTTTTCATTAAAGCCCGTAATATTTCGTACCCCCAACTGACTCATAGAACGATAACGATCTTCCATTTCGTGCACAGCCCATTTAAGAGCCATCAAAGCCTTTTGTGGCTCCGTTACAACCGGTGTCAACAAGTGCGGAATACCATTATAAACAGACAATTCCACCATTTTGGGATCCACCAAAATCAGCCGACACTGATCCGGCGTAAAGCGATATAAAAGTGATAAAATCATCGTGTTAATTCCAACGGACTTACCAGAACCCGTTGTTCCCGCAACAAGCAAATGCGGCATTTTAGCCAAATCTGCATACACAGGATGACCGCCAATATCTTTACCCAAAATAATCGGCAAGGCCCCCGTGTGTTCTTGAAAAGATACCTGTTCTATCATCTCGCGCACATATACCGTTTCACGCGTTGGATTTGGCATTTCTATACCAATAGCGTTTGTTCCTGGAATTACCGCCATACGCACAGATGGCACCATCATTTCACGCGCCACATCTTCTGCCAAAGAAATCACCCGGGACACTTTAACACCGGATGCCGGTTCAAAAGAATATAATGTGACAACGGGACCAGGCGCCACCTTAGTAATTTTTCCTTGCACTTGGAATTCACGCAATACACTTTCCAACTTTTCCGAAATCTGTTCACTCAATTCCTTACTCAACATCGGACCAGACGCCGCTTTAACCGGCGCCAACAAAGTGCTAGACGGCAACTCATACTTGCTTTCTTCATTTAATTCGGCAATAATATCTGCCTTCTTTTTATGTACAGCCGTCGCTTTCAGTTTTTCTTTGGACGCCGATTTTTTGATTTTATTTACCTGAGCCCGGACATAAGCCGCTTTAAATGGTTTAGCTATTTTTTCAGGAACTTTTACCGGCAACTTTTTCATTCCCCACAACAAACCAGTTCCAGTCAACACGCCCACCTTTACAAGCGGCAATTTTAATGTCATTACAGCCAAAGCCACAACAATAATCCATCCAATAACACTTTGCCATTGATTGGGCATATACCATGCTGCTAAATATTGTCCGACAAAACCACCCAAACCGGCCTTAAACCAATCCGTTTGATTTTGATGAAATGCTGACAGAAGCCAACACCCTAGAAGACCGGCCAAAATAATGCCCCCCGTCCGCAACCACATGTGATTTTTTTTAAGCAATAAAAACACGCCAAAAACAATCAACGCCACAGGAACAACAAACACGACAACACCAAACATTTGCAATCCTGCATCCGCAAGCCACGCCCCCATTGCGCCCAACCAATTCAGTGTCGGCAACTTTGATGCCGTATTCCATGCGCTGTCCCATTTGTGGTAACTGACCAAACTTAAAGCCATAACCAAACCACACAATGACAAAAATATTCCCTTAAACCAAAATGGTACTTTTATCTTCTTTTTCTTTTTAACCATTCAATCCCCCATTTTGCGTTAGTTTTTCAATTGCCTCTTTAATTAAATAAATCGTAATACGCCGGCCATTTGCCAAAGAAAGCTCATCCGCAGTATTCACAACCTTTCTGATGGCGTCAAATGAACGCGGCACTCGAGTTACAATATACATCAAAACGGATGGTTCTACAATAGCTTGTTTATCGGCAAACATTTTAGCGCAAACCGACATAATCGTTTGATCATCTGGCATCTGAATCTCCGCCTTAGGAATCATTCCTATGCGCGATTGTAAATCCGGCAACTTAAACTGAGGAACACTTTTGGCCGTCATCAACAATCCACCACCCATTTCGTGCACTCTGTTAAACAAGTGGAACAAAGCTTTTTCGTCTTTTAATCCTTCCAAATTTTCCACAACAATCTTATCACCCTGTGGCAAAAAATCTTCTGTTAAATCTTGCGCCTCTATACGCTCATCAGAAAATATCGCCGCCAAATGCGTCTTTCCGGATCCCGCTTCGCCATAAATTAACAGGGCACGCATTGGCCACCGTGGGTACTTGTCAATCCAAGCTATTGCTTCCTGATTACATGGAGCCACCCAAAAATCCGTGCGCCCAAAAGCTGGTCGAGATGGAAAATCTAGCGCTAATTGTTCGCTCATTTATGCCCCTTATAAAAATCAGTTTGTTGATACCATTTCAGCAAATAGCGGATTAAAACACCTAAGATGGCCGCCACAGGAACAGCCAATATAATCCCTAAAAAGCCCGCCAACATACCACCAGCCAGTAAAACAAAAATCACCCAAACTGGATGTAAACCAACCCTCTTTCCAACTAAATAAGGCGTTAAAAAATAACCTTCTGCAATTTGCCCAACCAAAAACACGCCGGCCAGACACAGCCATTGCGTCATGGTTAATCCTTGCAACAATCCCAACAACACGCTTAAAATCAAACCGATACCATATCCAATATATGGAATAAAAATCAAGACACCAGTCAAAATTCCCACCAAAGCCCCCATCTCTAAACCTACAAGCGACAGGGCTGTAGCATAATAAATTGCTAAAATCAAACAAACACTTGCCTGTCCGCGAATAAATCCGGACAAAGTGGTGTTAATTTCTTTCATTAAATTTTCCATTTCTGTTCTTTTTTTCATGGGAACCATCTCCTTTACATTTTTCGATACCTGGGGCCAATCACGCATCAGATAAAACAATACAACTGGTGTTATTAACAACAGAGAAACCAAACTGAATACCGCCATTCCCCCAGAAATAATCCGCATTAATGCAGCGCCTAATCCTTGAAATATATTTGAAGCTGTTCCCGAAACCGAATCGGACAATTGATACAACTGCTGTTCTGTCATATTTTGCCGACCATACGTTAAAATATCTTTCAACTTATCCCAAATTAAATTAACCAACTTCGGCACACGCAAAGTAAAATCCATCACCTGCGATTGCAAAATAGGAACGACAATTAACACCAATGAAATAACAATAAATAGTACAGCCGTCACCAACAGGCCTGAGGCCAATCCCCTAGGCATCTTTTTGGAAATTTTATCAGTCACAGGATTTAAAGCGTACGCCAAAACAAAGGCCAACACAAATGGCAACAAAATACCACTTATCTGGTACACAAATACCGCCAACGCCAAAATTCCAATCAAAAACCAAGTGTTTTTATTCATATGCACTAACCCGCACTAATGTTGCGCCATTTCCCGTGGAATCTTTATTTAAACGCCAACCATATTCTAATAAGCGTTGTGCAATTGTTTCTTCATCGCCCTTATATGTTGCTTCAACCAAAATTTGTGGCAAAAATAATCCTTTCAGAGCAATCTCTTCAAAGAACGTCCACGTCTTCATTTCCTGTTCTAAACGCAACCACTCAGGCAACGAATCCACCGGCACACGCAGATATAATGTTTGCTTATCCGCTAAACTGCTACTGCGGTCAGATCTCCAACGATTTTCCATGTCCTTAAAAACAGCGTCTGCCATTTGGGCTGCCGCCATTTTTTGATCTCCAGAGCCAAAACGAAACCGCTTGCGCACAACCTGCCCATTCATTCCCGCACTGGGATAAAAAGACGAACTAATTTGCCACATATCATTTCCTTCATGCATAAGCCGCAAAATCATCACTTTTTCTTTTCCATAAGTCGGCAGCAACGTCGCCACAGCGCCGGTGCCTTGCTTGGTTAATCGCAATTCTTCCTCCGTTCCATTTGGCACAACAGCCTGATAAAACGGCGCAAAATTTCGCTTTTCTTTTAATGCTTGATACAATGGATTTGTGCCTTCCAATGTTTGTGTTACACCATTAACAACATACTCTGGGACAACCAACAAAGAAGGGGCTTGCGTTTTTAAATAAGTCACCTGTTCAGTATTCAAAAATTCCTTAACCGCCGTTGGATTAAACTCCACACTGATGCTGCCCATATATTTTGTTGCGGTTGTTTTTTCATTTTCAATAGATACGCCCAACACATAAGGCAAAACAGATTCTTCTGTCATCTGCGGTAATTGAGAAGCACTTCCCGGAGACAATCTGGTAATCAATCGTTTGAAAGCGACAACTTGACCTTCCGCCAACGCCGCTTCTTTTGCTTCCAATGCGGATGCACGTTCCGCTGCCACCTGTACATTTTCAACCTTGTACAAATTTGCTTTTGCGGTATTCAGAGTGCATACAATCCCAAACAATACAATTAATTTAATAATACTTTTCATTTGATTTTCCTGCCTTTTTTCTATATTCTAATGAAATTGAATGAAATTGCAAGAAAAAACAAAGGAGTTTAAAATGTCTTATGATACCAACAATATTTTTGCAAAAATCTTACGCCACGAAATCCCCAACGCTACCGTTTACGAGGATGACTTTGTCCTGGCTTTTAAAGATATTAATCCAAAGGCCAAAATTCATGTCCTGGTTATTCCCAAAGGATCTTATGTGGATTTGCAAGATTTAATCGAACATGGAACACCGGCTGAGATTGATGGCTTTTTTAAAGGTATTTTAGCAACCGTCAGCACCTTACAACTTGCTAACGGATATCGGCTTGTCTTTAACACCGGAAAAGACTCCGGACAAGAAGTACCACATTTGCACGCGCATATTTTGGCTGGTGAAAAACTCTGTTCTCACCAATTATAATTCAACAATCTCATAATTTGTTGGATCGGCGAACAAAGTCCGCAACAGTTGGTTGTTGTGGAAGTGACCAGATTTGACGCCTTTAAAATATCCAATAATAGGCATACCGGCTTCGTATAAATCACCCACAGCATCCAACACCTTGTGCTCCACAAATTCATTTGCATCGCGCAGACCATCCGGATTCAAAACAGTATCTCCTTGAATGGCAATCGCATTTTCCAATGTTGCCCCTTGAGCCAATCCCATCGCACGCAATTGTTCAACCTCTGCGGCGAAACCGAATGTCCGAGCTGGTGCAATTAATTTTTTAAATTCTGCCTCATTCAAATCAAAACTAATTTCCTGATGTCCAATCACTTTTGTTTGGGGAAAATCAATTTCAAAATCAAACTTTAATCCACTTTCTGCTGGCGCCAATTCTGTGCTTGCCCCCTTACCATCTTCAAAACGAACAGGCTTTAAAACTTTAATAGCTTTCGCTGGCTCCGCTTGCTCTTTCACGCCCGCCTTTTCGATCAAATCCACAAAATCACGAGCAGAACCATCCATCAACGGTGCCTCCGGACCACTTAACTCTACGACCAAATTCGTAATACCTAATCCAGCTAACGCGCCCATAAAATGTTCCACCGTAGAAATCACAACACCCACAGCATTCCCCAAACAGGTATTCATGCGCGTATCCACAACATGATCCCACTTTGCGGGCACTTTGTTATCTTTGTCCGTCACATCAGTGCGATAAAAAACAATACCCGTATTTTCTGACGCAGGTTTCAATGTCATATGAATCGGCTTGCCAGAGTGCAAACCAACACCTTCTGTTTCGATTTGTTGTGCTATCGTTTTTTGGTAAATATGTTCTGTCATTTTTTTCTCCTTTTGATTCATCCTAACACAAACCATCAAAAAATGCAACATCCCAAAGAATAGTTGCCTAACCATAGCCCCACATTCCATTTATTTTCCATGAAAAAGAAAAAAGAATACACCATTGCCGTCCTTGGAACACAAAATGCTGTTGGTCAAGCTATTTTGGCGGAACTTGAACGACAAAATTATCCCGTTGAACTGATTCATCCTTTAGATTTGCATCAAGAATCAGGTGCTATTATTTCTTATAAGAGTCAAACTCTATCATCTTCCGCATTGGATTTGTTTGATCTAAATCAACCCCATATTCTTTTTTTGTGTGAACCCCGTATTTTTGAACGTTATCCCCACCATTTTCTACACGCAAAAAATTGGTTGATTGACTGCACAGGACAAATTCAAAAGGCCGCTTGCATTATTCCAGAATTAAACGGGAACAATATCCATTGCGTAAAGCACAAATGCCTGTGCGCTCCAAATTCCAGCACGATTGCCTTGGCGCGCGTGTTAAAACCATTGCACGAAAAATATACCTTGATTTCTGCGCAAGCAACGGCCATTTTGGGAGCATGGTATACTCAACCCAATCTTATTGACCCATTAATTCAACAAACACGGCACTATTTTACACAAACACCCATTTCTCAATCTAACACCTATCCTTCTTTGGCTTTTAATCTAATTCCAGATTTTTTTAAAAACCTAACACCGCTTATCCAACACCAATTGAAATGTTTTATTCCAACCCCCGTTCAAATACACACCTGCTTTGCCCCGGTATTACGTGGTGGTACCTTTTTTGTTCAGGTTACTTTGGAGCGTACACCTCACATAAACGGCATTCAGGCACTTTTTCAAGACAAAAGCTTTTGCCGTCTGATTACCTCAAAACAACCCATCGGGACACATGATTTGTTAGCGGAGGACAAGCTGTTTATTCAAGATATTCAAATTCATAAAAATACACTTTCCTTTTGGCTTATTCAAGATCCATTACAAACTGGTTTTATTCAAAATGCCGTTCAAATTTTGTCCCTATTGATGGTTAAATAAGCACTTGACATTTTGTTTAATATCTGGCATCAATAGTGTATATGAGTGATTTATTAAACAAAATTCAAATGTTATCATCTCGACTTAGGGAATCTCAGGCCTTAATGCGCGAGCGTTTACGGACGATTAATAAACAATTTGCGTTGATTGTTTTATTGCTTGCCATTTTATGCTTTATCACTTTGCCATTTGTTTTGACGCCAACACAAAAAGAAGAAACTACCCCACAATTACCCGATCAACCCGCCGAGGTTATCGAAGTATCAGACCTTACAGAACCAGAACAAGTTCATGAAGATTTGGGAGATGAACCCGTGGAAGCTCAGCAGGAGTTATCCTTTGATGATTTAGAAAAACGCGCTGTTCTTGGCGAATTGAAAGCAACCACTCGTGTCATGCAAAAAGGGGACAGTTTGCTCAGCCTTCTTTCAGAACAAAATGTTCCCGCCAAAGAACGCATGGAGATTGTGGAAGCTTTGGAGCTTGTTCTGGACTTAAAATCCTTACGCCCAGGCTTAACCTTTTTATTCATTCATGATATGGATGGCCGTCTGATGGGTTTGTCTGTTCGTCAAAAGGACAATGAATCTTTGGCTGTACTACGCGAACAAGACGATTCTTGGGTTACGTTCTCGCAAACGGGACGTGTGGAAACCAAACAAGAGCACATCCAAGTTGTTATAGAACGCACATTTTCAGGCTCTGCTCAAAAGGCCGGCGTTCCAAATAACGTCATCAACCAAATCACTGGGGCTTTGGATGGAGAGTTTGATTTTGCAACAGACATCAAACCCGGCGACACTGTGGACGTCATTATGGAAGGAAAAGTGACACAAGGGGGGCTCGAAATTGGAACAAAGCAAGCTGTGTATGTTGGTTTAAAAACAGCAAAGTTAACCGTTCACAAATACGCTTATAACGGCACTTTTTATGATCCAAAAGGCCGCACAAGTGAAAAAATGATTATGAAACGCCCATTAAAAGCCAGGCCACGCCTTTCTTCTCCCTTTGGAAAAAGACGTCACCCCATTTTGCAATATGAGATCTTCCACAAAGGTGTGGATTTAGCAGTTCCTAAAAATACCCCCGTTATGGCCGCTGCCGATGGCACAATCGAAATTATCGGCCGTAAAGGATCCTATGGAAAATACATTCGCTTAGGTCACAAAGGTGGTTACCAAACTGCGTATGCCCACTTAAACGGATATCGACAAGACTTAAAAGTTGGCAGTAAGGTGAAACGTGGCGAAGTGATTGCCTATGTCGGCACAACCGGTCGTTCAACAGGCCCACACCTGCACTTTGAAGTGATAAAAAATGGTAAAGTCGTTAATCCTTTTGGTAACAACAAAATTTCTAGCACACAATTATCAGATTTTGAATTGGAAAAATTCCAATCTTGGGCAGAAAGCATCCATCCAGACTTTAGGCTCCATCTGGCCGGTAAAATTCCACCAGTTCCTGGTCCTAAACCCTTTTAATTTATTTTTGATTCCTCTTCGTTATTCGAATTGATACCATTCATACCAGGCGCATCTCTGAAACGTTCTCCCCATTCATCAATCACTTTTCGAATCTGTCGATCTGCTCTTTTGGGATCGGCATTATATTCTGCTAAAGCTTCCCCCAAAGCATCCTTTAATTTAAAACAATCTGTCGCACGTGTTAGCACCATAAACATAGTGGCCGAAGGCAAGGCTTTCCCAGAAGAAACAATGCGCTCATGCAACTTATAGCGCCGTAACTCCGCTTCAATAGAGTATGGACTTCCAATCAGATAATCCGCTTCACCAGATAATAATTTTTTAAAAGCTGCTTCAGTTGTTTCTAAGCTGATTGGCATGTCCTCCGTTATCATCTCCGAAAAAAGAGGATAGATATTTTCTACACGCCGGATCACACCTTTTTTGTTGTGCAAACTGCTGTAGTTATGCACCTCAAACGCTCTATCTGCTGGATAGTAAACAGAAAAAACATTTGAAAACAGGGCCGGAAATACTGTTACTGCTCCACGTCCCACAGTAGAGTTCGGCGCATAAATCCCTATTAATAAATCCAGATTTCCCCTTTTTAATTCATTAATAGCCTCTTGATCCGAAGCATATCCAAAAACCTGATATCTAAGCTTCAATTTTTGCGCTAACTCTTTAAACACTTCCATGCCGAAGCCCTTACTTGCCAAGCTGGCGCCAGCTATTGTTCTTTGCCATTCTGCCCATCCAAAGGGTCTATTATTAGATGTTGTTGCAACACGAATTGGCCGAGAAAAACCGCATTCTGCAATTTTAACTTGCACTTCTTGATGTGACTTTTCCTCTTCTGGTACAAACATCCCATTGGCTTGTGTTTTAGGCTGCTTTGCCACCGTCACAAACGGCAACATCGCAACCGTACCAATCAATAAAAAACTCATCCATATTTTACGTTTCATCATTTATCACTCCCTTTTTATTTTATAACTCGCTTTTGTGGAAAAATCAAAATCATTTTTGTGCCGCTTCCCAATTTGCTTGAAAGTGCTACGCTGCCCTGATAAGATTCCATCAATTTTTTCACAAGAACTAATCCCAACCCAGATCCCTTATGTTCTCTTGTCATCACATTTTCAACTTGAACGAACGGTTGAAACAGCGTTTTAATTTTATCTTTGGGAATACCAATACCATTATCTTCCACCACTACACGCAAATCACGTGCCGTATTAATGCGCGCTGTAATTTCTATCTTACCATCATCCCCAGTAAATTTAACCGCATTGGATAATACATTTAAAAATATTTGACGCACAGATCGATCCTCAGCCATCAACCGGATATTGTCTGGAATATGTATTATAAATTGCTTGCCACTGCCACCAGGATACCCCTTGATGATTTCCACCGCCTCGGTAACAAGTTTGTTCAGATTCAACGGGGCTTCTTCACGACGCTTATGTTTTGATTCCACCGCAGACAAATCCAACACGTCATTGATCAGCGATAACAAATACTTACCACTTGTATAAATATAGCGATTATATTCTTTGTATCTTGGATTTTCCACAGGACCAAATGTTTCCGTTTCAATTGCTTCAGAAAACCCCAAAATAGCATTTAATGGAGTACGCAACTCATGACTTACACTTGCTAAAAAGTCACTTTTAACCTGGCTTGCCTCTTCGGCCTGATTGCGCGCTGCAATCATATCTCTTACAACACCGTTCATTTCGCGAGCCTGTTTTTTTAAAATACGGCGCCCCTTTTCCAATTCCGCCACTTTTATTTTTAATTGTTTTGCGTAATTTGCCACAGCTTGTTTGTTTTCATTTCGCCAACGAGCTGCTCCAATAGCCTGAAAAACCTCTTGGAACAATTGATTTAAGCGTTGCAGCAATCTTGGAGAAAAGAAATTTCGCTCTGAACCATACAAAGTAATCACGCCCTCTAAATGATGATTAATGATAATGGGGAATGCACACGTTGATTGTGGCGATTCCTTATTTGTATCTTTTAAAAAATGATAGTATGGCAACGGCGCAACATCTGAATAACCAACACATTTTCTGGTTTTAATTGCTTTTGCGATAGCAGATGTTTTAACCGCTGCATCTCTCAAATCAAACTGACTGGGGATAGATGAAAATTTACCATCAGAATACACAACTTTAGTAATCAGTCTATTATCATCCAATTGCACAATACCCGCCAAAGTTAGATTGTATGCTACGCTCACATTTTTTAACATCTTTTCAAGCTGAGCTTGTTCTTGCTCTGGCCCTTTTAAGGCTCGAAACAACTTTAATGAATTAAACACAACGTCATAGTATCGCTCCATCGCGCTATTTTGATACTCTGACATAGCATCTTCCATGCTCCATAAAATCCCTTGTTCTGGATGGAGCGGATTTAAACAAACAGCAGACAATTCAACCGGCGTTAAAATACCATCTACCAAAATAAAAACTTTTTTTGTATAGCTTGTTTGAACTGCCAACCTTTTGATAATTGAAGACATTTTTTGTGGCAAATCAACTTTTGGGAACAAAATTTCTAAATGTGCCAATCCTGTCGGTTTTGTTCGAACCAATTGACGCATTTCATTATTTGACCAAACAATTCTACGACCTTTTGTAATGGCTAAAGGAATATGAATTCTCTTCAGGGCAGAATAAAATTGTTTTAAATCTTTTTCCAAAGCCCTTTTTTGTTTCGATAAATTGCGCCATTTATATTCAAAGAACAAATCCGTCGTCATATTTGAAATCAAATACCCCAACCGAATTGCGACAAATAATACGAACATCAAAAAAGCAACAACAAGCACAAATAATATCCATTTTGATATTATTTGGTGTAATAAAACTTGCCAAGGAATAGAACGTGTGAAAAAGTTACTTGCCCACATATAAACAATCAAAACCCCAAACACGATGCCGCATCCGATCAAGCATCCCACTTTGGCAATTTCACCTAAGTATTTCCTCTTTTCTCCCAAAAAACTGTCCCCCTTTTGACTGTGGGAAAATGCACATGACGTCGCTCAGTTCACAACCTCGCGTTAAAACACATACCGCCAGCCAATATACACGATGTGATGGCTTGTTTTAATAGTCCCCGTCTCTGTTTTCATTTTTCCAATATCTAAATAGCGGTAGCCGAGATCTAAATTAACAGCATTACTTATGTTCCAAGTTACGCCACCACCAACATTCCATGCCCAACCATGTCTATTTGCTTTAAACACATCCTTTTCTTTAATTTCCGTGTTATGGCGCCCCATACCAACATTGAAGAAAGGACGGATCGCAGACTTAAATGGGACATCGTAATATATTTGTCCAAAAATAGTATCAGTTTGTTGTTCATAATTATCCCGTTTTGCCGTTGTTGCAAAAGTGTATTCCGCCTCTATCCGGAAATGGCGCAAACGTAATCCCAAAGCCAGCGCAAAAGGAAACACAACATCATCTTTTTTTTCACCATCACGTTTCATCCCTGTGCGCATCAATCCCGCTTTGGTATTCACATAGACACCGCTACGCAAAGGGTGTGCAGCAAATGACGGCATCGCAAACAATAACAATAATATCGCAACAATTATTTTCTTCATTTTGTCTCCTTTTAGGCTTGTTCCTTTGCCTAGTTCTAAATTAAAGAAAACTTACAGAATTGTCAATAAAAATTTTGTTGGACTTGATTTTGAATTTGTGATATAAATTTTTTGAAAGGGTGAACATGGATAAAAAAATTTTACTTTTAGCAACGGCTTTAACTGTGGTGTCCCCCGTTTTTGCGGGGCTTCCAGAAGCACTAATGAGTCTAAATTATAAGCAATACACCACCGCTTTGGCTGAATTTCAAAATTTGGCCGAGCAAGGTAATGTTGCCTCTCTTTTTTATCTGGGTCGTATGTATCAAAATGGATGGGGTGTTTTGAAAAATGTTCCATTAGCTGTTAATTATTTTAAAGCCGCAGATGAGTCCTTTTACTTGCCCGCCGCCGCCCAGCTTGGCAAAATTTGGCTCTACGGCTCTGACGGCGTTGCCGCCAATCCAACCGCGGCTATTCATCTATTAAAAAAGGCCGCATTGGCCGGAGATGCCGAGGCTGCTTTTGAATTAGGCAATGCCTCTTTATCTGGATTGGGTGGAGATCCAGATTTCAATCACGCTTTTGGATTTTATTTAATTGCCGCATTAAAGGGCGACAAAAAAGCTCAATTTCAGCTGAGTCAAATGTATTTGGTCGGTCGTGGCGTTCCTCAAAATCATCAAAAAGCGTTAACATGGATGACACGTTCTGCTAATCAAGGCTATGTCCGCGCTCAATTGGAATTAGCTCATCAACTTGAAAACAACCCAAAATTAAAGAATCTGTCCGGAGCATATGCATGGAATTCTATCTTGGCTGCGTATAACTCTGATGTCATTGGCGCTAAGGCAGCTCAAAAACGCGACGAGTTGGCTCTCAACATTAAACAAAAGAATTTACAGGAATATCAGACAACTATTCGTTCTTGGTCGCCCAAAACACCCGAAGAATCTGTTCCAGAAGAAGAACGTAGGAACACTCCAACACCAATTATTCCGGACTTTAATGATCCAAAAACGTTGCAGCAAATTTTGTTGCAAGAAGGCTCGCTACCCCAGGATACTCAAGAATTTGGCCTGGCAACAGAAACGGTGGATATCGCCGAAGCAACGGGTGATCGTTTGGCTTTAACAAACGCCATTCAAAAAGCTCTCAAACGAGGCAAAATCAAAGCCGCTGCTTACTATGGTGATTTATTATACAAACGCTTCCATGATCCAGAAGAAGCTGTTAAATGGTATCAAACGGGGGCGGATAGCAATGATGCTTATGCCCAATACCAATTGGCACGTTCTTATTGTGAAGGTTGGGCTGGGGCTCCAGACGCCGCCAGATGTTATGGTTGGCTTTTAACAACCAGTGAAACCCCTGATCCCGTGTTAAACGGATTGATCCAACAGGCGCTGTTAACCGTACGCGCAAACGCATCTCCCGATGAAATTGAACGCGGCGAAGCGCAAGCCGAAGCATTTAAGAAAAAAGAGGCTAAAAAAGAAAAACAGAAAAAATTGTTTGACCTGTTCTAACATCTTAGAAAATTTAAAAAGCCCCGAATTGATCGGGGCTTTATTATTCTTAGACAGCGCTTACCAATTGCGCGCCGCCAATTCAAAATAGGCCTGAGGATGCGCACAAGCGGGACATTCTGTCGGAGCCGTCTTGCTTTTAATCACAAAACCGCAATTGCGACAACGCCATTCGTTTTCGCCTACGCGGTCAAAAACTTCGCCCTTCTCAATGTTTTGCTTTAAAGCTTCATAACGATCGCCATGAAATTTTTCCGCTATACTGATTGCGCGCCACACGGCGGCAATTTCTGGGAATCCTTCTTTGTCGGCCACGTCAGCCATTGCAGGATACGCTTCGGACCATTCTTCCTTTTCCCCGGCAGCGGCAGCAGCTAAATTCTCCACTGTTGAACCAATTTTCCCGGCTGGGAATGTTGCCTCAATGGTCACATCGCCCCCCTCTAAGAATTTAAAGAAACGCTTGGCGTGTTCTTTTTCTTGGTTGGCCGTCTCTTCAAAGATAGCAGCAATTTGCTCATATCCTTCTTTTTTTGCTTTGCTAGCAAAGTATGTATAGCGATTGCGTGCTTGTGATTCGCCCGCAAATGATTTTAATAAATTTTTCTCTGTTTCTGTTCCATGTAATGTTGGCATATTTTCTCCTTTGTTATATACAAAAGCAGTATAATAATATTCATATAAAAAGTAAAGGAAAATCCCCGCTTGAATTCAGCGGGGATTTGTTTTTAATACGGACCTGTAAAGTTGCTACACTTTTTATTACAGTACCCATTTTTGTGGCCCTTCTTACAGACATAACCACCAAATGGTGCGGCTTTGCTAGATCCTTTAGCCCATCTAGCTGTCACTGTCAACT
The DNA here is from genome assembly GCA_017412085.1 of Alphaproteobacteria bacterium. Taxonomy (GTDB): domain Bacteria; phylum Pseudomonadota; class Alphaproteobacteria; order CAAHEQ01; family UBA3637; genus UBA3637. Next base: position 33,442 of record JAFPYS010000020.1, read on the forward strand.
TTCTCACCGCAGCCTTTTCGGCAGCCTCTTGTTTGGCTTTAGAGGTCATTTGGTTCTCTGCAAAATAGAAGAAACCACCTGTAGACAAACCAACTTCACCCGCCCAACGATCCTGAACAACCATGTTAAGGTTACCGTGCCAACCCGCTGGTATCGCGTCTGTGGAATACTTTGGTTCAATCGTGTTAGTATGAGCCTTCACCCATGTCTTATCTTTTACTGCAGGACTGTCTTTACCAATACCTCTTGGAGCAGAAGATTTCACAAAGTCATCCGCCTCCATGCTCCGGCTTACGTGCATGTAACGTTTGCAATAGAAATGCGCTGGGATCACATACTCACGTTGACGATACGTTTGTAAGCGCTTACAGTCATTTTCTATATCCCGCTTCTTGCCGTTGTAATCAAAGCCAGAGATATCGTTGATGGTCTGAGTTTTCACAACACCAATACATTGACATACATGGTGATCATCCCTTGTAAGGTCGTCGTATGACTCATATTCTGCCTTCGGCATACATGTGCCATCCGCCTTTACGCAGCCATCACATACCTGACATGTGAACGCTTGAGTGCCTTTTTGCACACAGTACTTGCCACTTGGACAATCCGAATTGAAGATACATTCAACACATTGTGTTCCTTCTTCATAAGAAGCATGGTTATGCCATGTCGATGGAGCACCATTAACACCATTTCTAGCACAATTGCCATTCGGACAAGCACCTCTTACACAGAACTTCTTACCTTTCCATATGCCATTACCACCACAACCGGTATCCGTACTTGTGCCCGTCTTATCATCAAGACAAACACCACAGTGGTTTCCAACTTCGTTAACTTTTCCATCGTTCACAGTTGTCTTCGTACTACCAAATACTGTGCCATTGGGCAAACATAATGGTTTTTCTTCATTGGTTGTGGCTTTATCACAGGCAAAGTCTGCATTTGAGCCTGTAGCCGTATCCACACATCTTACACACTCTGTACCAGGTGTTCCCTCTCCATCATTCTTCTTTGCCGTATTCCAGCAAACTGGTTTAGATGGGTTTTCTTGGGCTGCATTCTCACAACCAGCGTCGATATCCAACTTACTCTTTGTGTCTGAACACAGGCCGCAAGTTCCGTTTGATAACAACACTTGACCGGCAGGACAACTACCACAATCGGTACCATATCCGCCATTTTCGGCACCATTACACATTGGCTTCGTTGGATCATTACATCCGATGTCTGGCTCAGAATCGTTTGCCTTATCATTGATACATTTGTAACACTGAGTCCCATATCCGCCATTTTCGGCACCATTACACAGGTTACCACCCTTGTCGTCACCGCAACCTAAGTCTTTACCATCACCAGGTTGTGTGTTCTGACATGTATGACATGTTGCACCGTAGGCGTTGCTGGCCGCTTCACACAAAGGTTCACCATCTGGACAACCAGCATCTTTCTTGTCGTCATTGTTGGTGTTTTTGCAATACTTACATTCGGTACCATAGGTGCCCTCTGCTGCATTACACAACTTATTACCGCTGGCATCGCAACCATCATCCTTTTCATCTTCCTTGTCACCATAGTTGTTGTTATGGCACAACACACAGGAGCTACCACCGAAGGCTGTTCCGTTGTCATTGCTTTGCTCTGGTTTGCACAACCTCTTCGTTGTATCAGCGCCCACTGGACAACCCGGATCTTCTTCCTCATGTTCTCCATCGTCTAAGCAAGCATAGCATCTGCCATCCCGACGATAGGTACCATCTGGACATTTTTCACAAGCGTTGTTGCTGTTGCAGAAATATCCTTCACCCTTGCCTTCGCAATGAATATCGGCTGTACATTCCACACATTTCTTACCTACATTGCCCGATCCATCGTTTGGATTCGCTGGATCCCAACAAATTGGTTTGGACGGCTCTTGAGCGGCTTCTTCCTCACAGCCTTTATCTGTATATCTGTCAGCCACAGAGTCATAGCACTTCACACAGTTACCATTCTCATCCATCACTGTGCCCGATCCACATTCACATTTCCTTGTTGTTGCATTCCACACCTGACCCGTTGGACATGCTGTACATTCGCCACGACCATTGTCAGCACTCTTATTACATTTAGGAGTATTTTGTGGACAAGGATATTCACCTTCCTCTGGCGTTGCCGTATAATCGGCATTACACACGATACATTTATGGTTCAAACAAGCTCTAAATGTTCTGCCTGTATACTTATCAGAATCGCTGTACCCTGTCTTTGTATCATTTTGACAGTTAGCAACCGTGAGACATTCAATGCAGCTTTCATTTAAACAAATGTGTTTAGCAAACTTATTCCATCTTGCCTTACAATTTGGATCAGGATTGCTGTTTGAATTACATTCGACACAGCGCGCATTTTCTGAGCCCCTATTCGCACACACACCCTCGTTTGGACAAGGTTCACACACGCTTCCACAAGCTGCCGTTTTCAAACAACACTTCTTTCCATCCCAAATATATCTAGAATCATCAATTGGGCAATACACACATGAAAATTGGGTATCATAGTTATAGGGAATAAATCCTTGTGGACAGTTGAATTCCCAACGGGCCACACCCAACATTTCGCATTCTTTAAGAACGGCCAAAACTTGCTCTTGCGCCTTACCTGTCGCGGTTGAACGCACACCAACTCTGCTAGAAACCTTTACATCAGGCTCTTCGCCCTTTGCTTGAGCATCAAAATACTTATTCACCTCGGCCGGGACATCGTCTCGAGACAAATCGCCAATCCACGCTTCAACGTAGCGTTTAAATTCCTCTTGCGTCAATGCACGCGTTCTTTTTCCATCCGGACCTTTTGCGGCCGCAGGGAAGTGTTCCGCCGCACTGAACACCGTTAAATCATCATTCTTTAATGCTTCAAAAACTGTTTGACATGTACCCGGTTGCACCTGCATGGCCGCAGTAAAGCTACCACCATCCAAGGCGCTGACCGTGATGAAACCATCAACATCTGACAATTCCATAATACCATCATTTACCTGAGGCCCGCGAATCACAAGCGTCGGATCAATTTGAACTGCCTTTTGGGGTTGAGAAAATTTGCGCGCCAAATCACCCGTCTTAACACCCATCACCAATTGTGAAACTTCTTTTGTCGTCTCCAGAGTACGATGGCGTTGAATTAAATAATTGTATCCTGTCAAACTTCCCAAAATCAACAGGGCGATTACAATCAACACTCCCAGCATCTCCAGCATACTACGTCCAGATTCATTTTTCAAGTTCTTCATTTTGTCCTCCTTGGTGGGGTTAAACTTAGTACTAATGCATCCATTATACCACACTTTTTTTCTTTTGCAAGAGTTTTTTAGAAAAAAATAAAAAAAAGAGCCTTTTACAAAAAGCTCTGTTATAAAATGGGGCGGAAGATGAGACTCGAACTCACGACATCTGGTACCACAAACCAGCGCTCTAACCAACTGAGCTACATCCGCCATCGGTTGATAGGTCATTATTTTGCCCGATTTTTGGTGAAATGTCAAGTGAAAAAGGAAGCAACATCAAAATTATGATTTTAACTGTGTGTTTTATCTGCCTTCAAGAAAATACAATCCGGGTTCACCCCTTCGTGTCCGTCAGGCGCACTTTGATTAAAGACAGCATGGGTCGCCCTAACTACCTTTGCAACGCCCCGATAATCAAACTGCTCCAAAGTTTCCACCAGTCCTTCAAATTGAAAACCTATATATTCTTTTGCGTCCACCGGCCGTATGATGTGTGTTTTCTTCATCTTTTTCCCCTTTCTTTTGTACAACCTTTGCGCGAATAATAAAAATAAATATCGTTTTAAAATAAATAATGTCAAGTAAAAAATGAAAATATTTGCTTTTTATTTTAAATGCGTTATATTAGGTTATTATAAAGAAAGGAAGACAGCATGACAGAACTACAAAATTTGTTTCAAACTTTACGCGCCTATGTAAATGGTCAAATTATTGGCCAAGAACGCCTCGTTGACCGGTTGCTTATTGCCCTTCTTTCCGACGGACATTTGTTGGTTGAGGGCGCTCCGGGATTAGCCAAAACAAAGGCCGTAAAAGTGTTATCTCAAACGATTGATGCGCAAGCACATCGTATTCAATTCACGCCAGATCTTTTGCCTTCTGATGTAACCGGAAGCGATGTCTATCGTCCAGAAAATGGTACATTCTATTTTCAAAAGGGCCCTATTTTCCACAACTTGATTTTGGCGGATGAAATCAACCGCGCGCCAGCAAAAGTGCAATCCGCGCTGTTGGAGGCGATGGGTGAACGTCAGGTAACCATTGGCAATACAACCTACAAACTGCCGGAATTATTCACGGTGATGGCCACGCAAAACCCAATTGAAAACGAGGGCACATATCGTTTGCCAGAAGCTCAACTGGATCGTTTTTTGATGTATGTTATTATTACCCATCCAGATATTGAATCAGAGCGCAAAATCTTAAAACTTATTCAGGGCGAAGAGAAAAAGCAACCTCTTCCACCATTCAAGAAGATAAAAGAAAACGTTATTTTTGCGGCTCGTCAAGAAGTGTTAGATGTTCCGATGGCGCCAGAATTGGAAGAGTACATCATTCAATTTATTATGGCAACACGTGATCCGGGACGCTATGACAAAGAAATTGCTCGCTTGCTTCGTTATGGCGCAAGCCCACGCGGCACGATTGCTTTAGATATCTGTGCCAGAGCTAATGCTTGGTTAAATGGTCATGAGGCCGTTATGCCAAGCGATGTCACAGAGCTCATCCACGATGTCTTACGCCACCGCATTATTTTGTCATTTGATGCAAAATCAGAGCACGTCACGGCGGATCAAATCCTAGACATGCTAGTTGACAGAGTTCCTTTGCCATAGGTTATTTATGAAAACGAAACACAGCGCCACAGATATTTTGTTGTCCGATTTGACTGCATTACGGCAGGCAGCTGTGTCGTTTTTGTTACCAGATAGCACCAAAAAAGCTCTGACTGGCAGTGGTAATACGTTCTCCCCTTTCAAATCCAGAGGGCTTGACTTTCAAGAAGTACGCGTTTATCAACCGGGCGACGATATTCGACAAATTGATTGGCATATTACCGCCAAGTACGGGAAGCCTTTTACAAAATTGTACACCGAGGAAAAGGAACGCACTATTTTCTTTGTAGTTGATTTACGCGCCAACATGCAATTTGCTACACACGGCGATTTTAAGTCTGTTGTCGCCGCAAGAATGGCCGCATTTATTGCTTTTATTGCCGAACAACAAAAGGAAAAAGTTGGATATATCATTTTAACAGATGACACCCTTGTAACTGGGGGCGAAGCCTCATCTGATGCCATTTCTCCCTTTTTAAACGCCCTCGTTAAACCCAGTTCTGGGCATCAACAAAGCTCCTGGAAAAACGCGATTCGTTTGCTCAATCAATTTTTACCTGCCGGTTCGTTCATTTTTTGCCTAAGCGATTTCCACGATTGGAATAATGCCGACACCCTTCTTTTGGCGCCTCTGTCCGAAAAGAATACGTTTGTCTTTTGTTCTATTTACGACAATATGGAATCCGAACTTCCAAAAGGTCATTTGCCTTTTTCAGATGGCAAAAACACCATCATGGTTGATTTAGAAGACGATCGAGCACGCCAACGCTTTCATAAAGAATGGATGGCTCAACAAAATTTATTACAAACGGCCGCCCACAAATATGATTGGGGGTTGCTGCCGATTTCAACGGATTCTGATTATATAGACATTTTAACACGTTTCTGTTTTGGAAGGAGTATCGCATGACGCCCGAAATCGACTTGTCCGGCCTCAGAGATTTGCACATTCCAAATGCCCCAGCCATGTGGCCACTTGCAACCGGTTGGTGGGTACTCTTGGCCGCTTGTTTGTTGCTGATTATTGTTTCCATTGTCGCTTACAGTATTTGGCATCAGCGTCCAGAAAATTATGCTCTTCGAAAAGCACAAAAAATGGCAAACTCTATATCAGACGATCTTGTTTATCTTAAAAACATTTCGCAACTTTTAAAACGAGTCAGCATTGCCGTCTATGGACGCACAAAGATTGCTCCCCTTAGCGATAAAACGTGGCAAGATTTTTTGCTGAAAGAGGCGCCGGATACGCTGACCAAAAATGAGGCACATCTTATTTCTTTTGCACCTTATGAACAAAAATTAAAAACCTCTCTTAACCGCTCCCAGATTGCGGAGCATGTCGAATTGTGGATTAAGAAAGTTTTTAAAAATAAAAAATCCTCTTGACATTCTTTCAAAAAAAGCGTAATATGTCGCCAGTTTTAATTCAAAGAAAAGGCAGTAACTATGGCAAAAAAGAATGTTAAAAACGAAATTCGTCTTGTGAGTACAGAAGGTACGGGTTATTTTTATATTGCAAAAAAGAATCCAAAAACTCATACTGAAAAAATGAAGGTGCGTAAATACGACCGTAAAGCTCGCAAGCATGTTGAGTTTACAGAAAAACCCATCAAATAAATCTCCTTTTGGGTTTAAAAAAGTCCCGACCATGGTCGGGATTTTTTATTCTCACTTGCGACTTACTCTGTTACAGCGTCCTGTAGAATATATCCCCTTCCCCATACGGTTGTGATATAATCTTCACCGCCAGACAATTCTTTGATTTTGGAACGAATCTTACAGAAAAACACGTCTATAATTTTCACTTCTGGTTCGTCCATACCATTATATAAGTGGTTTAAAAACTGTTCTTTGCTGACTGTCGCCCCTTTTTTCAAAGCCAGCAGTTCAATCAGCGCATACTCCTTGCCAGTTAACGGAAGAACTTTCCCCGCCACCGTCACAATCTTTGTGTTCAAATTAATCTGCATTTTACCCACTTTAACAACGGATTCAGCATGCCCCTTACTGCGCCGCACAATGGCATTAACACGCGCAATCAACTCGTCAGCATTAAATGGTTTATTAACATAATCATCCGCTCCGGCCGACAAACATTCCACCTTCTTGTTGGCTAATTCAATTGCGGACAACACCAATACCGGCGTTTTAATCCCAGAAGAGCGAATACATCTTAACGCATCTGCACCCGTCATATCCGGCAACATCAAATCCAAAATAATTAAATCATACTCATAAAGTTTTAACAACTCCAATCCATCTTTTGCCAACAACGCAGGCTCAACCGTCATTCCCGCATGTTTTAAGATCATGGAAATATTTTGACTCATGGCTTTATCGTCTTCAATCAACAAGATATGCATGCCGACCTCCTTTTTCTTAACCATATATTAACTTTTTAAAAAAAGCAAGAAAGATTTTTTATTTTTTATATTTTTTTATGCGTTTTTAAATTTCAACGAATACTTTGCAAGTCGCGACCATGCTTCTTAAGCCAATTTTCCGCGAAAATCCGCTTATCAGTTAAAGAATCAACCAGCGCCCAAAATCGATCACTGTGATTCATATGAACCAAATGTGCTACCTCATGGGCCACAAGATAATCTATCACATCAAGCGGCGCAAAAGCAATCTTCCAGCAAAAACTTAAGTTGTGTATGCTGGAACAACTGCCCCAACGCGATGATGTATTTCTTAATGTAATACGCCCCGGCTTTACATTCAATTTTTGGATTAACATCGAAACACGCTTTTGAATATATGGGAGCAATACCTTTTGCGCATATGAACACACGCGTCGATGAAAAAATTCAGGTGCGCCAGAAATGAAAATAGTATTTTCCTTTTGTTCCGTCACGCGTCCCGATTGCAAAACGTAATCGATTCCTAACAATGTAATCGTCTCATTTGGACAAAAAACTCGTTCTTTGTGACCATATTTTATGTGAGCATGAATCCATGCTGCTTGTTTTTTCGCAAAACTAATTGCCATAATCTTTGGGCAAAATCTTGGATAGGTTAAAACAATTTCTCCCTTTGTGTTTTGCTTTAATAAAATATGTTTTGCGCGCTGACTTTTCTGTAATCGCACTTTAAAATTCGCTATATTAATAAATTCATCTCTTGACATTCATCTCTTCTTTTGTTACAAAATTATATAACAAAATACGAAGGGAAATTCAATGGATATTTTTTTAAAAATTTTCAAAATTATGCTGAGTACCATCATTAATATCATTGTATTTGGTGGCCTTATTATCGTTCTAGCATGGGCGATTTGGGACATAACTCCCCAAACAAGCATTACAAAAACAGCTTATTTCTTCTCGGAAAGTTGGCGCATCATTACGGGGCGACCACGCACAGAGTACCCCGAACCAATTGTGACAGAAAAGCAATTGAAGCAATCTGAAAAACAGATGCGTTATATTTATAGCAAATAGCACCATTGCGCTTTTGATTTGTCTTGCCCATATTTTATCAAAACAAAGGGGACAAGATGCATCTGAATTCAAGCAAAACACTTTATGTCATTGCCGCGGGAGATCCAGACAATTCCGCGCCAATTATTAACGAGTTAAAACGCCCTCTATCGCGTCGCGGAATCGCCAATGTTTTAACCTTATTAGAAGAATTAAAAGAAAATCCTATCTGCTTGCCAGAACTCATTTTATATTCACCCAGTTTATATGTTCGTCAAACATTAGATTTGTTACATGAAGTTTTGGGCAATGTTGACACTATTTGTAAAGATGCCTTATATGCCGCACCAGATTACCGTGTATTAGAAATTGTACAATCTTTGGATGATATTTTATCTTGTGTGATGATTGTTGGCGAATTGCCAGGTCTACGACAATTTGCCTCCTATGTTTCCAAGGGGAACCATTCGCCACTTTTAAAGCCAGCAGACGGCGTTATTTTAACCTTACCGAAAGGAGAATCTTGGCACACATTAAAACGTCAAAATGCTCGCCGCCTGCCTCTTTTTTAAATCTATGCTTTTACTGTCTTCGCATTTCCAACATTTAGTGCAAACAAATCCAAACAAGATTTTACTTTTCGCAAAACTGTATCATCTTTATGTGTTGGTGTCAAAGCAGATAATGCACTTGCTCCCGCAATAATCGATGTAATTGCCGCTAAAATATCATTAAAATTAGTTATAATAAATTGAATCATGATTCCTCCTTTATTTTAAAATAAGATTCAATAAAGCTACCGAAATGGCAGCAACGGTTGTAGCAGAAATTGCCCCCAAAATTGTTTTAAATGGAGCTAATTCTGCCCTTTGAACATAGTCCGATTTTAAGGACTGATGAATGCGTTCACAATTTGTCTTTGTTTGAACATTGCCAATAAATGAAACCAATTCATCGTGGACACCCATCACATGAGTGTTCAATGCTCGTATTTCTTTTTTGATGCCCGTTAATTCGTTTTGTAAATTTGCAACGGTGGCCATCAATTTTCCTGTTTCTATTGTTAAATTCGAGGTCGGCATTTTATCTCCTTTAATAAAGCGCATAAAACAAGTGATTCCCAATCTCAGCACAAGGAACAGCACATCTTGCCCATACTGGATTACAGCTCAATGTGTGGTAATGTGTTGCCCCTTTTGTGTTATCTGGCAAAAAACCGGCAATAGCCCTTTTGGCCACACGTTCACAAATCTGGTAAATCTTGTTTTCCTTTAAATCTTGCATTAAAAGGGCACAATTTGGATCATTTTTATTCCAACATGAAAATTGAAATGGCTTTAAACACACTTCTTCAATGGTCTTTCCCCACCAATATGATCCAATTTTTTGCGCATGTTTTACTCGGTTTAAAATCACATTTGCTACTGCTTCGATTCCTGAAAGTTTTTCTCCCCTCGCCTCTCCAAACAGAGTCTTTGCAAAAATTTCCAATTCTGTCATTTTATTTTCCTTTCTTTAAAAACCGCCTTGCCATTTTTGATATGTCAAGTTGGCAAAGGCATTCCTTTTCAATCGCACGGGTTCGGCCAACAAACATCCCGCCACAGCATCCAAAGCGTCATCATGTCCCTTTGGGGCAAATAGGTTAAAGTCTTCCAACTCATCCAAAAAAGATGTCTGTTTAATGCCTTCATGAACGGACAAAGCACCGTTCATCAGCGGCACCTCGAACGCCGACAAAATACGATCTTGTTTATGGCGCCGAGAAACTTCTTCAATCACCGAACACGCAAGTTTTGACCGGTTTAATTCTTGCCTTAATAAAGCTGGCAAAAATTTACCAATTCCATTGGTTTCCAAATGAATTGCCGGCAAATGATTTTCCTTAATAAATTTCACAACCTCACGGCATTGAAACCCAGCAGCTTCTGTTTGTGGCGGGACATGCAGATACTTTAACCTATGCAGATAATAGTGCCCATCTGCATCTGAGAAAACACAGGCAATCACGCTGTTATCACCCCCATTTGCACCAAAGGCAGGATCCCACCAACACGATACAGAAACCATCTGAGCGTTACCGATTTTTAACGTTGCCGAATCATTGGCTTCGTGGTAGCTCAATTCATCTTTATAAAAGATCAATCGCTTTACATCTAAATGAGCCTCTGAAGTCTGTATGGCTTGCAGCATCATTTGACTTTGAAATTTAATAAGACCACTGCACTTTTTCATTCGAGCAATCTTATCTTGTGGGTATTTTTCAGGCCAATTAGACCTGCCCTGTCGATTCATTACTGGAATTTTTAAACAGCGCCAACCTTTCAAGAAGCCATCAACCGTATTGTATATTGTCTCTTGCGTATGTGGCGTTCCAACGTACAAAATCATTCCATCGGGGGCAAGAACATACTCCAATTCTCCCAATTTTCTTTTTAATTCTTGCCGCTTGGGACCGGTATCACACGTTTTAGGAACCTCTACATCATCGCAAATAATAACATCGGCTCGACATCCCGTCAGATTGGATCCCAATCCCCGCGCCAAAACGGATGGATCGCGCCCCGTTGCTTCACGTTTAATTGAAACACAGTCCGATGCCCACTCTTCAAGTTTGTCTGGCTTCATATCAACGCACAACGGATGTTGATCAATGATACGTTTGATGTGTTGCACCATTTTTTTCGCCAAATCATGATCGGCCGCCACAATCAAAATTCTTAAATTCGGATTTTGACGCAACAACCACACACAAAACAATCCAACCAATGTGGATTTGCCAGATGCCCGAAAAGCCATCAAAAGGCCTCGTTTTTCTTCTTGCCAAATCTTTTCCAAGAAGCGACAAATAGCACGATGATGTTTAGGCAAATCCAGATTCAACTGTTGCATCCAAATCCAAGCAAATTCAATCAAACGAATCATCTTCATCTGTGTCATTTGTCGCCTTTCGTGCCTGTTCTAATAAGTCAAACAAATCAGGTTCTGTCATTCCCTTCTCTTTTGCCGGCATCAATTTTTGTATCATTGCTATATGGCCCAACGCTGCTTTACATGCATTGTGGTACAAGGCAAAATCCTTGGCCTCCATAGGTGTTATTTGAGCTGAAAATTCATGATAATCCTTGATGGCCTTTGCCAAATAATCGCACCATGCACAAGACAAAAAAGATTTTTCATCTGGCATGTCATCTCCTTAAATTTTAATCGGACAATTGCCCCAAACGTGCTCCCGCATTTAACACATTTGTTTGTTGAGCAATTCGTGTTTTGTTTAAGTTTAACAGGTTACGACTTTGAGTCTGTTTTAAACGATTATTTAACGTCCTCAATGAATATTGTGTTTTTTTCTGTTCGTATTTATTTTCCATATCCGTTTCTTTTTGCATTGTATTCAAAACAACTTGACCAGAGCCCGTTTCTGACGTTAACCCACTGGCTCCCAATCGAGCCTTATAAGCTGATTGTTGTTTGGCCAATAAATTTCTATTTCTCCGTTCTGTTTCTTTTAAATTAGCCTCCTGTGCTTCGCGTTCAATGCTCGTCTGTTCTGCGGCTAATTTATTTGCTTGTTTTATTGTTTTCTTTTCTTCACGATGTGCTTTATCTGTATAATACGTCGCTCCTAAAATAGAAACGACCGTTGCTACTGCTGCTGCTTGAGCCATATTTAACCTCCTAATTTTATATCAGTTGTTACGGATACCAGTCTAAATGGTTGAGGACTAGATCCTTTAATTTCCCATAACGGTTGTGTTGGTGTTCTAACCCATCCCAATGATCGCAAAACCAAATCTTTTGTTTTTTGCGTATTAGGACTATTCAGTTCGTATGCTGCTAAATCTGGAACCATTTCTTGATGCACCCCGGTTCCCGTATCAATTTCCAAGGATTGTGTATCTATTAATCGCAAGACCAATCTCACCAATCGATAACTAGGAACTAACGCATTTCCATCGTTTGCCGCGGCCGTCGCGGGTAATGGCGTTACCCGATGTTCAAACGGCAATCCTACTTCTATTTTTTGAGCCGGATACAAAAGTGTACATGTTCCGTCCACCACAATTTGCGGATCCAAAACAATGCCATCTCCTGTTAAATAAACGGTTTTCCCATTTAAATGAGCAAGATTTGTTAACGTTGTTGTGGCTTCTTCAAACTCGAACAAATGCCCACTATCCGTGTGCAGTTTATCATCAAAACATTCCAAACTATATGCTGTTCCACGTTTAATGATAAAATAAGCTTGATTACCTAAAATCGCCACCGACAAAAACGCCCCATCCGTTAATTGTTCGGTCCAGCTTTGTAAATTTTCAGAACGGAAACTTGTTAACACAACCAAGTGGCCATTGTTCATCACAATATAAGCTTGCCGTTCATATTTATCATATGCCATATCAATCGGGCTTTGAATCAAATGACGTACCAACAAAGACAAATCTGTCGCCTGATAAATACCCTCTAAATCCGAAAACAAAAATTCCCGAATTTCTCGACCATTTGCTCCTGCGAAAATCGTTGCCCCATCAATAGCCAGTGGTGGTACAAATATGTCCGATCGACTTCCCACTTGTGTTTGTCGTTTTAATTGAATTTCACTTGGGGTCAGTGGATCCCCAGATACCATCCATTCGGCGCTGGTTGTAAATACCTGTAAATGACGATTTGCAAACAGAGCCACAATATAATCCGATTGATCTGATAAGATTGTAAACTCTATTGCCTCAGCATCATATCCAGATCCTAATTCAAAATTGGTAATATCGCCCGTTTGGCTAAACCACAACGTGCTAGACAATGCTTTACTGCCCCCAAAAACAAGACGTGATTGATATGTACAAACTGTTTGTGGCCATCCTTTTGCACTACAAAACGCTGGCTCCCCCCAATTCCGCGTTGCCTCTAATGCTGTGGAAGCTCCTGCGGCATCATCATCTACGAGTTTTTTCTTCACGGTTGCCGTCGCACTTGTACTACTGTTCACAGATTGAATTTGCACATAGCCATCAGCCAACTTAAACTGCACTCCAACGTGTCGACTTTCAAACACTGCCGAACTGGTTGTTAATGTTACAGTTCCCAAACACCCAGAAGAGGCCATTGTCACACTATCTTTACCAAATCGGCTATATGGTTGACAAATACTTCCCGCATCTACTAAAAAATTGAAATTTTCAAGATGCCACGAACTGTTTGTATAAACAAAACGTTTGGGTTGAACATTCGGATGGACAACCACAATTCCATTGGAAACTTGACACCAGTTAATTTGACGTATTTGGGTCGAGGTCCACGGCGTTTGTATCGTCGTTATCAACGCATCATTTTGATAAACTTTGGTTGCACCATCTTGAATCAACAACAAAAATCGTGTTTGGCTGTCTGGTTCAAAAGCAATCAAACGCCCAAAAGAACCTGTGTCTGCTATATATTTTAGACCTGGCCTGCGATGGATCCCCCCTGTCGGCTCCAAAAAGACATTTTTCAGGGCCATCGCTCCGTTTGCATAAGCCGTTAAATCTACACGACCCAGCATATCTGAAGACAATTCTCCCGCCGAAAAATTTGTCTTGCTTGAAAATAAATTTGTCATTGGCGCACCTCAATAAGTGAAAAATCTTGGAAACACGCAGGTATATCTTGTTGACTGTCTGTTAATTTAGCCATTTTAAATTCTTCATCAGCTCGATTGTACATGTAATCTGTTCGCGTTGTGCTTTCCGTTAATGGTAAACATAATTCAGCAGATAACCGGGCAATCAAAGCATTACAAAAAAACGGCGGAAATTCGGATTCATTAGGTCTGCGAATATATGAAATCATAACCTGTTCTGAATTTGTATGAAGCGTATTTCCAACAATTTTATATTTTAATCCTTGGCTTTTAATTCCATTACCTGCAGACAGTATTCTTACGCAATCATTCGGTAATTGATATGCGTATTTATAATCCGCTTTTGGTGCTGTCACAAGGCGAGCCAACTCCACTTTTTCTAAGGCAAAGCGCCACGGATAAGAAGCCAACAAACTTTCCAACGTTGGCTCATAAAGTTGCATACACACTTTTGCTTCTGCTGTATCCTCATCAAATGAAGCAATAGTACTAGCCCCTAATTTTACTAAGGCCCGAGAACATAAATCAATTTTTGTATAGATCATTTTGGCTTCCTTTCAAAAAAGAAGCCCCCCTGCAAGCAAGGGGGCTGTTATTTAACATGTTTTTTTTAGGTTTCTGCGTTTGCATCTTCTGCGGCAGGCGGCGTATCCAAACAAACCATTTTAACGACGCCGTCTTTATCAATTAAGCAAGCGCCTTGGCTCATCATATTGTTCACATAATGAGCGGCATAATCGCCGTGCCATGTGATGTCTGTTGTGATATCTTGTCCGGCAGCCAAACCAACGGCAGATTTATGGTAAATAAAACATGTTGTTGTGGCACTTGAACCAGAACCAGACGTTGGCAAACCTGTGTGCATAATCCAATTAATTCCCATCCACTTGCGAGATTCAGAACCCGCAACAAACGGATGTTCATCGCCAACATAATTTGCATTGGAAAATTCATCCAAACTAAGCAGCTGATTCCATTGCGCTGGGCCAACCAATGCATAACGTTCACCGTCATCAGGCACATTTTTACTATTTAATTTGGCAAATGCTTCTAAAATACGGTCTTTTGTTAAGGCTTCACTAGATGTACCGGCCGTTGCTGTGGCGTCACCCAAGGCCGCAATAATTAAGGCATCTGTTTTGCGTCCCAAAGCATAAGCTCCCGCCGTTGCCAAGACTTTTCGTTCATCGTGACCAACCTTCAATTCATCCAATTTATCCACCCATTGTCCGGCATACCAGTCAGATAATTCACATTCCACTGGGGCATGTGTAACAGCCGAGGGTGTCAATTGTGCATTTCTTGCGCTTTTTTGATTTGCCGTCTGCGCTCCAATGACTTGGAAAGTTGTGCTAGTTCCTGTGATACCACCTTTAAAACGGACGGTATTTCTGAGTTTAGAACCTTGTTGTTGATAAGCGTTATGAACTTCCGCTTCAAAATGTTTAATAAAAGAAGCGTCAATTGCTGTAGATACTGTCATAAAGTATTCCTTTCATTTTTTAGGGTTAATTTTAAAGTTGAAAAACGAATCAAGTTATGAAGAAAACTTCGCTTGATTCGTTTTGGTTATATCTTGTGGGGCTTAAAAGCTTATCCACAAAAAGGGTTAATCATAAAGGCGTTTAAAACCCGCCTCTACACGTTTTAAAAGTTCTGGATCTTGATCGCGCCAATATTTTGGGCTTTGCATCAACTTTCTCAACGTTTCTTCATCATCCATAGTTGACACTTTGCCGCGTCCTTGAACCAATGGCGATTCCACATTTCCTTGCATCATTTGGTACATCGTCAAGATTCCTTTTTTCGTTTTTGATAAAGCATTAAAAATTTCTGGATCTAAATTCTTTTCTGCCCACGTTGAAATTTGTCGTGCAATCGTATTAAACTGTTCTGCGCCACCGAATTCTTGCTCTAAATCTTGCAGTTCTCTATCTGTCGCAATATCTTCTACCATTTCTTCCATAACGGGTAAAATTTTGTCGGTTGCCAAATCATACACAACTTGTGCTTGCTCATTTGTGAAACCATGTTTGAACAAAATTTCGTTAATTTCTGGATCAGATTCAATCAGTGGATTTTTACTTTTAATTTCATAATCGGCAGCAGATTTTGGCATCTGAGAATCTTCGCTTTTGGGCGCAGACATCTTTTTTTCCAAAGCCAAATACGATTTCAATAATTCTTCTGTTTTTAAATCTCCATTTTCATCTAAAAATTTTTCTGGTACTTTTGTTTCTTTTGTATCGGTCATTTTATTCTCCTTGTGTTTGTTGTTGTAATGGAATTAAAGGTGCTTTTTGTGCTGTTTGAAACAATGAATCGGGTATATTCAACTTTTGCCCCAACCATCTCACAAAAGCAGGCACATCCACTTGTGATAAAGCTGTTTCTCCTAATTTTGTAATTTCTTCTAACCATGTAAGCGCATTATTCGCTTCTGTTTCGGCCTGTCTTTTTGAACGTCCGGATTGATACGCAACCTTCAAATATCTTCCGTCAATGAAAACATCCGGAATTTCACCGCGTTTACGTAAAATCGCTGCGGCTCGTTCAATTAATGGCATCAGTAATTCGGATTGCAATCGACCATATGTTGCCCCTAAAACCAACAGCATATCATCTGTCCGTTCCCTGACTTCAGTCGCTGTCATTGTGTTACCATTGTCCAATTGACCTAATTTATCGCCCAATAAAGCATGTCGGATATGTTCACGCAAATCCTTTATCACAAGCTGGGAAACATCGAATTTGCCCGGCGATTCCAAGGCCGTCAATCCTTTCGAGCCAACGGCTTTTGGAATAATAGCACCCGGGGTCAGACGGATATTGGCGGGGTTTAACACACCATCATCCTCGGCAAGCCAAATGCCCGTCACTGCGATTGTGGCATTTTTAAGGATTAATTCCACAACCTTGTTTGCCGTTTTAATATCTGGCAAAGCCTTCATGACGGGAGAACGGCCATAAACTTCCCCCGGGGCCTTCAGCCAACGAAAAGCAATAAAGGGGGACGTTTCATAAGTACATTCTTTTAATAAAACGGGCTCCCCTTTATTGGTGAATTGTTGGCAATCTGGATTTAAAAAAGCGGTATATGAATACGTCCCATACATATTTGGCTTAACGCATTCAATAATTTCTAAAGTTATTTCTTCTTTTTTTGCCTTAGCCATTATGTCTGGCGGCAAGACAACTTCACCGAATCGAGAAATAAATGTATTATAATCCATCTGTGTTGTCCGAAAAATATAATCTAATTTACCCGTCGAACTTTCCGACAGACACAGCTGCGATAATGGTATCGCAGTAAATCTAAATGCAGAAGTTGATCCGAAAGGGGTCTCCTCAAACATCAAACAGGCAGTCCCCACGGTGATAAGATCCAAATAGCATTGATGAATCTCCATCGCAAAATTACTACGATCAAAATTCGTTTGAATTGCTTCGGTCATCTGATCCAATAATGGAACGATTTTTTCACGCTCATCCGAAGAGAATTCAGTTCCAGCGCTTAATGAAAACCAACGAAGCCATGGAGGCGTCAATTCTGATAACATCATTGCGCCTAATTGATCCACGGCGTCTGGCGCTGTTCCATCATAGAGCCGATTCGTTTTGTCCGCCGAAGGGGCAAATATCGCTTCTCTCTGAGGAAAGGCATATTCATAGCATTCTCGCCATATTGTTTCCCACGTCGCTCGCTCTTTCAATGCTTGCTTATAGGCATTGTATAATACAATTGTATCTGTCATTTTTTCTACTCCTTTTCAATTTAAAATTGAAAAAATCACCCTCTATTTGGGGTGATTTTTTGTTTATAGATACACTTCTTGCTTTCAATTATTTTTATAATATCACATTTTTTAAAAAATGTCAAGGATTATTTTCCTTTTTTTTGATTTAAAAAACAAAAAAGTTGATACGGGGTCCATAAATTAAAGCAATTTATCCCCAAAAAACGCTTAACCATTTCAACACACGTCAACGGACGTAAGTGAAATTTCACTCGGCTTGGAATTTGCGGCGTTGTTCGGACAATTTTATATCCCCTATTTATAAAAAATGATTCAATATGTAATGTCTTCACTATAATTAGATCTGTAAAATGCATGACAGGATCTATAACACACCATTCACGACCATTGCCTAGCACAATCAAACAATGGTAAAAACCTTTTTTTAAAAAATACGTCCACCAATGGGTCGGCAGCCCTCCAAAAACAACATAAGCAAAAGCTGGTCTATATCCAACAGAAATCGTATGTTTTAACATTCCCCCCCCCCAATCACCCAGCAACAATACCTTTTTTCCTTAATAAAACATCCAAAAAATTCAGCCCTTCACGCCATAATTCGCATATTTTAAGACTGTCCCCAAAATGTGGATGAGGCGGAACCTGGCTTGTACCATATTTAGACAAAACTTTCACGTGAGACGGACGCAATATTCCCATCTGCGCCAATCTTTTTACCGCTATAATAATGTCTGAAGTTTCACAGGGGCGTGCAACATTCGAATCGGCTCTGTGACAGCTTCCCTTTTCCAAACCTTCACACAAACAACACCAAAACCAAGCTTCTTCCGCGCTGTCAAAAGGGGTTGTCTTTTTTTCTTTAGAAAATGACAGGTATTTATTCCTCATTTTGTCTCCTTTCATTATAAATATGAGAACAAAACAGGAACATAATCCAGATTTTTTTCTTTGTCAAGATAAAAATAAGAAAAAAATCCTATTGACATTAATAAAAAAATATGCTAGAAATTATTTGCAACTAAAAAGTGAAAGGATTTAAAATGCAGCTTTCTTATCATGAAATTTGGAACGGCCTAGAAAACCTCGCAAAGGCCAAAGGACTATCTTTATCAGCCATGGCCCACAAGGCCGGACTAGATCCAACAAGTTTTAACAGATCAAAACGAATCGGTGCCGATGGGCGCAAACGTTGGCCATCCACAGAAAGTATGAATAAGGTCTTAAAGGCCATGGATGTAACTGTTTTCGAATTCATGGAATATGCGGGGCAACCGCTTCCCCAACCAAAATACACCATCCCCCTGTTGGGATTAGCAAAGGCAGGACGAGAGGGGTATTTTGATTCTGATGGCTATCCATTATCTACAGATGAATGGGACGGCATTGATTTTCCTATGCAACTTGGGCGAGGAGTCTACGCACTTGAAGTTTCTGGAAACAGCATGGAGCCGGTTTATCGGGCGGGTGACAAATTAGTAGTCCAACCCGATTCGGAAGTTCGCATCAATGATCGTATCGTTGTAAAAATAAAGACCGGAGAAGTTATGGTAAAAGAGCTTGTCCACAAAAGTGCAAAAAAAATAGAGTTAAAATCATTAAATCCCCTGCACGAGCTTATTACATTAGAACCGAACGACGTCTGTTGGATGGCGCGGGTTATTTGGGTGAGTCAATAAATCGATTCCACTCATACATCGCCACGGCCGCCGCATTCGAAACATTTAACGATTCGATGGCTGGATTCATTGGCAATTTGACAACCATGTCACAATTTTCCATTGTCAGACGCCGCATGCCATCTTCTGCGCCAAAAATCATCACACATTTTTTAGGAAGCTTATGATCGGTAATGAAATCCTTCGCATATCCATCCAACCCAACACACCAAAAACCCACCTTTTTGAGCATCTCCATCGCCCGGGCCAAATTTGACACACGGATCAGTGGAATTAACTCTGTTGCCCCACTCGCTGACTTTGCCAACACTCCTGTTTCATTCGGCGCCCCAGCCTCTGGCATAATAACTGCCTCTGCATGAAAGGCCACCGCGGAACGCATAATTGCACCAATGTTGTGAGGATCCGTTACTTGATCCAAAATAACGATAAGGCATTTTTCTTTGTTTTCAACACTTGCAATAAAATCCTTCAAATCAACCGGCGGCAAAGGATCACATTTTGCCACAATTCCTTGATGAACCGCCCCCGGCCCCACCAATAAGTCCAACGAATGACGATCCGCCGGACGAACGGGTAAATTTGAAGGCAAATGCATCTCTGCCAACGTTTCTTTCATCGCATAAATTTCTTTTATCTTGCGCCGCGGATTTTTAACGGCCAAAGAAACGACGTGTTTTCCGTACAGGAACAACTCTTTTGAGCCTTGGTTCTTCATAAACTATCCTCCTTAAAATCATTTTGGTATCATATGGTGTTTCAACAAGATTGGCCTGTAATCCCTGCGCCAAAGCGACATCACAAACATCTTGCGTATCATCCAGCAACAAAACATCCTGTGGTTGCTGACCTATTTGTGCACACAAATCTGTTAACTGCGTCCCTGTTTTCTTGGGGTGAAAAACACCATCATAAAAAGTATCTTCAATTGTAATGGTGTGTATTTTCAATGAAGCAATATCTTGTTGACCAGCCCCTTTTAAACAATTTAATACTTTTTGTAAATGTGGTGCCGTGTTATTGGTCACAATATAGACAGGAAGTTTGGTCCCGCACATTCTTAATAATCGCAACATATCCCAATCCTCAGGGATCCGACTATAATCCGTATTTTTTACCATTTCTCGTGCAAAAACATTAAAATCAATTTGGCGCTCTTGACATAGCGCTAAAGCGGCATTTAACAAACCATGCACGCCATTGGCCTTCAGCCTTGCACGCACTGGCGCTAGCGCATCTTTCGGAATACCCAATATATCCAAAGCTTTTCCAAAAGCAACGACCGCCATATCATAGTATGTGCAATTTTGTTTGTTATATAACGTGCCATCACAATCTGCAAAAATAGCTTTTATATTTTTCATGCAATAAAGCCTCTTAAAATTTCTTTGGTTTCTTTGGGGGAGGAAATAAGATACGCCTGCAACCCTTGAGCCAACGCCACTTTATAAACATTTTCAGAATCGTCCAGCAACAATACCTCTTCTGGTTTTAAACCACTTTGCGCACACAACTCAGTCAACATATTTTCCATTTTTTTCGAATGGAAAATGCCATCCTTTAATGTATCTTCAATGGCCACAAATTTCACACCCAATTCTTTTTGTACATCTTTAAAAGGAACGCCCCCTTTCAAATAAGCAAAAATTTTTTCCACATGCACGCGCGTGTTGTTTGTCACGATATAGACAGGAAGTTTTACTTTCTTCAACAAATCAAGTAATTCTAAATCCTTTGATATACGGCGATAATTGATATTGTTAACCAGTTTTTGGGCAAATTCAGCAAACTCAATATCGTGTCTTTGACACAGGGCTAATACTGCATTAAAAAATCCCCGTATCTTGTTCTTCTTTAATTTGGCATGTATTTCGTCAAATTCATCGAGGAATAAGTTATATTCAGCCAATGTTTTTCCAAGCCCCACCGTTGTAATATCTTCATCTGTGCATTCTTTTTTATCATAAAGCACGCCATCGCAATCAATAAAAAGGGCTTTCACATTTTTCATATTGGTAATTATACAAAAAAGCACTTGACAAAGCAACAAAAAAACGGCATAATATTGCTACTTTGTTTTTCAACGAAACAAAGGGCACCTTGTGGAAAGGTGGGTGAGTGGTTAAAGCCAACAGACTGTAAATCTGTCCTCTTTTGAGTTCGCTGGTTCGAATCCAGCCCTTTCCACCATTTTTAACAGCATCTTTTAGGAAGGTATTGTTAAAAGTCAGGTGCGGGTGTAGCACAATGGTAGTGCAGCAGCCTTCC
>JAFPYS010000021.1 GCA_017412085.1 Alphaproteobacteria bacterium
AAGCTGCACGTCAGGCCGAAGAAGAAGCCAAGGCCGCTGCTGAAGCTGCTAAGGCTGCCGCAGAACAACCTGCTGAAGCTCCTGCAGAAGAAGCCCCAGCCGCTGAAACACCAGCTGAACCAGCTCCTGCCGCTGAACCTGCGCCCGCAGAGGAAGCTCCAGCTGCCGAACCAGCTCCAGCAGAAGCTCCTGCCGCTGAACAACCGGCTGAAGAGAAAAAAAGCTGAATAAGGATTCAAAATGACCCTGATTGCTGTCGGAAAAATTGTAAATGTGCATGGGATTAAAGGCGCGGTGAAAATCAAGCCGTATCTCACGCATGGCAAAAATTTGCCACAATTTAATCCATTGACAGACAAGACGGGTAAAAAAAGTTTTGAGGTTTCTATTTCAGGCACACAAGGCGAATGCTTGTTGGCAAATTTAAAGGGTATTACCACGCGCGAAGTGGCAGAACAATTTAAGGGTTTGGAACTTTATGCCGATCGATCAAAACTTCCCGCAACCGAAAGCAATGAATTTTATTGTTGCGATTTGGTGGGTATGAAAGTGATGAAAGATGGTGCCGAATTCGGAAAAGTTGTTACTGTCATGAACTTTGGAGCGGGGGATATCCTGGAGATCAAAACAATGAAAGGAAAACAATTGGATTTTGCATTTTCTAAAAAGACTTTCCCTCGGGTTGATACTGAGAAAAAGGAATTGGAAATTGTAATTCCTGAGGGCATGGAAGGAGTGGCAAAATGAAAGCAAACATTTTAACACTTTATCCTGAAATGTTCCCGGGTCCACTTTCTTATTCATTGGTTGGCAAAGCATTGGCTGATAAAAAATGGGAAATGAATGTGATCAATATCCGTGATTTTTCGGATAATAATTATAAATCCGTGGATGACACACCATTTGGTGGTGGGGCAGGCATGGTAATGTTGCCGGAGGTTTTGGATAAAGCTTTGACAGCAGTTCATAAAAATGGTCCCATTTACTATCTCTCCCCGCGTGGCGAAGTATTTAATCAAAAAATCGCTGCCGATTGGGCAAAGAAAGACGAGATGACTTTCATCTGTGGTCGCTTTGAAGGTGTGGATCAACGTGTGCTGGATAAATGGCAAGTGCAGGAAATCAGCATTGCCGATTGTGTCCTATCCGGGGGCGAATTGGCCCTTATGACGATGTTGGATGCAACTGTGCGACTGATTGATGGCGTGCTTGGAAATGCCGACTCTTTAAATGAGGAAAGCTTTTCCAATGGCTTGTTGGAGTATCCGCAGTATACAAAACCTCAAAATTGGCAAGGACACGAGGTGCCGGAAGTATTGCTTTCTGGACATCATGCGAAGATTGCCGAGTGGCGTCAAGCCGAATCCGAAAAATTAACTAAAGCAAGACGACCGGACTTGTATGAGAAATATCTGGTCAACAATGAGAAGAAAGGAAAATAATATGACCAAAAAAATCATTGAAGATTTGAAAGCCGAGCAAATTGCAAAGCTGAACAAAAAAATTCCTGAATTCAAAGCCGGTGACACAGTGCGTGTTGTGGTCAGAATTGTGGAAGAAAAAAATACCCGTAATCAAGCCTATGAAGGTGTTGTAATTGCACGTCATAATGATGGCGTTAACTCCACCTTTACAGTGCGTAAGATTTCCTTTGGTGAAGGTGTGGAACGTGTGTTCCCATTGTATTCCCCGAACTTGGTGGAAATCAAAGTCACCCGCAGAGGTGTTGTAAATCGTGGCAAATTGTATTACCTCAGAAAATTGTTTGGTAAGAAAGCCCGTATTACGGAAGATTCAAACAAAGCCGCCGAATAAGTGGTGGTTGCTTGAAATTAAATCCCCGGTTTTGCCGGGGATTTTTTTGTTGACATTGGGTGTTGATGTGGTATACTAGCGATATGAAAAGTTACGTAAGGATACCTTTGGCAAATGCGGTTTATCAAGATAAATGCTTGATAAATAAGGATAATTTTTTCATGGGGGGGGGGGTATTGCTTAGCTTTTCATAATTGGAATAATAACTTAAAAAACACCGATTGTTGTCGATGAACGACACAACGATGTTTTTTTATAACTAAAAGGAGAGAAAGATGACAGAAAAGCTGATAATAATTACGGCGGAAGACTTTTTGGAGTGGATTGGAGATTTAAGGCACGCATATCATTCTGATAGTAGTCAGAACGTCATGGGGGTGGATTTTGCGGAATTTCAGGCTCAGTATGATCCTATTATGAAACGTGTATTAGAGACCAAGGGTTCCGATTGGGTACAAGCTCACTCAATCGGTGTTCAACAATTGATTGGTGGATTAGAAGATCATTCTGATAAAACGTGTTTTGGTAATGGTTGGCAAGATGGTTTGGACTTGGAAGAGGGGTGGCGTCCGGCACCTTGGTTGGATGCTGAACACAAAGCGCTAGAATCTGTTTTATACAATAAGAATGGTACAATTACCGCTTTAAAAACACCACAGGGTATTGTGGAATTTGTGCGTGATAATAGAGGTATGATTAAGGAAACGTATCTTACTTTACCAAACGGAGAAAAACAGCTTGTTCAATTATCGTCGAGTCGACGTTGGGATATTGAACGGGCTAGCGAAATCGGGGAGGTTAGAGCGGCATATCGGCAAGCCGGTGGTAAGGTATCAGATCTTGAGAGGCTTAAGAATAACTTTGAGGAGGTAGCTGAGCAGGCGAAAAAAGAAAGAGAGGCTTGGCGGTTGTGGCTTGACCGTAAACAGCGGCAGAATGGTATTAGAGAAAATTTAAAGGATGGCGCAAAATCCTTGGCTACTTCTTGGCTTGTTCTGATGGGCGCTTACAAATTGGGAAAACAATTTCGTACGTACGATGATGTGGGTTATGAAATGGGTACGACAGTAATCGATGTTGATGAAAACAAAATTGCGCCCGCTGTAGCTCGTGCGAACGCCCTATTAGGCATTGGAGGATTGACGGTAGCTGGCACTGGTTTAGCGGTTGCCGGTGGTGTGATTAAAAATGCACCAAGAACGGCGAAAATGATACCTGTTTTAGGTGTTGTTTTGAATGCTGGCGCTGCAATTCCACGTGCATTGCGTAACGATTGGACGGGAGTAAAGATGGAATTAACCGCAGCAGGTTTGGGGGCTTCTGCCGTAGCAGCTGGTTCAGTTGGTGTTGCTGGTGCCGTTCCATCTGGTGGAACTAGTACCGTGTTGGCCGCTGCAGCTCCAGCATTACAAACCGCTTCCTTTGGGATGAATGTCGCGATTGCTGTACGTGATGGAGTTTTAAAAAATGGTGCCGTTAAATTAGCCATGGTTGACGAAAAAGGTAATATTATTTACCAAAAAGACAGAAACGGAAAACCAAAACTAGATGAAAAAGGAAATCCAGTCGCAGAGGTAGGAGCTGTTATATCTTACGATCATGATATGAGGAATGGTGATGCAGCTTGGTATGGACTGGATCAAAATGGAAATCATTATGTTGCTCAGACCGGACAGTTTAAAAACGACAAAAAAGATGATGAGTGGCTTACGATGTCAGAAGATGGAAGAATCTTGGAAATGGCGAATTTTAAAGACGGTAAACTTGTTGGAGAATACATTCGCCGTGATGCGCAAGGAAATGTCGTTTGTCAAGGCAATTACACGACAGGACATGTGGTTGAATACTGGGTTGATGAAAATGGCATCAAAACAGATAAGATTAAATGGGAAGGAAGTTTTAAAGATGGAAAGCCCGTTGGGGTTCGTTTAGATTTTGATAGGAATGGCGTTCCCGCATCTCGAATAGATTATGATAATTGCACGATGGAATTTGCAAACACAGATCGTGGTGGAGATGTGATATTGCGGGATAACGGAATACCTATAGTATATCAGCAAGAATTTACTAAAGATGAAAATGGTAAAGTTGCTGAATTAAAGGGTAATCCTCGCAAGGTTGATTTAAGTATTGAACCTAAGGCTAATGCAACAAATCAACCACTAAAAAAAGAAAATAAAAAAACTGAGTCAGAATCCGAAGAACATGGTCGGGTTGCGATGGACAAAGGAGCAGATAAAGCTTATTATGGGCATCGTGAAGGCGGCGTTGATGATATCCTTATGGAAAATAGCGCCAACGAATATGTGAAAATGGCTGGACGGAAGAAGCAAAAACATAAGACGACAGCATAGAAATCAAATCCCCGAGATTTTCCCCGGGGATTTTTATTGAAATAATATGTTGCATAATGGGCCTAAAAATGCTATAATACAGTCACAATAAACGCAATAAACGGAAAGGATCACCCATGCGTCAATCTAAACTTATATCCAGAAAACATAAAGAAAAACCGGCCGACGCCATTTTGGCAAGCCACATTTATTTACTGCGTGGCGGTTATATGCGTCCGGTGGCAAATGGTATTTATTCGCTGTTGCCTCCCGGTAAACGTGTGCAGCAAAAAATTGAAGCTATTATTCGCGAAGAAATGAATAAAGTGGACGGTCAGGAAGTGATGATGCCAGTCGTGATGCCGCGCGAACTGTGGGATGAAAGTAACCGTTGGGATTCTGTGGGTCCCGAATTACTGCGTTTCAAAGACAGAACGGGACACGATATGTTGTTGGGCATGACGCATGAAGAAGCCTGTACAGCGTTGGCACGAACAGAGGCAACAAGCTATCGTGATTACCCGTTCATGTTGTATCAGATTCAAACAAAATATCGGGATGAAGCACGTTCTCGTGGGGGATTGGTGCGTGTGCGTGAATTCACCATGAAGGATGCCTATTCTTTCCATACAAATGAAAAGGATTTGGATGAATATTATGATCGTGTAGCAAAGGCATATCATACGATTTATCGGCGTATTGGTATACCTGAGGTGGTGGCGATTCAATCGGATACGGGTATGATGGGTGGAAAGGTTGCCCATGAATATCAATTGGTAACGGATGCTGGTGAAGATAAAATTGTGATGTGTCCAGAATGTAAATCTTATTGGAATTCCGAAGTGGCGTATACCGAATACCAATATAAAAAAGAAGATTTACTGCCGTTAGAAGAAATTAAAACGCCCAATACAAAAACGATTGAAGATTTGGTGAAGTTTACGGGTGTTCCCGCCAAAAAGATGGCAAAAATGGTATTTTATACTACCGAAAAGAAAGAAACAGTGGCTGTTATGATACGGGGCGATTTAGAGGTTAATGAAACCAAATTGGCGAAAGTCTTAAAGGCATTGTTTAATTTTGCAACGGATGAAGATGTTCGAAAAGTTGGAGCAGTTCCTGGGTTTGCAACGGGTATTGGATTAAAGTGCAAAGTATATGCAGATCAATCGGTCGCTAAGGCATATAATTTAGTGTGCGGCGCCAACAAAGAAGGATATCATTTGAAAAACTTCAATGTCGCTCGCGATACACCAAAGGCTGAGGTAGTGGATGTTGCGACAGTTCAAGAAGGTGATGTGTGCCCTAAATGTGGGGCAAAATTACATCTGACACGAGGTATTGAAGTTGGTAATATCTTTAAGCTTGGAACCAAATACACGGAATCTATGCACATGACGTACACAGACGAAAATGGAGAAGATAAGACCCCACTAATGGCTTGCTATGGTATTGGTGTTGGTCGTTCTTTGGCTTCTGTTATTGAGGCGCATCATGATGATTATGGTCCGATTTGGCCATTGTCTATTGCCCCTTGGCAAGTACAGATTAATGCCATGGGTATGGATAAAGAAGGGATCAAAGAGACAGCAGAAAAATTGTATACCGATTTGGAGTCCGCAGGTGTGGAAGTTTTATATGATGATCGCAATCTGTCGGCTGGTGTCCAGTTTGCCGAAGCTGACTTAACGGGTATTCCTTTGCGTTTGATTGTGGCGCCAAAAGCTTTGGCGCAAGGGATGATTGAGTACAAAGTGCGTGGCACAGATGAAAAAGGTATGATTCCTGTTGATGAGGCAGCAAAGTTTGCTGAGGATTGGATCAAAAAGGAAATGAAAAAGTATAAATAAGGTTTGCTATGGCGTATCTTTCTTCAATAGAAGCTTCCGACTGTTCGGTTGTTCGGAAATTGGCAGAGCAGGCATTTGGCCGCTCTGTGCATGATGTTTTGCCTTTGGGGGGATTGATAGCTCATAACTTTATGGTGGATAACCAGAGAGTTTTTAAAGTGGCGTCCAGTCGCTCCTGTGTTGATGATTGGCAAAGGTTAGTGGCAAATGCGCCTGTTTTACAACAACACTTATCTGTTCAAATTCCAATTCCAACGCTGCATATTTTGAAACATGGTAGCGAACAAATTCCCGCTATTTCATATGAGCGATTACCGGGATTTTGTATGAGCAGAGCTATGTTTGCTGAAAAAGATGATGCCTTTAAAAAAAATTATTTTTCTCAGTTAAGTGAAAAAATTCATGAGTTGCATCAGGTGTCCCCGGACGTTTTGCCCGCTCGTCCATTGACGGTCTTGCAACAAGCTGTGAATATGCTGTTTAATAATAAAACAGCCAGGAAATATGTTCCTAAAATTGCAAAATGTCTTTTCCCATACTCATCCGATCATCCAGTTCTTTTGCACACAGATTTACATGCAGAAAATATTTGTTTTGATGGTAAAAAAATAACAGGATTGTTGGATTTTGATTCCTTGTCTATTGGACATCCTGTCTTTGAATTCAGACCCAAATTGTATAAAAAAGAAGAAGATCTTCACATGATCTTGAACGATTATATACAAAGATATCCATCAGAAGTTTCGAGACCCGTTGCCGAAGATTTTTTAAGAAAATTTGATACAGTATTCTTTTTGTTCTTTGTAATGAGTTTAATTAGGGTGAATAAGAAGAACAAAACCCGCTTTGAGGATGCATTAAAAGTATACCGCGCTGGGTATGCCAGAGGCACCATAAATTAATTTATAGCAATCGAAGCTTATTTCATATTGCTTAAGTCCAGGGTTGACCCTGGGCCAATGCCATACTTTTTGGCTTCACCAGCATTGATTTCCAATACACCAGAGACGGGACGTTCACTGGAAATAATGGTTAAATCTTGTGGAATGGCGTTATGGTGCACCCGAACAACCCGGCCATAGAGATCAAAGAACACCATGTCCAGAGGAATTAAAGTGTTCTTCATCCACATACGTGCGATACGAACAGGTTTAAACAAAAAAATCATTCCTGACTTTTCGGCTAATTTTTTTCGATGCATTAGCCCCGTCTGTTGTTGTTCTGGGGTTAAGGCTTTTTCAACGTGGTAACTGACAACTCCATTTGGCGTTTGTATTTTTAACGTATTCAAATCCCTGAAATAAAAATAAGTATAGCATAACAGGATAATCACAAGTACGCATATTAAAATTTTAAATAGTTTTTTCATGTTTCCCCCTATTGAATAAATGTTACTGTGTGCAATTTTCTGAGTGGAGCGTTGTTAATTAGAACTTTTTGAATAGTATCAGAATAGTATGGATCTTCAGGGCGATAGGGTTGCAAATTTCCCGCTAAGTTATAGGCCAAAAGATTCAAGTAGCCCTTATGTGCGGCCATTTGGCGCGTATTTCGCCACATCCAGTAATTGTTGGTACTGTTCATTTCCTTGACATATGCCTCTGTTGCTTTGATCAAAGAATCATATGGTATTTCGGCATAGGTGTTTTCGTCAAGCCAGCCCATCTGACCGTACGGATGATCCATGTTTTTTTGTCCCCAGTTTGTGGCATATACACTTTGTGCAACTGCCAAACCGGGCACAATCTCATCCACTTTGATAGTTAATTGATCCAACTTCATTTGTGTGGTCTTGTTAATAACAACGTCATATTTTTCAACAAGGTGTTGAAAGAAACTTTCTTCAACTTCTGTCCATGGTTCCTTGTTTTCATATTTCTTTTTTAAAAGTGTTAACAGCATTTTTTCTTTGATAGTTGTTTCATTAGATCTTAAAATTAAAGCTGCAATAACGTACATATAAAGTTCCCCTGTACCCTTT
Source organism: Alphaproteobacteria bacterium (assembly GCA_017412085.1). GTDB lineage: Bacteria > Pseudomonadota > Alphaproteobacteria > CAAHEQ01 > UBA3637 > UBA3637. The sequence continues at coordinate 7,980 of JAFPYS010000021.1, forward strand.
TGGGAAAAATCAGAAGGCAATTTGTCCACAAATATGCGTGGCACTTTCGTTTCATCAGCATCTTTAAAGAGTTGTTGTAATTCTTCTGTTGTAGCAGGGGAAACGATTTCTCCCTTCACATCCTTGGTTAACTCTTGAATAGCATTATCAAGATTTTGGGCTTGAACGGGTACTGCTATTCCTAAGAATAATAACAAAATCCACTTACGCATGAGCTTTTCCTCCCCGGGGTCGCTTGAGCAATGATATCATCTGTTTAACAGAAAAAGCTTTTGTTGTCAAGAGGGTAATGAAGAAACTGGCGCCTCCGGCACATACCAATACAGCCAATGTAAGAATTTGCCAGATTTTGCCATCAACAGATGGAATAAACTGTAATCCCCAACGACCAACCATTAAGAGACCCGCCATAACAATGCAAGAAATGATAATGCGAATAAAACGATATTTAAACAAGTTATCTAGACTGAATTCTTTGTTATGGCGTAATCTGAACCAATATTGTGCGGCGTTTACCCATGTGGTTAAACCGGTTGCCAAGGCAATGCCAACATAGCCCAAGAAAGGCATAAGACTTAATGCTAAAATTGCATTTAACACAACGCCGACAATGGCGATTTTAACGGGTGTTGAGGTATCCCCGCGCGCATAGAAAAAGGGAGAAAGAGCTTTTGTCATCATATAGGCGGGAAGTCCAATCGCAAAGACGATCAAAGCGCGGGCAGTGTGTGTGGTATCTGCGGCAGTAAACATACCATGTTCAAACAGTGTGCGGATGATGGGTTCTGCCAATAAAATCAAGCCAATCATAGAAGCACCAGACATGGCAATGGATAATTCCAAACCACGATTTAATTGGGTGTTTGCTTGTTCACGTTCGCCAGATTTAATGTGATGAGATAAAACAGGAAGCAGGGCTGTTCCAATGGCTACACCAATAATACCAATAGGTAATTGGAACAAATGTTGTGCGTAATTCAGCCATGACATAGCACCGGCGCCAACCAAGGATACAAACAATGTGTCCAAGAATAAATTGATTTGGTATACGCCCGATCCCAAAACACCTGGCGCCATTCTTTTAAGTAATGTTTTGACCTCTTTTGTCATGTGAAACAATGCTTTGATGGGGCTGATTAAGCCAAATAAATAGCCGGCTTTTTTGATGTGCCATCCCAGAAATAAAAGCTCAACAACGCCAGCACCGGTGACACCCCAAGCCAAAGCATAGGCGGGAGTCGTTTCTCCGGTCATAAAAGGTACAGCTCCCAACAAGGCGCCAATCATACACAAATTTAAGATGGTGGGAGTAAAAGCAGCTGCCCAAAATTTGCCCACAGAATTTAAAACACCAGCTAATAAGGACACCAAAGAGACAAATAACAAAAAGGGAAAGGTAATGCGTGAAAGCGTTGTCGTCAGCTCTAACTTACCGGGAATCTTATCAAAACCTGGTGCAAATAGGAACATGAGAGCAGGCATTAACAACTCCATAACCACAACGAAAATCAACAAAACATAAAACAAAAAACTGAAAACGGCTTTTGCAAAATTTAAGGCATCTTTTTTACTTTTGTGCAACTCGCCCGTAAATAAGGGAACAAAAGCAACGTTTAATGTGCCTTCGGCAAACAGACTGCGAAACAAATTTGGAAAGCGCAAGGCGACAAAAAACGCATCAGCGGCCATGCTGGCCCCCAAAAATCTGGCAATTAAGATGTCGCGAATAAAACCGACCACCCGACTTATGGCCGTCCCCCCGCTGACCGTTGCTATGCTTTTTAATAATGACATGGCTAACACTATATACCCAAAAAAAAATGTATGCAAGAAAAAAAGTTCTTGCAATTTGATTTAAAATAGTGTAAAAATATGGTGTTTTGATTTCGTGGGTGTGTAGCTCAGGTGGTTAGAGCGTTACGTTGACATCGTAAAGGTCGCTGGTTCGAGTCCAATCACACCCACCATTTTTTTTGAGGCGGATTTTAAAAGGAGTAGTATATGAGAGAAGAATATATTGTTGATGGAACAAAAGTTGTACACACTTCTGAATCGGAATATCAACCCCAACCCTATGGTAATTTAAGAACTGTATGGGAAGAAAAGTATTCAACAGCAGATGAATGTTTATCTTTTGGTGGAATGCATTCGCGTAATGAAAATCGTCATTATATTAGATTTGGTAAACGCAATTTTGATGTTGATTTAATTCCAAACACGGAATTTATTGAATTGAATTCTATTCGATACTACGTTGCTTCTAAAGAGCCGGAATTGGCCGCATTTATAGATCGTTTTGTTTTTGATACTGAAGAATTGAAGAAGGAATATGCAAAATATTCTGCACAGAGGGATTCAAAGAAGACAAAAAAGGTGATGCGTAAAGCCTCTCAATTAACTAAGGTGTTGTCACGGCAAGAAATTGGATTGCTGCGTGCATTGCGTGATCTGGGGATGGATCCCACAAAGTCCGAAGATGTAAAAATTCGGGAGATAGCAAATCGGGCAAGCAGCGCGATAAATAAATAATTTTAATTAAGAAATGTCAATGGCAAGAATCAACGAGTCTTGTTTTGTTTCGTGACAGGATTCTTTTAAATTAGTATTTTTTTATAAAGTCCTTGCAATCATTTTTTTGTTATGTTAGAGTGAGATAGGAGAAGGATCGAATGAAAATAAATCCAATGTATCCTGATTATAAACACTCAATTTTGGGCATTCCAAATGCCCTGTTGCATCACTATGGTGTAAAGGGAAAAGAATATGATTTGCCGAAATTAAAACGCGCCCTGAAGCAAAATCATAAGAATGTGGTGTTTATTTTGTTGGATGGTATGGGTGTTGATATGATGCAACACCAGCTGAGTCGCTTTTCATTTTTACGCCGTCATATTAAAGATAAAATTTCTTCTGTTTTTCCGCCAACAACTGTGGCGGCCACAACGACTTATTATTCTGGATTAGAGCCAATCGAGCATGGTTGGTTAGGGTGGGCACCTTACTTTAAAGATTTTGGTCGCCCCATTGAGATGTACACGAGTAAAGATTATTATACGGGTGTTCCTGTGGGTGAAAAAATATCAGATCGGATTCCTTATCAGCATGTTTTTGGACGTATCAAAGCGGTGAATCCAGCGGTTCAAACAACTCAAATTTACCCCGCAACAATTGATCCAGCGGGTGCTTCTGATTTTAAAGAGGTATGTGACAGGATTTTAAAACAAACACAGGAACCGGGCGAACAATTTGTTGTGGCATATTGGGCCGATCCAGATCATACAAGCCATGAATTTGGCCCATATTCCAAAGAAATTGAAGCAGTATTGGGAGATCTTAATGTAAAAATTAAGGAGCTTTGTACCAAATTAAAAGATACATTGGTGATTATTTCTGCGGATCATGGGCATATTGAAAACAACAGTGAAGTGATGATAGATGAGTATCCAGAGTTAGTGGATTGTTTGGCCGCGCCGCTTGGGTTGGATATGCGCGCTCAATCGGTTGTGTTAAAACCGGGCAAAGAAGAGGAGTTTATTCGGCTGTTTAATAAACGTTTAAAACCAGATTTTATGTTGATTAAGTCGGAAGAAGCTGTGGCAAAAGGATTGTTTGGCAAAGGGAAACCACACCCGATGGCCAAAGATATTTTGGGCGATTATTTGATTATTGCTAGGACGGAAAAAACATTGGTTCAACGTTTTCCAAATGATACATATAAGCATTTGTTAGGCGCGCATTCTGGGTTAACTAACAGGGAAATGATTGTCCCGCTTATTTTGATTAAAAAAGATTGAATTTTGTTGAAAAATCTGTTAGCATAGAGCCTATGACAAATAAGACAGTATATATTTTTCCAGGACAGGGTTCTCAATTTATTGGAATGGGGGCCGATTTGGCGCGTGATTTTGCGGAAGCGAAAGATGTTTTTTCGGAAATAGATGAAGCGTTGCATCAAAATCTAAGCGCTTTGATGTTCTCGGGAGAGTTGGCGGAATTGACGCAAACACAAAATGCTCAGCCGGCGATTATGGCTGTTTCAATGGCGGTATGGCGCGTGTTGCAAGCAAACAGTGCAGTGAATGTGGATGCAGTGGCAGGACATTCTTTGGGCGAATATAGTGCGTTGTGTGCGGCAGATGTTTTGTCCTTAAGCGAAACGGCTCAGTTGTTGCAGGCAAGAGGACAAGCAATGGCGCGGGCTTGCAATCAACAAAAGGGTGGCATGTTGGCTTTGCTTGGTGCGACGGTTGAGCAAGCTGCTGAAATTGCAAAAGCTTCGGATTGTTATGTCGCAAACGATAATGCACCGGGTCAAATTGTGTTAAGCGGAGTGTTGTCTAATCTGGAAAAAGCAAAAGAGTTGGCCGAAAAAATGGTCATTAAGCGGGCGATTCCATTATCTGTGGCGGGGGCATTCCATTCTCCGTTAATGCAAAGTGCTGCGGATGAAATGGCGCCAGTGTTGGCAAAAGTTAAATTTGCGGAGCCGAAAATTCCTGTTTTCTTTAATGTGACAGCCAATATAGATGCGGATCCAATGCATTATGCGGATCTATTGACACGGCAGATAACAGCACCTGTTCGGTGGCGTGAACTGATTGAAAACACCAATGCGACACGTTTTGTGGAATGTGGGCCGGGAAATGTGTTGTGTGGTCTTGTGCGACGCATTGTGCCAGAGGCAGAAAACGTTGCTCTTGGGACAACGGAATCAATCAAATCTTTCCCTGGTAAGTAAATAAAATATTAACGGTGTGGTGTGCGACGTGAATTTATGCATATTTTCATAAAAAAATATGTTGACACCCTATGAAATTGGTGTTAAAACGAAGAAAAATCGTAGGGAGGATTTAAATGATTTTAAGATATCTGTCTAAAACGTCATTAAGTTTGGGCGGTGTTTTATTGTATTTTTCGGCGATTACACCGGTGTGGGCGGTCAATGTGTCAAGTTGGGCAGATTTTAGTACGGCTGAGAATATTGTGTTGACTGCAGATATTGAAGCAACTGGGGAACCACAAATTATTACTACAAATTCTGGTAATACGGCTCAAACCATCGATGGAGCTAACCACTCGTTAACAGGCGCTAGCGGATATCAACTGAAGATCCAAAACACCAATGAGGCGAACGGGGTAACAGTTAAAAACTTCTCTGTTACTGGATTTGATAGCGGGGCGTTTGTATTTTTAGCATATCCGAGAAAAGTCACTATTGACAATGTGACTTTTAACAATAATACAAATGAAGTAGTGAACATTACATTGAATGATGTAAGTAGCACGTCATCTATAACAAATACAGTGTTCTCTGGTAATAAAAATACAACCAATGATAAGGCTGTTTTGACGTTGGGCAAGGGAACGTTTGAAATTGACAACATGGTTTTTGATTCAAACGAAGCGGAAGATGGAATAGAGTTTTTCTCTGGTACAACAACAAATATCAACAATTCAGTTTTTAAAAACAATATTCAAAATGGTTATAATCATGGCTATTATGACTATGGGACTCTTCAGATTGGTAGTGGTGTTGTGCATATTGATAATTCGCAGTTTATCAACAATAGAACTGTAATTAATGATGGTGGTGCGATCAGTGTCACAAATGGTATGGAGAGTGTAAGGAATTCTGTTTTCAAAGATAATAAAGCGGGGAATACTGGTGGAGCGATTTGGGATATGGGTGATACGGATATCCATTATTATGACAATGTTCGCTTTGAGCATAATGAGGCTCCGTACGGTGGTGCAATTTATGCGGGATTAACCTCAGATATCTCTATGATTGATACGGATTTTATCGGTAATATTGCTGATGAGGGTGCGGGGCTTTATGTAGAGAGATCAAATCTGAATATCTTCGCAAAAACTAAGGATGTGACGTTTTCAGGTAATGTTGCGAATAATGCAACAGATACATATAATGCCGGTGCCGCTGTTTACTACGATGTGAGAAACAGCACAGATTTTGCATTCAATATTAATGCAGAAACTGGTAAGAAAGTTATTTTTGATAACACAATTGCGGCCTATAGTATGGGGGGCGTTGATGTGAATATAAACATCAACAAAAGCGGGTTGACTTATCAAGACATAAGCGGAACGGCTGTAAGTATTGCCAATTCTGGCGAAATCCAATTTAATGATAAAGTTGGTGATGAAGAGGGTAACATCTTTAACATTAACCTTTATGGTGGTAAGTTGTCCATCGGACAAAATGGTGGGACTAATGCAGACGGTTTAATTGATAACAACAACTTCACGGTTGCGGGTGACGCTACATTGAATACTGCAAATGGTGTGATCGGTGTATTTTCTCCAGCGACATTTAATATCAATGCAGCAATGCAATATGAATTCGACTTGGATCTGGCAGCAGCTAAGTCTGATAAATTAGATGGTGCAACGAATAATGGCAGCTTAACACTTTCTCGTTTGAACGTCATTACCGATACAGATGCAGAAGATTTGAAAGTAACATATTCTGATACAAATATTAACGGCACATTGAAGGATGGTTATTCTATCACGACCAGTACGGCAACTTATGATGTGACGGCGGGTAATGATGATACAGGCTCATATTTGTTATTTACACGAGGCGAGGATATTGGGGGGTTGCCTGCGGCTATTAAGAATGGTTCGGATGCATATTCTAATACATCTGGGGCTGATGAAGTGGTGACGGCGTGGGCAGAAAACGACCTAAAGTCCGATTTGGCCATTGATGGCAATGGACACGCTATCACAACGGAAAATAGTTTGGATGGTATTAATGTCGGTTCTGGATACACCTTGTCAGTGAACAATGTGACCGATATGAGTGGATTTAATTATGCCCTAGATAACGCGGGGAAGGTTGAGTTAACGCAAACAACAATTTCGGATGATATTATTAACAACGGAACATTAGAGGTGAATCAAGACGTTTCTTTGGGCAATGTGTCTGGCACGGGGACAATGAACATCAATTCAGATCATGAGTTAACGGGTGACGTTGCGGGCAACACAGTGAATGTGAAGAGCGCTAAGTTGTGGGGAGCAAGTCATTTGGGATCGGATACAACGTTGAATGTGACTGGCGGTACGGTTGATTTGAAAAAGGATGCTGTGACTGTTAAATCAGCAACGTTCGATCAAAATTCAACTTTGTGTTTGGCTGTGGACAGTTTATCCGATTATGGCCATTTGACGGCAGAAACAATTACAGTTGCAAATGGTGCTAAACTGAAAGCCACATTGGCACAAGGAATTGTTAAAAGTGGGAAAACTGCTTCTGTACAATTGCTGAGTGCAAATAATACAGATTTCAATAATTTTAGTGACAGCTTTGACAACAACATGTATCATTTTGAGAAAGCAGATAAAAACGGAAAATATAATATCAGCTTGACTTCAACCGCTGAGGATGTTGTGAAAAACGCAGGGGGAGCACCTTGGGTTGCAAGGGCAGCGAAAGCTTATATTGACAGCGCTCAATTTGAACAAGGAACCGTGCCAGCAGATATTGCAAATAAGTTTGCTGGATTGGCGCAAAATGATGCAGAGCGTTTGATTTGTGAAATCAAAGCGGCGTCTCCAACAGAAGCCGCTGTTGTGCAAAATCAGACAATGATTGATTCAAGCAGATTGTTCAAGACGGTAGACAGTTATTTGCGCGGCAGAAAAGATCCCATGGGTGTTTCTGCCGGTGATGAAGATTCTGGTGTGTCGATTTGGGCAAAGCCATATGTGGGCAGAGCAAAGGTCAATACGAATGATAAAGTTCTTGAACAAAGAACAAATGGACGTGGTATAATTGCGGCGGTTGAAAAACAAATATGTCCAGACTTTAAACTTGGTGCTGGTATCCATTATGATGAAACAGATATTGATATGTTAAGCCGAGATATAGACGTGGAATCCTTGACTGAGTTTGTGTATGGAGAATACAAATTGGATAATTGGTTTGTCAATGCAACGGCGTCTTACAGCTCGTCTGATTACGATGAAAAGAGGTTTGCTCTTGGTTCGAAATATTTGGCTGATTACGATGTTCGCGCGGCTTCTATTGCGACGGTGGTTGGCTATCAATATAATCACTTCATTCCTGAGGTAGGGTTGCGGTATTATCATATTCGTCGGGATGGTTACACAGATACAGCATTACAACACATCTCTGGACAGACGATGAACAACCTGCGCGCAACAATTGGTGCTCGTTTTGTCACAGAATATGGTATGTTTACTCCTAATATTTATGCGGGATTAAACTATGATCTTGTTTCTCCGGATGAAGATACGTTGGTTAATCTTACAAATGGCACAAGCTATGTGGTTCATGGAAAGCGACTGCCTCGTTTAGAAGGGGAGCTTGATATCGGTGTGAATGCGCATGTTAATGATAATGTGACGGTCGGGTTAAGCTATATGGGCGCTTATCGTAAGAATTATCAAGACCATTCCGGCGTGCTTGGATTAAGATACGATTTCTAAGATTGATGCATAAAAAATACGAATTGCAACAAAATTCCGCTCGCACACCGACAAAAACCACTCGCTCGCCAAAAGGGAAATTTGTGTCCCAGTTTGGTGTCCCACCCCGGTGTTACACCTGAAATCCGCGTTTTAGGCATAAAAAAACACCTTATAAATAAAGGTGTTCATTGATAAATGGTGGGTGCGACAGGGATTGAACCTGTGACCCCTACCGTGTGAAGGTAATGCTCTCCCGCTGAGCTACGCACCCAAGTTCAATAGGCGACATTTTATACTAAAATAAAACGCCTGTCAAGGAAAAAATGACAGGCGCTTTTAAAATCTTCCCAGATTAACGAGTCGAAGTCGGAGTTGGAAGAGGGGTTGGGGAAGGGTTAGAAGGAGCAATCCTGTCCAAAATTTCTTTCAGTTTGCTGCGATTTGCTGGTGGCAACGTGGCGACCATAACAGCAAAATCCGAAATTTTGGCGATCCGTTCTTTTCTGGCTGAAGGTCTTTTGTTTATTTCACCCCAAAAATCATGCATTAAATCTCTTTTGATTGCCAACATGCCATACCCAATATCATTTTGGGCTATCTTTGCGCCTTCTTTAATATGAGCAGCAATCTGACGGCGTTTTTTCATAGGAAAATAGAGGGCTGTGCTTAACACATAAAAATTGGCCTTGGAATAGCGGTCTTCTAATTCCAATGCTAAGTCCATGGTTTTTGTGTCTTTTATTGTATCTGTCATTTTTTTTCTCCTTTTTATCTTAGCGCCCATTTGTTGAAATAGGATGTACGGGGTTTGGTGCATCTTCCGGTACAAGACGTTGCAAAAGACCATGAAGATCTTTTTGCCGCGCAGAAGGATTCATCACTGCGATGACGGAAAAATCTTCCAACAAGCGTTTGTGTTCTCTCGTTGCGGCGGAATTGACTTTAAAATCAGACCAAAAATCGTGGATCAAATGATTTCTGAGTGTTTGTGCGGGATCCATAAGATGATGCTCTGTCTTTGCTTGAGTCATTGCTTCCTTGATGTGTTCAACAATGGTACGTCTTTGATCCAAAGGATACTGTTTGGCGGTGCGTTCAACATAAGCGGACGCCACCCAATAACGTTGGTCCAAAGCCCGTAATAAATCCAAAGAATCGACGTGATCTAAATCTGTCATAGGGGCCTCCTTTTAGTGTGGAAATAAACAAGTGTTCCGTCTATAGTTCTCCATTCCACACTCGAAAGCGGTTGCCTTTCTGGCGGGTGGGGTGATGTTATCCACGAATTCATTCAACCATCTTTGCTTTTCAGGACTCATTGGAGCGCGAGCAAATCCCACGAACTCAGAGATAGCTTTTGTGAGTGGCGCAGATTTGAATTCAGGTTTTTCAAATAATGGAATGTAAAAAGAGTTTAACATTTGTGGTGCCACCACAATTTGACCACGACTGAATGTACCCTTAACATAAGCGGCCAAGTATGCACGATCGTTTTGGGTTAAACTCTGTGCGCAATCTTCCATGATGGCCAAAGCTGCTTTTGTCCGATAATTGCGTACGCCGGCGGGCAAAGAGTAGAAGGGATGTTTATCGCAATACATACATAATTGATCTGGTGCCATCTTGAAAAACATGCGTTGGTGCTTTTCGAAATTTTTGGGTGCTCGGAACATAATTACCTCCTAAAAAAATAAGGGAGACCTGACCAAATATTGGCCAAATCCCCCTTTTATTGGCTCCATCGGTAGGGCTCGAACCTACGACCAATC
>JAFPYS010000002.1 GCA_017412085.1 Alphaproteobacteria bacterium
AAGCAACGCTTTTCACCATATTTGGATTCAACTTGCTTCGATCCATATCCGGCAACTTCATAAAGAAGTCAAAGTTCTTGATCTCCCCGTCAATGTGCTTTTCAATTGACTCCATGACAAGCGTGTTCTTTGCCTTCATTGGGCAAGCTTGAGTACACAAGGAGCATCCAGTACAATCTTCTGGCGCCACCTGAACTACAAACTTGTTGCCAGCAAAATCTGGGGTCTTATAGTCAGCAGACTTAAAGCCCTCTGGCGCATTTGCCAACGCTTCAGGTTTTGCCACTTTTGCACGAATTGCTGCGTGTGGACACACAGACACACACTTACCACACTGGATACATGTTTCTGGATCCCAACAAGGAATTTCGGTTGCTACACGGCGTTTTTCATAACGTGCTGTATCGGAAGGCCATGTGCCATCCACAGTCCATTCAAAGGCGGACACAGGTAATTCTTCCCCACGGCCCTCAATAATGGCACCTGTTACTTTTTGCACCAATTCTGGCGCTGTTGTCGGGACACCAGGTTGACGACGAATTTTGGAATTAACTTGGCCAATTTTCACCTCATACAAATGTTCCAAACTGGCATCCACAGCCTTGATGTTCGCATCCACAATTTCCTGACCCTTTTTCATATAAGTCTTAGTGATTGCGGCTTTAATCTTTTCAATAGCTACATCCTTTGGCAACACACCAGAAATGGCAAAGAAACAGGCCTGCATAATCGTGTTAATACGACGACCCATGCCCGTTTTTTGTGCAACATCTACTGCGTCAATGGCGTACATCTTAATCTTTTTATCAACGATTTCTTGTTGTACTTCAACTGGCAAACTTTCCCACACTTGATCGGCGGGCGTTTGTGTGTTGAGTAAGAAGACAGAATTTGGCGCTGCCACAGCCAACAAATCAATCTTGTGCAAGAATGGTTCGTGGTGACATGCCACAAAGTCTGCCGACGTAATCAAATACGGCGCTTTAATCGGACTCTTACCAAAACGCAAGTGAGATGTTGTCATCGCACCAGACTTTTTGGAATCATACACAAAGTATGCCTGTCCATACATACCATCAGCGTCCGCAATAATCTTGATAGAGTTTTTATTTGCACCCACAGTACCATCGGAACCAAGCCCAAAGAAGATACAACGGCTCAAATTCTGAGCTGGCAAATTCCAGCTGGCGTCATAGCTTAAAGAGCCATGTGTCACATCATCATTAATACCAACCGTGAAGTGATTTTTCTCAACATTTTCAAACACAGCTTTAGCCATTGCCGGTGTAAATTCTTTTGAAGAAATACCATAACGGCCACCTAACACCTTTGGCATAGCACGGCCATTAACAGCACCTTCTGCCAACGCAGACACAACGTCCAAGTACAATGGCTCACCAACGGAACCAGCTTCTTTTGTTCTGTCCAAAACCGTCACATATTTCACGGATTCAGGCAAAGCTTCTACGAAGGCTTTTGATGGAAATGGACGATACAAATGCACCGCTACCACACCATATTTACCGCCCTCTGCGTTCAAGGCTTTTACCGTTTCAGATAATGTTTCCACACCGGATCCCATCGCCACAACAACATGCTCAGCATCTGGAGCACCAACATAATCCACAATGTGATAAGCCCGTCCTGTCACTTCTTCAAACTTGCGCATACACTTTTCAACAATTTCTGGGCAAACTTGATAGTACTTATTAGCGGCCTCTTTAATTTGAAAGAACACATCTGGGTTTTGTGCCGTACCACGCACTTTTGGATGATCCGGCGTCAAAGCATTTTTCCCTGTAAAATCTGTTGGGATATCCGCCATCAAAGTCTTTAAATCATCATCGCTCATCATGTTGATTTTGTTGATTTCGTGGGATGTGCGGAATCCATCAAAGAAATGCAAGAATGGAATGCGTGACAAATAAGTGGACATTTGAGCCACCGCAGCCAAGTCATGTGCTTCCTGCACAGAATTAGAAGCCAACATGGCAAAACCTGTCTGACGGCAAGCCATCACGTCGGAATGATCGCCAAAGATGGACAACGCATGTCCCGCAACAGTACGTGCGGCCACATGCATCACAAACGGCAATAATTCACCCGCAATTTTATACATGTTTGGAATCATTAACAACAAACCCTGTGAAGCAGTATAGGTTGTTGTCATAGATCCCGCCTGCAAAGCCCCATGCACAGCACCGATAGCGCCGGCTTCGGATTGCATTTCCAACACTTCTGGGACTTTTCCCCAGATGTTTTGTTGCTTTCCGGCAGCCCAAGCGTCTGCCCACTCACCCATCGGGGATGATGGTGTAATCGGGTAAATAATGGATAATTCATTCAATTTATACGCCACTGTAGCTGCGGCTTCGTTTGCATCAAGCATTTTGGTCTTAGACATGTTTTTCCTTTCAAAAATTAATGCATTTTTTATACAACTTTTTTGCGTAAATTGCAAGAGGGTTCTCGATCTTTTTGTGTCTAAAATTATTGACCCGATAAAAAATTGACAAATTGCCGATTTTATGGTACAATATCTCTCGCGTTTAACGAAAAAACACTATGAAAGAATTTACCCAAGAACAATTTAGCGAACAAGCTTATCTAAAGGAGAAAAATATGGAATTAACAGCTCGACAATTACGCACTCAAGAAGAAATACGCATCAGAAAAGCCGCCGAACAATACAGAAAAAAATTGGAAAGAACTGTAGCTGGCAAACGCACAATGTACGCCATTGCACGCAATCCTGTGTTAAGAATAAACTTCTTGTCCACTTGTATTAACCAAAAATGATTGATCTGGTTAAGACGCATCGTTATTCTGGCAAGATTAGTAATTTTCTTATCTTTCTTTCGAAGAATTAGCCGACAAAGACTCTTTTGGCTTTGCGGCGATCTTTTTCCCCTTATCTATAAAGCAGATATGTGCCACCCGGGCTTGACCTTTAACCCCTTTAGAGGTTTCAATATTATGCCATCTCATCTCTAAAACGGGTTGACCGACTTGCTGTAAAATCGGTTGGAAATATCTTTCAAAACTCCGAATCATTCTTTTTAACCACTCATCCGTCGGTGCTGCACGCGCCAAATCCGTTAAAAAGGCAGACACAGCTCTCCGCTTTAAAATAAGCGCATACTCAGCCCGTTCCGCTGGTTTCTTCTCAAGCATGGCATCCAAGAGACCATGATCAATCAGTTTTTTTTCATCTTCCAGCCACCCCAACGCTGTTTGCATACGAACGGCCCTTCCTGGGAATAAACATGTCTCCAATTTTCCCTTAATTCTTTGGGAAGCAATCGGAGCTTGGCTATACATACAAACATCCGCCAAACAACGATAAATTTGGAACACATTCAGATCACGCAAGGCTTTTGCTGTATTATCCAATGCCATTTTCATGGGTGGTCTTGGGTTCCCTGCCACCATCCGGTTCATCCAACACCAAGCAGCCGCCTCATTGATAGGATCCACCCCTTGACACAACAATTCATCAACTGCACTTACCGATTCTTTTTTGTTCAATCGAACCCCTTCAACATATAAACAATAATCCAAATTGCTTATAATTTTTAATGGCGTTTCCAATTCCAACATCAAATTCTCATTTCGATCAAAATTCCATGTTTTTAAAAGGTTCGACAGTTTGGGGACAGAATCCAACCTGTCTTGGATTGTCTCCCGAACAGCCCCCTCCTCATAATCATCGCTATTCATTCTTCGACAGAATATTTCGTCTTGCCAACGATCTAATCTGTGGCGATAAAACTCATACTCAACAGTTGAAAAAAAGCCCATAGCGGCATACAAATGCAAATCAGACTTATCTTCTCGCTTATAATGCCATTCTGCCAACGAATAAGGATTCTTGGTTTCAGGAAATAAACGCTTCATCAGTTCAACCTGCATTTTAGATACCTCTGGCAATGCGGGAGGATTCGCAAGCCCTTGGTAAACTTGTATATATTCTTTTTGAGGTTTCTTTTCTTCTGCCATCATAGGACTCCATCATCAAAAATCAGGCAATTTTGAGTGTACCAAATTTTATACATTATGTCAAGTTTTTTATTGCCATTGGATACAAAAAACCCCACCATCCGGCAGGGCTTTTAATTGTGAATTACTTTTCCAAGATGGCTACACCCGGCAAAGTTTTGCCTTCCATCCACTCCAAGAAGGCACCACCGGCTGCGGACACGTAGGTCATATCATCCTTCACCCCAGCTTTCTTAAGGGCAGAAACGGTATCACCCCCACCGGCAACAGACGTTAAAGCACCGGCTTTTGTTTGTTCAGCCACCACTTTTGCAATTTCGTTTGTAGCTTTATCAAAGGGCTTGATTTCAAAAGCACCCACGGGACCATTCCAGATTAATGTTTTAGCGTTTTTAATAACTTCGGCAAATGCCGCCACAGACTTTTCGCCAATGTCCAACAATGGCTTTCCTGCAGGCAGAGCATTGACATCGGCTGTATGTGCTTCTTGCCCTTCCGCAAAGGCATCCGCCCACACTAAATCCACTGGGACCACAATTTTGCAATTACCAGCATTAGCCAAAATGTTCTTGGCTGTGTCAATCATATCAGGTTCCACCAACGAACCTTCTCCCATTGGAATTCCTTGCGCAGCTAAGAATGTATGCGCCATCCCACCACCAATCAATAAATAATCAACTTTCTTTACCAAATTACCAAGCAAATCCAACTTCGTGGAAACTTTACTGCCACCAACCAGCGCAACAGCCGGGTGAACAGGATTTCCCAACGCTTTATCAAGCGCTTCCAATTCTTCTTGCATTAAACGACCTGCACCATTTGGCAACAAATGCGCCATACCTTCCGTGGAAGCATGGGCACGATGCGCTGTTGAGAAAGCATCGTTAATATAAATGTCCATACCATGGGCCAAACTTTCGGCAAATTCACGATCGTTGGCTTCTTCCCCCGCGTAAAAACGCAAGTTTTCCAACAATACCACTTCGCCCGGTTGCATTGCAGCCACAGCCGCATCACGATCTGCGCCGACGCAATCATCAATGAATTTTACCGGAACACCGGCTGCTTTTTCCAAAGCTGGCGCCAAGAAGGCCATAGAAAATTCTGGATTTTTTTGACCTTTGGGGCGACCAAAGTGACTGGCCACAACGGCTTTACCACCATGTTCAATCACATATTTTAAAGTCGGCACAAAACGATCAATACGAGTCGTGTCTGTAATTTGTCCATCCTTTGCGGGCACATTCAAGTCCGCACGAATAAATACAGTTTTACCATTAAAATCAAAATCATCCAAAGTTTTAAACATTTCCTATCCTTTCTTTTGTTAATAATATTTCCTTAGAACAAATTTTTTAAAGTGTCTGTAAAGCTTTTTACAGCATCTTGGCCAGTCTGAAGGTTCTTTTCCAAAGCTTCTTTGGTCGCTTTTACAACGGCCTTTGTAGACTCGGCATTAATGGTGTTTAACACACCCACAACAATTTCTCCTAAAGATTGTTCTTTTTGTTCGCCGATATTTTGCTGATGAATTTCTGGCAAAGAAACATCCATCATTTGCCCAGCAATGCCAGCACGCACGGACGAATCCTTAATCGTTAAATCACGAATAACGACGGATTTCGAAGATGTTGACTCGGCAGGCTGTAGTACTTGCACCTGTTTTTTGGGGGCTGGTTTCGCTGGCTCTGCCTCAGCACCCACAAATTTATTCACATTATCCAACAGGGCTGTTATGTTTGTTTGTCCTTGCGCATTCAATTCCGTAGACACGTTAACACCACTGATATCTACATTCTTTACAACAATCTTATCAGACAACACGCTCTTGGGATCAAAATTAACGGTTATATTACCCAACTGGAATGCATTTTTATCCTTAAAACCGGCTGGATTACCAATTGTCAAATTATTCAGGCCAACGCGACCACTTAATAATGAAATATCAACATCACCCATCGTTGTTTCTGTTTGTGTCACTTTACTGATAAAATCCGGCGCAAAATACTGAACAAGCTTACCGGCGCTCAGATATAAAATAACCGCCAACAATAAGACGATAAAAATAATCCACATAATAATTTTGAAAATTGTTTTAATAAATTTAAAAATCGCTTTCATTTTGTTCCTTTCGTTGATGAAATGTTGGTATATTAGCGTTTTTTCTTAATCCCGTCAATATGAATTGTGCGTTTTTGCGTATCCATGGTCGTTTTTGTTCCAAATGGCAAGCAAAAATGTTGGGCTGCGTGCCCGTAAGGAAGACCATACATAACCGGAATTTTAAAGCCTTTAAAGAAGTTTTGTAAAACTTTATACGCATTATCGTCTGTTTTATCATAAGTATTGCGGCATTGATAAAAATCGCCCAAAATCACACCACTCACTTTATCAAAAACACCCGCATTTTTTAAATGCGTCAACATGCTATCTAATTTATAAGGTGGTTCTTCCACTTCCTCTAACAACAAAATTTTTCCTTTCAAAACAGGCATGTAAGGCGTACCAACCAAATTGACAAAACTGGTTAAATTACCCCCAATTAAGGTGCCAGACGCCTTGCCCTTTGTATAACAGGGCAGCCCTTTAAAATCGATGTCCCCACCATTTACCGCATTCAAAAAACTGCTTATAATCGCTTCTTGGGGCGTTTCGGCCACATACTTTGCAATCATCCCCGTAATACTTGGTTCACCTGTTTTTGCATAATAAACATTTTGAAAAACAGTTGCATCGCTGAAACCAACAAACAAACTTGTCGATTTTTTTAATACATCCCAATCAATTAGAGGCAATAAACGAGCCACGCCTCCCCCTCCACGCACAACCATAACCACATCCGGATTTGTTTTAAAAGCCTTCATTAAATCAGACAAACGTTCGCCATCCGTCGCATAAAATTGTTTACCACTTAATTGAACCGTTTTCTTAAAAACATTTTTTCCCCAGCGCACTTTAAAATTATTTTTGGCAAAAAATGTTTCAACATGTTTTTTTTGTCGCTGCGTCAAATTTGCATAAAAACAAGGGGCAATTATTTCCATAGTTTTATTCATCTGATCCTCCAATAGCCTTTAAAATATCACGCGCAAGATCTGTTAAAGAACTATCCCGTGCACCCATTACCAACACGCTATCTCCCGGACATGCCCGTTTTTTAACATATTCAATGACATCCCTTCGGTCATCCAAAAGGGCCGCGCGTTTACCTTGTTGTTGAAGTGGTGTAACAATATCTGCGGACGAAATGTCTTTATTAACAGTACCGCCAGCATAAAATACAGGAAGCATAATCCATTCCACCTGATTATCAAGCAATTGCCCCAACACTTCAATTAAATTGTCTTTCATCAAACGCAAAGGTCCAAATCCATGGGGCTGATAAATGGCAAAAATACGTTTTGTTAAAGGCTTTAACGCTGAAACAGCGGCTTGAATTTTAGCGGGATTATGTGCATAGTCATCAAAAACATAGATATTATTGCTGACCCCAATCTGTGTCATTCGACGTTGCGTTCCTAAGAAAGATTGCAGCGCCTTCATGCTTTCTTCAATTGCAATATCCATGTGCATACAAAGGCCAACAGCCGCTAATGCGTTTTCAACATTATGTCGTCCTAACATCGGCAAAAATACAGGGGTGTCATTAATTTTAAAGTGGATCCCCTCCAATGATTCTTGAATATCAGAAGCATATACGGTTGCAACAGTATTTCCTTTTGCAGAAAAAGTAATAATATTCGGCCTATCCAACTCTAAATTTTGAGATTCTGGGTCATCCAAATTCATGACAACCCCTTTACGTGCCCGCGTTAAAAAATCTTTAAACAAAGGACGTGTTTCATCCAATGTTTTATGATCTAAAGTAATATTTGTTAAAACCGCTAAGTCTGGTATATATCGTTCAATAGACCCATCAGACTCATCGGCTTCAATCACGCAGATTTCATCTCCATCCATCAACATGTTGGAAGGCGCTTGTCCATTATAGCTGTTCTGAGAAATTCCACCATTAATCATCAACGGATGCTTTTTCAAGGTATATAAAATATGCCCAATCATTGCTGTTACTGTTGTTTTGCCACTTGTACCAGCCACAGCAATACCAAAATGTTCTGACAAAATTTCCGCTAAAACCTGGGCACGCAATTTAATATCCAACCCCAACTCCTTAGCCCGTTTAACATCTGGAATGGTATCTTCTACCGCCGAAGAAACAACAAACGTATTTATATAAGCGGAAATACTAGAACCATCTTGTGGGAAAAGAACGATCCCCGCTTGTTCTAATCGAATTTTAGTGCTTTGATTCTTTCCTTGATCAAACGATCTGTCTGACCCTAAAACAGTATGTCCCTTCTTTTTAAGGTACAACGCAATAGAGCTCATCCCGACTCCACCAATGCCACAGAAAAAAAAGGTTGCCATTTTTGAAATCTTCCTTTACAGTTATTTTTGTTTGGTATATAGTTTAGACAATTTGAATGTAAATGTCAAAGAAAGGATGGGGGAAATATGAAAAAATTTTTAATAATCGCGACGTGTTTGGTATCAACTTACGTATTTGCACAGGAATTATTTCCAGAACTGGCGGGCGTTGGTGGGCAACAACGAAAGGCGGCGCCGGTTTCTGTTCAGGCTCCATCCGTTTCTGAAGAAACTCTTACTGTCACCGCTGAGGAAAATATACCCGATGTCGCATCTGTCGTGGATGGAACACAATCAGAGAATGAAGAAATTACAACCGTCACGGAGATAGAACAACCCGCCGATTTATTCGCCGCCCCTGCTCCACAGGAAGCACCCTCCGAACCGCAAGAAGAGGAACAAGAAGAGGAAGATGATGGTCAACAACGCATTACCATTTACCTGGACAACGCAAAAGCAACCATCACGCCGAATCGTAATTTTTCATATTGTTTTGGCTTGTTAAAATTCTTAAACACATTAAAGCGACCCGTATTGGCCCTTGATATTGTGCTGAAATACAACAACCTAACAACCGGTTATAATATACGTGATCTTCAACCAAATGTTGAACAGATAGGATCTTTCAGTTTGGTCGGAGATGCTTGTGAGCGCATTTTAGACATGCCAACCGTGACAATCAAGACCTGTCGTGTTGAGGACATGGAAGAAGCCACCTGTAAGAAAAAAGTTGAATTTATACCATTACGCCGCGAATAGGATTGCGTGTGTTTATTAAGCGGGGGATTTTTGTTTGCTTATTACTGATGTGTGTGGGAATTGCACAGGCAGCAACCAGCGATCGCGTTTTAAAGAAAACTGACATTCAAACATACAAAAATATCTTTTTGAATCAGAAAAAATCACAATTTAACACAGCGCGCCAATCCGAAAAAAAACTGACAAATAAATCATTATTGGGGTATGTGTTGTTTGATCGATACTTTTCAAAAAAATATCCCACCTCTCAAAAAGAAATTATTCAGTGGATGGACACTTATTCCGATTTACCTGTCGCCGTTGATATATACGCCTTGGGCCGTCAAAAAAATATCAAGAACTTAAAGCGCCCCAAGGGATTATTTGGTTCAAATACTAAAGCGTGTTCCGCTCCCTCAAGGCAAGAGCCAATAGATCTGGTTTCTAATTTATCATTAGATTATTTGTCTGGCGAGGAAAAAACAAATACCAGCAAAAAAATGCGTGAATTTATTAGATTGTTAAGCAAAGGGCATCTTGAACAAGCCGAGACAGCATTAAATGAAAAGGCCTTAACGCATCCTCTAAAACAACATGATTTAGATAAAGCACGCACAGCATTGGCATTCAGCTATCTTTTATCTGGAAATAATGAAAAAGCCTTGGATTTATCAAAACAGGCTATGGGATATTATTTCACAAAAGTGCCTTTATCGTTATGGGTCGCGGGATTGGCTAACTGGCGACTGGGAAATTTAGAAGATGCCGCTGATTATTTTTCAGATTTAGCGGATATGGATGATGCCTCAACGGCGCTGCGTGTTCGTGCTGCATATTGGGCCGCCCGCGCTTATTTGGGATCGGGAAAATATACCAAGGTTGTTCCTTATTTGGAAAAGGCCGCCACCGCCCCACGTAATTTTTATGGTATGTTGGCCGCCCGCGCTTTGGGTCAAGATTTAAATTATGTTTGGGATACACCTTCAACTGCCAGCGATGAAATAGCCGCCAATTTTTCGCATCCCGCATTGGAACGTTTTTATGCTTTACGTCAAATTGGACAAGATGAATGGGCTTCCCAGGAATTATCAAAATTGTACTTAGAAGCAGATGATGAAGCCAAAGGATTATTAATGATGATTTCTGAGAAAAACAAATTTGATGACGCGTTGATGAGTTTAACCGGCACATTACAAGGAGAAGAAGCACGCTATCCGATGCCCGCTTGGGAGCCACAAGGGGGATGGCAATTAGACAAAGCTTTGGTGTACGCCTTTGTCCGCCAAGAATCATGTTTTAACAATCGTGCCGAAAGCTATGTGGGGGCTCTGGGACTTATGCAGATTATGCCGGATACCGCAAAAGAAACAGCCCAATTTTTACAGTGTCGTTTTTCCAAACACTCTTTAAAAGATCCCGCCTATAATCTACGTCTCGGACAGGCCTATTTGATGCGTCTGATGAACGAATATCCGCAAGTTCAAAACAATTTGATGTTCTTGGCCGCCGCCTATAATGCTGGACCGGGCAATTTAAACAAATGGCAAAATCAAATGAGTTTCAACGACGATCCGTTGTTATTCCTGGAAGTTTTACCCTCCAAAGAAACACGCGGATTTATTGAACGCATCTTGGTCAATTATTGGATTTATCGTAACTTGATGGGGCAATCTTTGGAAACATTAGATGATGTTGTCCAAGGAAAGTGGCCACTTTACATAGATGCCGCAGGATAACGAATTTCTTTCCAGCGATGAGTCCCTCGGCGACAAAAACGTCGAATCTGGACAGTTTTATCCTTTTCAGGCAAATCTCGAATTGATTGAACACACTTGGCAATACCACGCGCAAACAATTCGTCTTGAATATCCGATACCTTTCCTTCTTTAACATCTTTATCGTGCATGTGCTTCATTTCAATCATCATTGCAACCATGTGCGTTGGACGAAAAGTCGTATGTAATGAATGCAATACTTGATCTTGTTTATTCAATAACGATTCACGGTTAGTAAAAGGTCTTGGATAAACCGCCCTTAAAACATTCAACATTTGTTGACGCGCAAAAGGATTGTGGTTAGCCTCAATTTCATGAACCAAACTGCTTGCAAAAAACAGCTGTCCCAACGTATGAATCATCATCGAAAAAATAGCGCGATGAGCCGGTGACAATTCTTCATAAAAATTATGAATTACTTGTTTATCTGCCTTAACAAGTGGCGCATACGTCCCCAATGACAAATGAGGAATGGAACCAACCTTTTTATTTTTGTCATATATCGGTGTATCTGTGTAAAAAATTTCTATATCTAACATTTTTTCTCCTAAAAAAGTGAAAGATATTTTAGTCTAAAAAATGTTTTTTGTCAAGTGTTTTTCACTTGCTCAGTCTAGGCGGCGCGCGCTTTCATCGCCTGCTTTGCCAGCACAATTTGCAGTTTTAAGGCTTTCTTTTTATCCTTAACATCTTTCGTGGCTTGTTGTTTGGCTCTTTGTGCCTCTTCAAGCTCGTGCTGACGTTGGGCATAAAAATCGGCGCGTCTTTGCTCAAGGATGCGCCGTTTTTCAAGTTCTTTTAGCTGCCGCTCGGATTGTTGTTTTACTTGGTCGTTGTCTTGTTCCATCTGGACTCCTTTCATTCAACAGTTACATTATATCATAAAAGCGAAATTTTGTCAAAAAGAACATAAACATTCTTTTAAAACGCGCGCTAAAGAATGGAAGTATAAATTTGTCATTATTGAGATCAGTATTGTAGGGGACAGACTGTCCCTGGCATTGTTCTATAATTAAATTGATACGATAATGCCCCCGATGAAACGGAGGCATTATTTTTATTATTCCCTACACCATTTTTAGAAGTGGTACTGGGCGCTCAAACCGAAACTATTGATTTGCGTTTTATAAGTACCATGAATGGTTGAGGTGCCTGTTTTACTGGCCCGACTGTTTACCCGAGCCTTACCCCAGAACATATGGAAATAGCTGGCATCAAATTGCCAATTGCCCTTCATATAGCTGGCACCAATGCTGGCAATCCAGCGGTTTGCATCTGGCACACGCGCTGTCCGGTGTTCAGGATCTTTCACGGCACCTTGGTCATAGGCTAAACCTGTACGGAAAGTCAAGTTCTTGCAATAATGGTAGTCTACACCACCGGAAATTGTCCATGTATTACGCCAACTTTCATTAACCTGTGATGGGCTGGCTCCTAAAGGTGCTAATGCTGTCGAGTCAATGGACAACAAATCAAAACGGCTCCATCTTGTCCAACGCGCCATAGCGGATAATCCGAATTTGCCAACTTCTTGATAGGCGGTAAGTTGAATGTGCTCCGGATCAACCAGCTTCGTACTGCTGATACCTTCTAAATTACCAGCAAGAGGATGTTGCAAATGGTGTTTTCCCTTGATGTTTTGAACGACGGGTGAACGATAAGCGATACCAAAGCGTGTCGTTTTTGTTGGCGAAATCATGATGCCGGCATTCCAACCGTGTCCCCAACCATCCGCATTCATATCGGACATTTTTCCGTCGCGCACATATGGATTTGTGCTGTTTGTTAAACGAGCTTCCATGCGTTCAAAGATGAAGCCGGCACCGATGCTTAACCATTCTAAGGGCTTCCATGCCAAAGATGGGTTAATATCAATAGCTGTAATTTCGCTGGTCAAGGCGTGTGTGCGGCCAAACCAGGACTTATTATAGTATGTTCCCAACCCGAATGGGGCGTAAACACCAACGCCGATTCGCCAATTTTTATATGCATATTGACCAAATCCATGAGGAATGATTTTAAAGTTACGCAGCTTGCCTTTATCCCCTATGCGTGGCCCATCATCCAAATGACCATTCATGTTGGAATGGATATCCATTGCCATCGCACCCAATTGCATACCAGATTGTTTCAGCGTCATACCTGCTGGGTTAAAAGCGATTGCAGAATAATCGTCACCAACAATACCTGCGCCGCCGAAGGCACGACCCGCACTTGTTACAGAATATTCTTGCAGCTGATAACCACCAGCCCAAGAGGCCGTAGAGGCCAATAATAAAGACATAAACAATGTTGTTTTCAGTTTCATTTTTTCCCTTTCAGTTATTAAAGTATTTATATTTATTTCACTTTAATGACGCTATTATTACACTTTTGTGACAACAATGCAACAAAAAAATTCACAAACATCAAAAAAGATGCTTCAAAACTTTAAAAGTGATTGTAAATAAAGAATTATTTTTTCTTTTTTTGGGATTGTTCTTTTTGTTTAAATCCAAAAACAATCCATTGGACGGCACAAGCCAACACAAACGGCACATAGAACAAAAGCAACGCATACAACAAGAAGACAAACGCCCCAAAATTATAATAACTCACGCTGATCTTTTGTGCTAAATATTTTTGTTCGCTGCCGCAACTGCCGGGATTCCTTAACTTTGAACAATCCGCATGCAAGACATCATTGACGTGCTTCCAAGATCCAAATGTGGCCCGCCAGCGTTCAAAATCTGTCTCTAAATCACAAAAATTACATTTATATGGATAATGTTCAAAGACAAAGCGCTGTTGTTTTTCAGGAGCAGAAACCACCGCATGACGAAGCGTTGTGTTTTCGCTTACGTGTACTTTTGTTAAGAAGGCCCATGTTGGCACCAATGCAATCAAAATACCCAATACAACGCACAACCGACGTGCCCCGTCATTTTTTAAATACGATACTGTAAAAATGTTTTTGAATAATTTTTTCATATACCCTCCTTTTTTAATTTTTTTCAGTGTACAATATTTCCTTTTTTATGTCAACAAATAAAAACACCCCCGATTTGTCGGGAGTGTCTTTACGTTTTAATCGGCTGTGATTATAACAATTTGCCCATTGCAACGGCTGTGTCCAACATACGATTGGAGAATCCCCATTCGTTGTCATACCAGCTCATGATGCGCAATTGTGTGCCACCCATTACCTTTGTGCCGTTGGCATCAAATGTGGAAGAGTGAGCATCATGTGTAAAGTCAATGCTGACCAACTTTTCTGTGTTGTAGCCCAAAACGCCTTTGAGTTCGCCTTCTGCGGCGGCCTTCATGGCGGCGTTCACTTCGTCAACGGTTACTTCTTTTTCCATAATGAAGTTAGCGTCGACCAAAGAGACATCTGGGGTTGGTACGCGAATCGACACGCCATCCAATTTACCAGCCAATTCTGGCATCACCAAGCCGATGGCTTTAGCAGCACCGGTCTTTGTTGGAATCATACTCATTGCGGCAGCACGAGCGCGATACAAATCCTTGTGCAATTGATCCAAAATCTTTTGATCGTTTGTATAGCTGTGAATTGTTGTCATAAAGCCTTGCTTAATTCCAAAAGTCTTTTGCAACACATAAACCACAGGAGCCAAACAGTTTGTTGTGCAGGACGCATTGGAAACAACCAAATCTTCGGCTGTTAATGTGTTTTGGTTCACGCCGTACACGATTGTTTTGTCGGCACCTTCAGATGGAGCAGACACCAACACGCGTTTGGCACCAGCTTGCAAATGTACTTGAGCTTTCTCTTTGGATGTAAAGATACCTGTGCATTCAAACACAATATCAACACCCATTTCGCCCCATGGCAATTGCGTTGGATCTTTTTGAGCAATCACGCGAGTTTTTTTGTCGCCTGCCAACAAGTAATCACCTTCGGCGCGGATATCCATGTCCAATTTTCTGTGAACAGAATCATACTTTAATAAATAAGCATTGGCAGCGGCATCGCCCAAATCGTTAATGGCGACGATATCCACATCATCACGGCCAGATTCCAACCAGGCACGATATACCAAACGGCCAATACGGCCAAACCCATTAATAGCAACTTTTACAGTCATTTTAATTTTCCTTTCATGTTAAAATACGACTTTCTGAAATCGTGGTTTTGATATAAGCATATTTTGAATAAAAATGCAAGAAAAAAGAAACAAAAACTCCACGATCTCAAGGTGAGAGAGTTTTTTTATTTCTTCTTTTTGGATTTCGGTTTCTTTTTTAAACCTTCAAAGTGTGTAATTTTTACTTTTTTAATACGCCGCGAATCAACATCCACAACCTGAAATTTCAAACCGCTGGCGTGTGTAATAATCTCGCCACGATAGGGCAAACGCCCCGCAATATGGAAAACAAATCCACCAACCGTATCAATTTCTGTTTCTTTGTCTTCATTTGTTAAGAACGAGCCCACCAAATTTTCCAATGCCGCCAATTCTACACGTGCATCCGCCTCAATCACTCTGGGGGAAATTTGTTTCAGTTCTGGTGGCGAATCCAACATGTCATGTTCGTCTTCAATCTCGCCCACAATTTCTTCCAACAAATCTTCAAGGGTAATCAAACCCAACGTGCCACCAAACTCATCCACAACAACTGCCAGCTGCATCGCTTTGGCCTGCATTTCACGCAACAAATCTAATCCACGCATTGACGGCGCCACAAACACAACATGGTGATTCATAATCTTCGCCACATCAATGGGTTTTCTTTCCAAAATAGCACTTAACAGATCCTTTGTATGCAGTACACCCACAATGTTATCTAAATTCTTTTCATACACGGGCATACGCGTATATTTATCTTTCAAAACAACTTTCTTCAATTCTTCTTGGGTCGCATTAACAGGAATAGCCACCATCTGAGCCCGCGGGATTGCAATGTCTGAAGCCCTTTTATCGCGCAATTTAAAGACATTTTTCAACATCAACATCTCATCATCGTCCACCAAAACATCGTCCCCGCGTTCCTCACGCGCGTCCATGATTTCTTCAACCGTTTCGATGGCTTCTTCTTCCTCTGGATGTTTTTCAAAAATATCTTTGATTTTATCGAACATTTAAACTCCTTTATATGGGTCTGCATACCCCAATTGACGCATTAACTTTGTTTCCATCTTTTCCATTTTTTGCGCTTGTTTTTCTGTTAAATGGTCATATTTTTGCAAATGTAAAGTCCCGTGTGTCAGCAAGTGGGCCAAATGCGCCGCAAAAGTTTTTCCTTGAGCAATTGCCTCGTCGCGTGTCACACCATAAGCCACAATAATATCACCGGCCAGAGGCCATTCATTTTCAAAAGAAAGCACATTCGTTGGCTTATCTTTTTTGCGATATCGTTTATTCAGCAATTGCACAAAATCATTATCCGCCAACACAACGGAAATTTGTACATCTGGCTTGCCCTTCCAAGCATTCTGAATTACCTTGCGACAAAATCTTTTTAACAAAAGTTTTTTAAGGTAAAAATGCTTATCTAAAACTTGAACGTCTATCTGCATTATTTTGTCTCTTTATCTTTTGCATAAGCGTTCACAATTTTGGAAACCAGTCCATGACGCACAACATCCCGCTCATCAAATTCCACAAAGGCAATCTCGTCGACATCTTTCAAAATGCGCTCTGCATCTTTCAAACCAGATTCCACGCCACGGGGCAAATCTGTTTGTGTCAAGTCGCCATTGATTACCATTTTTGACCCTTCGCCCAAACGCGTTAAGAACATCTTCATTTGCATTGGCGTCGTATTTTGTGCCTCATCCAAAATGACAACAGCATGAGACAGCGTCCGACCACGCATATACGCCAAAGGCGCAATTTCGATCTCACCATTCTCAATTTTTTTATCCACAACATCGCGTGGCATCATTTCATACAAGGCATCATACAATGGGCGCAAATAAGGATCGATCTTTTCTTTCAAATCACCCGGCAAAAAGCCCAAATTCTCCCCCGCTTCCACAGCCGGACGGGTTAAAATGATTTTATCAACTTTATTGGCCTCCATATCAGCCACAGCCTTTGCTACCGCCAAGAAGGTTTTACCTGTACCTGCGGGCCCCAAACCAAATGTCATATCATGTGTATTCATCGCTTCTACAAATGCGCTTTGATTTGCGGTTCTTGGGTTAATATGCCTTAACTTTGTTTTTAATGTTAATTCTTCTGTCATGTTAATCAATCCTTTCGTTCTTTGCAGTATACTTAATTTTCGTTAACTTGTCAAAGGTTATCATGTTTAAACAAATGCAACCATTCACACAATGCCGTTATTTAACATTTTTATTTTTTTACTACCTCGGCTGTTAAAGATGTGGCACTGGCACCAGTAACCTTCACGCGAACAATTTCGCCCAACATTTTTGTCGGCGCCTTTACAATTGTTCCTTGCATGTAAGGACTGTACCCTAATAATTGTCCCCTCACCTTCCCCCGTTCGGTCAATAATACATCAAAAACTTTACCAATAGTCTTTTGATTAAATTCTTTTTGTTGCTTCAACAACAAGGCCTGTAATTTCATTAATCTCTTTGTCTTTATTTCTTCTGGAATTTGATTTTTCATCAAACTCGCTGGCGTTCCCGGACGTGCACTAAATTTAAAGGAATAAGAGCTTGCATAGCCAACACGTTTCACCAACTTTAATGTTTCTTCAAAATCTTTTTCTGTCTCGCCTGGAAAACCTACAATAAAGTCTGATGAAATGGCAATATCTGGCCGCGCTTTACGGAAAGCGGCCACAATTTTTTCATACTGTTTTACCGTATATTGGCGGTTCATATCCTTCAAAACTTTGTCGCTGCCCGATTGGATCGGCAAATGAATGTACGGCATTAACTTTGCTGTGTCTTTGTGGGCATTAATTAAGTTTTGAGTCATTTCACTTGGATAAGATGTTGTATAACGGATCCGTTTTAATCCCAGAATTTTGGCAATTTCACGAATCAAATCACCCAAATCTTTGCCCCTATCACCATGCCAACCATTCACATTTTGCCCCAGCAACATAATTTCTTTTGCACCCGCTTTCACCAGCGCTTTTGCTTCGGCAATAATATCTTTGGACGAGCGAGAATACTCACATCCACGCGTATATGGGACAACACAGTAAGAACAAAAATGATCGCACCCTTCTTGCACCGCCAAAAATGCGGCTGCAGTACTTTGTTTTGGAAGCGGCAGGAAATCGAATTTAGATTCCACGGGGAAATCCGCCTTAATGATCCGTCCTTGTTTGCGATTGTATTTTTCTATTAACTCTGGCAATTGGTGGTAATTTTGAGGGCCAATGGCGATGTCTATCAATTTTGATCTGCGCAAAATTTCAACCCCATCTGCCTGCACAACACAACCCGCCACAACAATCAAAGCCCCCTTTTTCTTCTCTTGGGCTAAACGACCTAACTCGGAAAATAATTTTTCCGACGCTTTTTCGCGAATGTGACATGTATTAACCAAAATGACGTCCGCTTGCCCCGGCTTCGTTGTTTCTTTAAAACCATGCACAATCAACGCATCGCGCATGCGCACAGAATCATACACGTTCATCTGACATCCGAAAGTTTTAATAAAAAGCTTTGGCACTTTCTTGATCCTGTTGTTGTTTCATTTCAACTTTTTTCTGGAAGTCTTTTAACAACTGACTCCGTTTGAAAGAATCTGCTTGTCCATTTGCTGGGTACAGAGTGTTTGAAAATTCTTGATATTCTTCTTTTGATAAAACTTGTCTGGCCATCTCTAAAATTTTACGTTTTTTCCATGCCCTTGCCTGGCCCAACAACTGTTGTTTCTTTTCTTTGTCTATTTTATAGTTTCTGTACAAATTTGCCGCATAAGTTGGAGCCTTTTTCACGGTCGTTGGATAATACCACTTGTTTGCCACATTATCGTTTGCCAACATCAACAGGACATAAGGATGCACCAACTCCCCTTTAAAATCATCCGTTTCATTGCCCGACGAAACAGGCACAATCGTGTTCAAATAGGAATGCAATTCAGCACGACCATTTCTATCCTTGTCCAATTCCATATACAGTTGTGCCAACCTGGCTTGAGATTCCGCGTTGCCATTATCTGCCGATAATTGGTAATAATATAACGCTTTTTTTAAATCACGAGGAATCACCGTTGTTCCTTGATCATAAAGTTTTGCCAATCGCGCCTGAGAGACATCATCATTCATTCCTTCGGCACAATTTTTATACAGAGTAATTGCGGATTCATCCCGCAAGCTTCCAAGTAATGCTTGGGAAAAAGGACAAAATCCATAAACCGGGAAACTTACAATCAACGCAATCAGAATAACTCCTAAACGCATATCCCCCTCCTATTTAAAAAGTAACATCAACCCACTGAACTCCATCTGGTGCTGGTTGATAAGATCCAAAGAACAGCCGTTCCTCGCCTGCTGGCAAAACTAAATCCGTTAAAAAAATATCTTTTTCAAACAATACCGCCCCCTCTTGATCATATGCAATTGCTCGCACTTTTTCTGGCAACTTAATCGTTACGGAGCTCATATTCTTCAACACGCCCTCTATCCTTATCGTTGGAATGGGATCCAATCTTTTTTCAAATCGGACAGATGAAATTTGCGGCAAAACCACTATTTCTGGATTTTCAACCACATATTCCTCACGAGGAACGGGGTGTTCTTTTAGTTCGGGGACAACTGTGTTTTCGCGCTGAATCTCCGGCTTTAATGCTTCTTTTACAAAATTGGAACGCCCCGTATTAGGAATGGAAACAACCTTATCCAACAACACATCTCTGTATAAAAAACCAAAAACCAATAAAACCACGAGGATACAAAAACTAAGAACTGCCCCGAACATACCAATTGGATGCTTAGGTTCTTTTTCTGTTGATTCAACGGGGACAAACGCTTGGGGCACCTCGTCTTGGAACACAGGCCCATCTGAAAACACCTTATCCTCTGCTGGATTTGGCTCGTTCTCCACCGCTTTTTCCTGCGGCTCTTCAGATACTACCGGCTGATCAACGGCCGGCTCTGTTTCTGTACTGAAAGTAAACACATGCATGCAATTAGAACATTTCAATTTCTTTCCTTCGGACAAGCGTACTTCATCCGGGATTTGATACTTTACAGAACATTTTGGACATGTAATCAACATTTTGCTTTCCCTTTTCTAAAAAATAGTGTAAATATAATATAACTCATTAAAAAAAAAGATACAACTTTTTTTATTATTTGAAGGAGGAAAAATGCCGAATAACGAGAATTTATCACCATTTATCGCCGAATTTAATGGTGTGTCTTTGCGGTATAATAAGGGACCAGAAATCTTAAAAGACATCAATTTTTCTCTTTCTCCCGGTTCCTTTCACTTTATGACCGGAGAAAGTGGTGCCGGCAAAACCTCTCTTTTAAGTTTACTATACCTACATTTAGAACCTACAAAGGGACGCGTTCGTTTGTTAGGCCAAGCGATGGATACCATGTCGCGTTCAACAAGGGCTCAAATTAGACGGCAAATTGGCGTTGTTTTCCAAGATTACCACCTTTTAAATCATCTAAACGCCTTTGATAATGTGGCCCTTCCATTAAGATTGGCGGGCGAGAAAGAGTCCGAAATCAAAAAACACGTCACGGAATTGTTGGCCTGGGTCGGTCTTGAAAAACAAATGAAATCATATCCGGAAGAATTATCTGGCGGCGAACAGCAACGCATTGCCATCGCACGTGCCGTTATTCACAAACCTACTTTGCTCTTGGCGGACGAACCAACGGGCAACGTGGATGATGCTATGGCTAAACGATTGATGTATTTATTTTTAGAACTCAACAAGCTGGGGACAACGGTTGTTGTTGCCACCCATAACGTTGGGTTGGTTAAAAATTTCCACTTTCCACAACTACATCTGGCCGACGGACATCTAAAAATTATTCCTGCATCCGATACATATACGGATATGGCTAACAAACTCTTTAAACGGGAGGAAAAGTAATGTCAAAAAAATCTGATTTCTTATTTAACAAACAATCTTCTCGCTTTTTCTTGCCGTGGATTTGTGCCTTAATGGTGTTCATTGCAACGCTAGTCTTGGCGGGCGGAATTGCAACACACAACTCTTTAAACCTGTGGCAAAAAAGTGTTGCAGAATCTTTAACGCTTCAGATTCCAACATATGACAACGGTGGAAACCCTCGCGGGGAATTAGTATATCGAGACATAGAAAACGCTCTTATGTTATTGCGCACAACACCCGGTGTGTTGGGGGCCATTGTCCTAAATGATGATCAAATGCAAGAGTTAATGACTCCCTGGCTTGGATCTGATGCTGCCGTTTCAGAGCTTCCTTTGCCAAAATTAATTGATGTATCAGTAGATACCAATCATCCTCCTTTGCTAGAACAATTAAAAGCTGATTTAGCAAATTCTGTACCAGATGCCGTGTTGGACAGCCACCGCATATGGTTAGGAGACTTAGTTCGATTTGCAAATGCCTTATTAACGTTAATCGGTCTTATCTTGATTTTGTTGTTTGTCACAGTGGCAATCACGGTCGTGTATACAACGAATGCCAGCCTTTCGATTCAGGAATATGTCCTCTCTCTTGTACACATGTTGGGAGCCCAAGATCTATACATCACAAACCGCTATGCTTGGCATAATTTCAAGGTTGCTTTGGGCGGTAGTTTTGTCGGTTTTGTGTTGGCTTTGCCCGTTATGTTTGGCATTTCCATGTTTTTAAAATCCGTTTCCGGGCAAATTCTACAAAGCTCTTTGCATCCCATTCAGTGGACGTATTTATTGTTAATCCCCGTTGGAGTTGCCTTGTTAGCATTTATAACAACTTTTAAAACCGTGTGGAAATTTTTAAGAAGATTCTTATGATAAAACAGTTACTCACATTTATTTTTTATCCTTTGGCCATAGCGTTTCCTATATGGTTAATTGGATTCGGTGTTTTTGTTTTATACGTTTTTAGTTTTCATTTTTCTCAAAACACAAATGCAGATGCCATTGTTGCCTGGACAGGCGGTGGTTACCGCATCCAAACAGCCATTGCCCTTTTGGAAGAAGGGGCATCGGACAAACTGCTTATTTCCGGCGTCAATAGGAACGTGAAACCGGAATCGTTTTTGGGCGATATCCGTCCTGAAATTCGTGAAAAAATTGATCTAGGCTACCAAGCCACAACAACCGAAGGCAACGCCTTAGAAACAGCTGATTGGGTCTATAAAAACAAGGTAAAATCCATTATTTTAGTTACCAGTTTTTACCATATACCTCGCAGCTTGTTAGAATTCAAATATGCACTCCCCAATATTACCGTGTATCCTAATCCGATCTGGCCGAAAGATTTTACAGAATCTACCGCTTGGATACATACAAGATCTGCCTTTCATTTGTTTGTGGAATATCATAAATTTTTATGTGTTAAATTATATTATTTTTTGAAAGGATTTTCTCAATGATTTGGCTACGTTCCATTTTGTTTACAATCGTATATTACATCTATTCTCTTATCGTTTTCATACTCATGATTCCAACTTTTATTATGCCAAGAAAATGGGCTATGATTATGCCTATTGTCTGGACTGGTGGCGCTATAATATTATTAAAATGGATTTGCAACATTCACGTTAAAATTGAAGGTCGAGAAAATCTTCCCTCAAAAAGCGGCTATATCGTTGCTAGTAAACATCAATCCGCTTTAGAAACAAGCGTTTTCCATAACCTTGTTCCTGATACATTTTATGTTTTTAAGAAGGAATTGCTTTGGGTACCATTTGCAGGTTTATATGCTTTAAAAACGGGCTGTCTTCCAATTGATCGCAAGGGCGGTGGTATGGCTTTAAGAAAAATGTTCCTTGGAGCAATCAAACGTTTTCAGCAAGGACAAAATATGGTCATCTTCCCTGAAGGCACACGGACGAAACCTGGGCAAGAAACAACCAAACCTTATAGTCCAGGGATTGCCTTAATTTATGAAAATTGCAAAGTGCCCGTTGTTCCTGTTGCCCTAAATACGGGATATTGTTGGCCCAAAAACAGCTTTAAACGCATTCCTGGAACCGTTACTGTTCGCGTACTACCCCCCATCCAACCGGGACTGCCCAAACGAGAGTTTTTAAGAATTTTACAAGAAACAATCGAATCTGAGCAAAAAAAATTGCCTCTTCCATATGACTATAAGGAATAATTATGCAACTTAAGAACCATGTTGTTTTGGGAATTTATTCTGATCCTTCTGCGCTGGCTATAGAGTTAGCAGTTATTGAAACAGACGGTCTTGATATATCCAAGGTATATCAAACACGTATTTGCCCATATCCTCATGAATTACGGGATCAATTGTTAATATACACCGCGCAAAAACAGGAAAATCCAGAGCTTTTTAATACCCTTAATCATGATGTTAGCCAGTTTTTTATTCAATCGGCAAAAGAGTTATTGGACGAATTAACACCACAACAAATTCATATAGACCTTATTGCCTTATCTGGTCACACAGCCCAACATAACCCTGAGCAACAAATCCATTTCAATTTCGGCGACGCGCAAATGATTGCCAACGCGCTACAAAAACCAGTGGCTCATCATTTTGTGAAGGAAGATATGAATGCCGGCGGGGTTGGCTCTCCCTTGCTTACAACATTTTGGGCAACACTGTGTCAAAAGATGCAAAAACCAGTTGCCATCGCTGGCTTGGGCGGCACTTCTCACTTAGTTTATATTGGCCCTGTTGGAGAATTAATGGGATTTGACGTGGGTATTGGCCTGTCTTTATTGGACAGATGGATTTTAAAACATACAGGACAAGAATTGGATTTTAATGGTGCTTTAGGGGCAAAGGGCAAACCTGATGATCGGGTCTTAAAAGCACTTATGTCAACCCCATATCTTCTCAAAAAGCCCCCAAAGTCCGTTCAAAAAAAGGACTTTGAAAACACACTGGAACAGGTTGAAGCTCTTTCTCCAGAAGATGGCGCAGCAACCTTAACTTGCTTCGTTGCGCAATCCATTATTCAAGCTCAACAATTTTTGCCAATTCCACCGGCACAATGGATTTTTATCGGCGGGGGAACATATAATCCCACACTCATGCTTCAATTGGCCCAAAACTTACCCAACATAACAACGGCCAAAGAAATTTTGCCCTACACAGAATGTTTGAATGCAATGGGGTTTGCCTTCATCGCCGCACGCCACTTGATGGGATTACCCATCTCATTTCCCGAAACAACAGGCGTCACACAACCCTTATCTGGCGCGGAAATTACTAACCCCGAATAAATCCTTGCAATTCACTTAAAAAAAATTTATATTTTAGCAAGAAAAGGAGAGAAAAATGAGCGATCAAATTTTGAAGGCTACCAGAAGCAGCTTAGGAATCCAAACTTATTTTGGCCGTATCTATAATTACATGGGCGGTGGTTTGTTGATGTCCGCGCTTATGGCTTGGTTATCTGTCCGCGAACCTTTGTTCAATCTTTTCTACAAAGTCAATGATGGACAACTTTCCATGTCCGTTTTGGGTTGGATCGCAATTTTTGCCCCCCTTTTGGTAATTTTTTTCATCGGGAATGCGACGTCAAAACTTAACATTCAACAAGCAAAATTATGGTTCTGGTTGTTTTCGGCCCTTATGGGCATAAGCTTGGGCAGCTTGTTGTTCATCTATTCCGGAGCCGCCATGTTCCAAGCCTTTTTAGTAACGGCAGGCATGTTTTTTGCCCTCTCCCTTTTTGGGGTAAAAACATCCAGGGATCTGTCTGGTTTAGGACGCTTTTTAATAATGGGCTTAATTGGTGTTATCTTGGCCAGCCTTGTTAATATTTTTGTTGGATCCGGACAATTCAATTTCATATTAAACATATTATCTGTCGTTATTTTTGTGGGATTAACAGCCTATGATACGAACAAGCTAAAAGCGGCTTACAACCCCGCAGATTCAGATGAAATTGTGCAAGCTAAATCCATCCAGGGCGCGCTTGCCCTTTATCTTGACTTTATTAATTTGTTCCGCTTAATGCTCTATTTTTTAAATAATCGGAGGTAACATGCGTTTTTTAATTTATCTTTTAACTTTTTGTATCGGTATGCAACTGCAGGCCAGAGAATTTAAGGATTTGCGCTCCTTTGGGGATATATCCGTTTCAACGTTATATTTGTTTACATCTCCCAGCTGCCCGCACTGTCGCGTCTTTCACAAATCTATTTTCCCCGAATTAATAAGAAAATATGTCAAAACAAAAAAGGCCCAAATTGTTATTGTAGACATGCCTTATGATCCCATCACCATGAATGCGGTCATGATTATGCGTTGTTTACCCGAGGAAAAAGCAACAAAAATGATGGGATGGTTGTATGAAAATCAAAGCAAATGGCTTTCAAACAAAGATCCAGACTTCGTGTTAAAACAATACGCACAAGTTTTGGGAATGTATGCAACCGATTTTCAGGCTTGCCTTCAAGATAACAACTTGAAAGAAGCGATTGAACAACAACGTGACAATATGAGCTCATTATATAACGTCCATGGTTGGCCAACAGTTGCTTTACGTCAGGGTCATACCGTTCAATTATATGCGGGAACAGATAAACGTATGATCTTATCAAACTTGGATAAAGAAATTAAACAATTCCAAGACGACCTTAAGAAACGGACTTCCCAGAGCAAGAAACAACACGATGACTAATCGCATCAATTGATCTTTTATCGTGCGATATAAATAGGTAGCTGACGCCTTCTTTTTTTTGCAGCTCTTTCAACAAATCCAAAATTTGAGCTTGTGTATGAACATCCAACTGTGTCGTAATTTCATCCAAAATAAGCACACTTGGCTTCAAAATTAAAGCCCGTGCCAACGCAACCCTCACACGTTGTCCTCCAGATAATTCATGTGGGTATCTGTCCAATATATCTACATTCAGGTGAACATCCCGTAAAACGGCAGCAAGCAACTCCGCCAATCCTGTTAAATGGTGGATTCGCGCTCCCTCCAAAATAATATCTTTAATCATCCATCTGGGATTTAAAGAAGAAAATGGATCTTGAAAAACCATCTGAATATTAGACCGGGCCTTTTTCAACGATTTTCCCTTCAGTTTAAAAAAGTCTTGCCCCTCCAACATTACTGTGCCCTTTGCATCAATCAAACGAACCAACGCCATGCCAATTGAGCTTTTCCCACAACCGCTAGGCCCCATTAAACCAACTGTTTCTCCTTGATGCAATTTTAATCCAAAATCGTGCACTACATGATTTTTCCCGTAAGAAATATTTAAATTACCCACATCCAAAACAACGTTATCTTGAACGGTATCTATCGGCCCGTCAAAATCAATTTGTAACCGTGTTTCAGAGGAAGAAACCACCCCATTTTCCATGTAGTAAATTCTATCAGCCATCCGATCCACAACGCGCAAATCATGCGTAATAAATAAAATTGCCAAATTCAGTTCTTTTTGCAAACGCATAAGCAATGATAAAATCTGATCTTGTGTAACACTGTCCAGGGCGGTTGTTGGTTCATCTGCAATTAATAATTTGGGATTGCCCGCCAACGCCATTGCAATGACAACACGCTGACGTTCCCCACCTGATAATTCATGAGGATAGCTGTTAAAAATACGCTTTGGATTTTTAAAATCAACCTCTGTTAATAAATTTAACACTTGTTGTTTTGTCGCCTTATCTGTGTGCAGAATTAAACTTTCCATAATTTGCTTGCCGACCTTGTGTAGTGGATTTAATGCACTCATTGGCTCTTGGAAAATCATAGCAATTTTGCCTCCGCGAATTTTTACCATTTCCTTTTCATCAAGTGCTAATAAGTTTTTCCCATCAAACAAAATCTCGCCAGATATTTGCATTTGTTTTTGTAGCCGCAAAATAGAACGCGTTAACGTTGTCTTTCCACAACCACTGGGACCTATTAATGCAACACATTCTCCTTCTGCAACTGATAAACTTGCCTTCTTCACCAACTGAGCATTTTTTAAAGAAACCGTTAAATTGCGAATATCTAAGAGCATCTTATTTTTCCTGTTCATGTGGATCCAGTGCGCTGCGAACACCGTCTCCTATTAACAATAAGGCCGCCAACAATGTTGTCATCAAAACTAACACGCTTAAACCAATCCATGGCGCATTCAAATTTTCTTTTGCTTCACGTATTAATTCGCCCAAACTTGGCGTCCCCGGTGGCAAGCCCAAACCCAAAAAATCCAAGGCTGACAAAGCCACAATCGCTCCCGATAAAATAAACGGCAGATACGTCACCGTTGCAATCAGCGCATTGGGCAAAATGTGTCTGACAATAAGGTTTAAATCACCAGCCCCCAATGTTCGCGCTACGCGTATATAATCCAAATTACGCACACGCAAAAATTCAGCACGGACCACCCCTGTCAAATTTGGCCAACTAAATAACATTAAAATAATCAGTAACGTCCAAAACGTTGGCTTCACAAAGCTTGCCAAAATAATGAGAATAAATAATTGCGGCAAACTGCCCCAAATTTCTATAAAACGCCCAACAGATAAATCTGTTTTGCCACCAAAATATCCCTGAATAGCCCCCACAAAGAAGCCAATAACAGAAGATAAAAATGTCAACAACAACCCAAAAAGCAATGACAATCTTAAGCTATATAATAACCGTGCCAATAAATCACGCCCCTGGTCATCCGTTCCCAACCAATGACTTTTATTGGGCGCAATAGGAAACGCTTCTTGAGAAAAATAATCCACCGTATTTGCCCCATATCGAATGGGTGCCCATACGGCCCATCCATGCTGTGCAATTTGTTCTTGCGTAAAAGAATCTTGATAATCTGCATACGTTGGCAGATTTCCACCCAATTCTGCATCCGTGATATTTTGGACAAACGGAAAATACCATTTATTTTCATAACGCAGCAATAACGGCTTGTCGTTAGCCAATACCGGCGATAAAAGCGATAAAACAAACAATACACAAAATAATATCAGGGCTCCCAAAGCCAATTTATTTTTGAAAAAGATACGTTTACGTTTTTGGAAAAGACTTGTCATCTGCGCCGCCCTCCAAAATGAATCCGAGGATCAACCAATGTGTAAATAAAGTCGCTTAAAACATTCAGTATCAACCCTAACAACCCAAATAAATATAACGTTCCAAATACAATAGGATAATCGCGATTTTGTAAAGCTTCGTATCCCAACAATCCCAATCCATCCAATGAGAAAATAACTTCCACCAGCATGGAGCCCGTAAATAACATCCCGATCAACATTGCCGGAAAACCGGCCAGAACAAGCAACATCGCATTTCTAAATACGTGTCCCCAAAGCACTCTGTTTTCGCTGCAACCTTTCGCCTTGGCCGTCATCACATAGGCTTTACCCAACTCGTCCAAAAAAGAATTCCGCGTTAAAAAACATAACCCCGCAATACCTCCAATACTGATGGATAAAACGGGCAACGTAATATGCCACAAATAATCTGTTATTTTTCCCCACCAAGATAAATCAGCCCAATTATCCGAAACCAAGCCACGCAAAGGAAACCAGTTAAGATAATGTCCTCCCGCAAAAAAGATTACTAATGAAATCGCTAATAAAAAGGATGGGAGCGCATATCCCACAATTAAAAAAAACGTTGTTCCTCTGTCAAATTTTGATCCAGCTTTTACCGCCTTGCGAACCCCCAAGGGAATGGCCAGCAAATAAATTAACAACGTTGAAAAAATCCCCAAAGATAAAGAGACAGGCATTTTTTCTTTGATCAGTTGAAGAACTGTTTTGTCTTGATAAAAACTTTTTCCGAAATCAAACAACACATAATCCTTGATCATTTTGCCGAACCGCACCAATGCCGGCTTATCAAAACCAAATTGCGCATTCAGTTCTTCTCGCATTTGCGCAACAAATATACGTTGACGTGCATCTTCCCCTGTTCCTGCTTCGGTTGCGGCTTGAGTACCCTGGATTTTCATCATCATGTGTTCAACAGGACCACCAGGTGTCATTTGAATCAAAATGAAATTGATTGCAATAATTCCAAATAATGTGATCGGGATTAAAAGAAGACGCTTTAACCAATAATTTTTCATTCTTCTCCCTTTTCTAAATAAGCAATAACAGCCGTATAACTTTCCGTTAAACGTTGAAATAAACTTGCATCCTTTTGTGCAACATCTGGATGGTATCTTTTTGCTAATTTTTTATATTGGCTTTTTGCTTTCTCTAATGTGAAAGGAACTTCCAACTCCATAAAGGTAATAGCATCTTGCAATTTTCTGGAATAACGCGATTCGCTTTGTGGCGGATTATAATGCCCGCTCATCCCCAGCTGGCTTTCATCAAAGAAATGAAACTTATCGCTTACACGACCATGAACAACTTTTGCAGATCCTCCCATACCCAATTTCCACGTGGGTCTTTGCCATGTCACATCATTTTGCAACTGTGCTTCAATTTGTTCCGGAGATAAGCCCGCCAAAAAATCCCATTTTTTATTGTATTCTTGAACATGCTTTAAACAAAACCAATAATGCGACCGCAATGAACGATCTTTTGGCGCACGATATTCCGCCGGCTCTGAACACCCCGGAAACTCACATGTATGCAAAACTTTCTTTTTCTCTTGCCTTTTCATATCGAAAGTTGTATAATTAAAAATAATACACCTATAGGTTGCGAAATTCTTTTTCTCTACCCATAAGTATAATGTATTTTTTATAAAAAAGAAAGGAGAAAACAAATGCTAGTCTGTAAAAATGTTGTTGTTAATGGTCGTAGAACCAGTATGCGCTTAGATCGGGAAACCTGGGTTTCCTTAGCCGATATTTGTGAAAGAGAAGGATTAACAATTCACGAATTGTGTTCCAAAATAGACGCTGTAAAGGGACAATCTGGCTTATCTTCCGCCACACGATTGTTTGTTCTCACCTACTTCAGATCCGTTTTAAATAAATACGAAAAAATAAACGAATCCTTGAACATGGACTTTAATCCCAATCTTGTCTTACAACACATTTAAAGAAAAAAACGATTTCGCCGCTTTTTTTACTGGTAAATCATTTTTGTTTTTTGTATAATAAGAAACAAGAGGAACAAAAAGGACGTCCATGCAAAAAAAAGAAGGCTACAGAAATATCATAATAGGAATCGTTGTCGGCGCAATTTTCTTTGGGTGGTGGCTGCGTGGTTTTTTGTACAGCAATTGGCGCTTTCGCTTGTTTTCTCAGCGTTCATGGTCCTATATCGCCAACGAATTTGAATCCGGATGGATGCTCAACGCAAAGAGCGATTGGATTTTCTTAATTACTCTTTTGTTATCCATCCCATTGTTTTTATATCTTTGGTATCTATGCACGAAAGTTCGTTGGCGGACACTGATTAAGAAAACATGGAAGTGGTTGGTGGCCTTGTGTGCCGCGATATTTGCTGGACAAGCCATTGTGAAACACAACAAAAAAAAGAAAAAAGTTGTTTTGGCGCCACCCCCTCCACCTTCTATTACAATCAAAAACACATCAAGTGCACGCCCAAAGCCGTTAGGTCATTCAACGCCCGTAATGCCCGTGCAACAGGCAACCACTTTTTCTTCTGGCCCTATTTTTTCCAACACCACAAAAGCTGCTTCGCCTATGGATTTTTCGTCTGCACAACCTTCAGCACAGCCATTGTCCTCAATGCCAGAAGATATTTCTAACATCCCATTGGAAGACATTCAATTGCCGCAACGTGAGCCCGTTGTGGAAGACATTCCTGGTTTATTTAAAGAAGCCGGATACCAATTGATCGAGAAAGTAAAAACAACGCTTCAAACGATTGACTTTTTGGCTGTCGGCGCACAAAAAGTATTTGCGGTTTTAATTGACCGAGAATCCGGCGATTGGTTGGCCGAAGAAGAGCCCTTTAATGGAGAGGCCCCATTGTGGTTTTCAGAAATTGATCACCGTGTTTCACCAATTTACGAACTCAAGCAAAGCGTGTCCGAATTACAGGCAAAACTAGCAAAAGAGTTTCCCGATAAAAAGATGCAGGCCTTTATGATTGAAGAAAAAGGCAATATCATTAATGCAGAAGAAATGTTGCGGATATGGAAAGAATTGGACGTTGTTGTTTCGCGTACAGATGTGGGTGGCACGGATGATTTGCCTGTAACAGCCTCCGTTGTTGAGCCCACAATGCCGGCTTCCGCTTCAGAAATGCAAGAATTATCAAAATTATTTAAGGGGGATAATTAATGGCTGATCGGATGTATGCAGAGCAAAGAAAATTTGCATGGTGGGGAATCAAAACCGTTTTGATTGCCTTGGTGATCAGCTATGTACTTGCGTTATTGGTTTTACCAATTTATGCATGGTTGTCCCAGGGGCTAGACCGAGACACTTTTGCCCACGCCCTTGATTTTTGGAAAAAATCCACATTCAACCCGGTCAATCTGTGCGCATCCTACCGCAAATGGTGGAGGATTTTTCGTGACGTCAGGACACCTCTTTCGTTTGGCTTAGTCCTTCCATTCCTTCCTCTTTTTTCTTTTGTCGGCATTACCGTTTACGGTTTGTTGAAAAACCCGTATAAGAATATGCCCAATATCTTTGGTGAAGGTCGCATGGCCTCCATGGATGACATCAAAACGATGAAAAGTATTGTTAGTATCGACAGTGGTATCTGCACCGTCTTAGGAAGATTTAAGGGGCATTTACTTAAACTATCAGAAACGTTGTCCGTATTGGCTTGCGCACCGCCTGGAGCTGGTAAAACAGTGGGCGTCGTTGTGCCAACCATTTTTGAATCAGATGAGGTCAGTTTGATTATTAATGACCCAAAACCAGAGCTTTGTTTTTCCACCTCAGGCTATCGCGCCACTCTTGGTCCGGTCTTTATTATCAACTGGGGGAAAGGCGACGAACCGGATAAAGGCCTTTTCTATCCCAGTTGGAACCCCTTATCACCACAATGTCTTCCACCATTGGGTCCAGCACGCGATATGTACATTGACTCAATGAATAAGATTTTGGTGCCCGAAGCCACCGGAGGACAGGATCCGCACTGGTCTAATTCCGGCCGCAATGCAATGGCCGGATTACTTCACTTTATTGCCTCAAAATGTGAACGCGCAAGAGCCAACGATTACTTTGTCAGTAAGCTGCAAGAAGGATCTTTTGATGCGGAAGACGCCGCTGTATTGGAAACCTATTATATGGACATGCAAGATACTGGCGCACGATTAGCGTTAGATAATCTGAAAAAAGGCAGTTTGAGTTTAGCTAACTATGCCCCCGTCGGAACGTGGGACGGCTTACCACAAAACTGGTTTGGATGCGAACCATGTATTGCCATGATTTTGGATTGGTGGACAGATATGAGCATGAAGGTTGCCGCAGATTTGAAACGTCGTTCAGACGAAGGCGATCAAATGGCCATGATGGCCGACCCAATGAAAGACGTTTTGGAAGCCGCTGTTGCAGAATGCCGGCGCTTTGGCTATGCGCGACGTGCTGTGACAGAACTCAGTCAATTATCAAACACGCCAGACAAGGAACGTGGATCTATTATATCAACCGCCTTTGCGGGCATCAGTATTTTCAAAAACGCCGCCGTTATTGCTCGTACAAAACAAAGTGATTTCACTTTCCGCGATTTACGAGGCATGGTAGATCCTGCAACCGGCAAAATGAAACCCGTCACGGTTTATTTGTCCGTGGATTTGGTGGACGCCGCAGCACTAAGTGTTATCACGGGTATTTTTGTGGAATTAATGAGCCAATTTTTAATTGCCAATCCACCCAACCACGTCGGAACAGACGGTTTAAAGTCCGGTCCTTACCCAATTTTGTTTGTGTTGGACGAGTTTCCTCAAATGCCGAAATTATCCGCAGTAAAGGATGGGCCCGCTGTTGGCCGTGGGATGAAAGTGGCCTATCTATTGATCGGCCAGGACTTGGGACAGATTTCAGGTAAATATGGCAAAGACGATTTGGAGACCATCATTTCCACCACCGCCGTTAAAATTGT
This sequence comes from Alphaproteobacteria bacterium, assembly GCA_017412085.1. Lineage (GTDB taxonomy): Bacteria > Pseudomonadota > Alphaproteobacteria > CAAHEQ01 > UBA3637 > UBA3637. Next base: position 32,948 of record JAFPYS010000002.1, read on the forward strand.
TTTATCTCAGAACAACGAACAAACGGCAAAGCGATTTGTGGAAATGGTTGGAAATACAACAATTGAAGTCAAAAGCACATCGCGTCAAGAAGGCTTGAATGCCCCACAAGGCAGCATGTTCACTCAAAACGTTTCACGTCAGATGCAACAATCCAGCGTTATTCAGGTGGCCGACATCATGAGTTTGAACCCATTGCAACAGTATGTGTTGGTTCAAAGTCACATGAGCCGTCCAATCTTGGCCGACTCTCCACGTTGGTTTATGGATAATGGCATGCGCAAAAAAGCATCTATTAAACCAGCTGGCAACGTGCCACAATGGATTGCCAACGAACGCATGGCCGCCTGGCAACAAGCACAGGCCCAACAAGCCGCCCAAGTGGAAGCCCTACAACAAGAAGAGCAATCAACAACTCAGCTTCCAACGCCTCCCGCCCCTCCAGCCCCTTAAAGAAAAAGGATGAAACGCCATGTCACAAGAAAACAAAGATACGGAATTAAATGGCGCAGACATCTTTTCCGATTGGGATAATTTGACCGGGATCCAAACAGGCGCCTCATCTGCTGGTGAAATATCTCTTGATAATCTTATGACAGACGGCGGCGAAGATCATTGGCTGCACCTGTTTCAAAAAACAAACTTGTCTGGCATGGATTTGGTTGCCTTAAGATTACTGCCTGATTACACCAACAATTTTAAAGCAGAACAAGCACAATTAAAAGCACAAACCCACCTGTTTTTAATAAATCTCGCTCACACACATAAAAATGATTTGCGTATAGCGGGATTATCAGAAGAACAAATTGATCAATTATCTATGGGTATTTTACCAATCAACTGGACAATTCACCTTAAATATCCCCTTGCTTATGGTGGCACAATTACAATCAACAATTTGGTTTTGATGCCCCAACAACCTTTCCATGAGGACTTACATCATTTTTTAAACCAACAAACGATCACAGATGCGGGCGTTATCACACCCAACATCTTATATGTTCCCGCACCCAAATCACCTGTTTATATTCCTTTTAATTCCAATGAAATGGCAACACAGGTCATCCATTTCGAAACAACGGGAGGCAATAAATGATCGTTCTTAATACATTAATTAATCAGCTGAAAATAAAGGATGCATTGTTGTTTCACGGCGCCACATTGACACAAGCACAAAGCACTTCCATCACATTGGTCAAGCAAGGATATGGACGTATCCCCCGTGGATACTTGAATTTTCTAAATGTCACGGATGGCTTAACATGGCATGGACTGGAATTATTTGGTTGTGTTCCCCACGAACGCGCAGGCACCGTATTTAATCAACCCAGTATATTAGATTATCAAACAAAGTATGCCCAGGGCCATTTTTTTGCTCACCGCCTGATCCTTGGACGTACGATGGAAACTTTGATTTCTTATAATACAGATAACCAATGTTACGAATTAATTGACCGCAACGCTTTATCCTCTTTTCTTAAATTCCCCAGATTTGAAGATATCTTGTATCAAATTATCTTTTGAACAACACCTAAATGTTAATATTGTATTAAATTTTATAACAATTACTTAAAATCTTCAAATTTTAACCAAATTTTTCTTGATTATTCAAAATTAGAAAGCTTAAAACTACCCTGTAAAAGGTGCTGAGTAACTTTGGCACGAAGTTTAATTTTGTTAACAAAAGAAAGGAATATAAAATGATGAAGAATGAATCCGGCCGTTCAATGGTCGAAATGTTGGGTGTGTTAGCCATTATTGGTGTGTTATCCGTTGGTGGTATTGCTGGTTACACAATGGCGATGCGCAAATACAAAGCAAACGAAATTATGAATGCAGCCTCCATGATGGCCATCTATTGCCAAACAAATGATTGTACTGCCAATGCTGGTGTAACTTATCGTACGGCATATCTGAATGGTGATACCGATGCAAAACTTCCTGGCAACGCAAGCGCAATTACAGGTAAAGATACATCCGGCGTGATTACCGTTGCAATTACAGCTGACAGCGCCGATGTGGCTAAAGCCATTAACGACATGGCTGGTTCCGCATCAGGAATTAGCGTAAACTCAGCATACACGACTAACTCAACTGCCATTACCTTGAAAGTAAACTAATAAGCTGTGGATGTTATAACTCCCCGATCCTTGGATTGGGGAGTTTTTTCTTGATTTTTATTCGATTTTATACTAAACTTTGGCTCAAGATTTAAGATCAAAAAAAGGCTTTGCTATGTCCCCTAAAGTTTCCGTCATCGTTCCTGTGTATAATGTACAAGAGTATTTGGGCCAATGCCTGGATACAATTTTGCTACAAACACTCGAAGATATCGAGGTCATTTGTATAGACGATGGCTCCACAGATGATAGTCCAAACATTTTGAATACTTATGCCTTTTTGGATAGCCGCATCAAGATTATTCACCAAGAAAACATCGGCCTTGGTACTACACGTAACCGCGGCATTAAAGAAGCTACTGGCGAATATATAATCTTCCTAGATTCAGATGATTTTTTTGAACCAGATATGCTAGAAAAAATGGTAGCACAGGCAGAAAAAGACAAGTCTGATGTCGTTGTTGCTGGCTGGCATCGGTATGACAACAATCTTAAACAAGACATCCAAACGATTGTGGAGGATGAAAAGTTCCTAAAAAAATCTCCCGCAAAACCCCAAGATTTTGGAAAAGACCTATTTGATCTTAGGTTAGAAGCTTCCTGGAACAAATTATTTCGTTCGCAATTTCTTAAGGAAAATAACCTTTTGTTTGACGAGGTTCGTTGTGTAGAAGATCTTGGCCTTTTATGCCTTTCATTAGCTCTTGCAAGCAAAATAAGCGTTATGAAAGAAGCTTTCATACATTACCGCATCAACAGACCCAACTCTTTGGTGCTTAACAAAAAGAATTATTTCAAAGATTTTTTGGTTGTTATCATTCATCTGTATGAACGGATGAAAGAATTGCATTTGGACAATCTTTTCCCATTATATACGAACACAGTGCGCCAAGTGATGTCTTGGATGTTAAAGGGAAATACAGAGACTGAAAGAGTAAATTTAAATCTCATAAAACAAATGCTTCCACCGGAACTTTTTGATATGCTTTTCTTTTGTGCCGGAACAAAGGTGTCTATCATCATTCCCGTCTATAATGCGGCTGAGTTTTTACCAGAATGCTTGGACAGTTGTTTGAACCAAACTCTAAAAGAAATTGAAATTATTTGTGTGGACGATGAATCAACAGACAGCAGTTTGGAAATCTTAAATGAATATGCCCAAAAAGATCCTCGCATCATCGTTCTACAACAAAAGAATCAACGTCAAGCCATCGCGCGCAACAAAGCAATGGAAGTTGCCACAGGGGCATTTATTCAGTTTTTAGATGCCGATGATTATATGGAACCAGATGCTTGCGCCTGTTTATATTTATACAGTGCCATCTTCGGCTTAGATATGTGCCAATGTACTGCTATCGAATTTTTAAACTACAACAAACAGGAATTTATAGATCCATACCACAACCTAACTTGGTTGCCTGAAAACTTTCAACCCGTCTTTGATCATTCTACAATCCGAAATGTCTTACCTTCGGTGGCTGTGACAGCATGGCTAACCTTTTACAGGCGTCATTTTTTAATACAAAACAATATCCGATGGATCAACAAAAAAATTGCTTATGAAGATACCCTATTTTTTGTGGAAAGCATTTTAAAGGCAAAACGTGTCGGCGCGATTAAAGCCCCATTTTACCATCGGCGAATTCATTCGGAATCTACCACACAACAAATATCCAAGAACCTGAACGAATATATAGAGATTTTAAAATACACACTTCAAATTGTTACAAAATATGCCGACAAAGATCTATCCTCTTTTTATGGCATCGTATTTTTACAAAAAGCATGGCAAAACTTTGCCAGATTAGAACCTAATGATAAAGCTATTATGGCGCCATTTTTATATGATTTTTATAGTACTCTTCAAAAAAAATATCACATCGTGTTACCACCAAATATTCACAATTGGTGTTTACGTTATTTAACAACTTTAAAAAAGAATAAAAAAGAAAAGTTAAGTTTTAAGACAACCGCCCTCAAAAACAAATGCATTAAAAACACCTACCGTCTTACCTTAATTGAGTATCAACGAAAACCTAATTTGAAAATATCCGTTTTGGGATTACCTGTTTTATATTCAAAAACAATACAAACACCCCCCTCAGGATCCGACAAGAAAAAAAATCAACTTCGGCAAACTGTGTATATAAAATTTTTAGGGTTAACTCTTTTCAAAATCCGCGAGGTTATCCATGTCTGAACATATTCCTGTTTTTTGCGCCACAGATGAGAACTACGCTCCTTTTGCTTCCATTATGATGAAGTCTATTTTAATGCATACAAACTCATTCATTGATTTTTATGTCATGGATGATGGCATACAGACAAAAACAAAGAAATTAATTGCTAAAGATTTAAAAAAGTACCCAAATAAAAATCTGCATTTCATAGATATGTCTAAATATAATTTAGATCAATTTCCAGAACTACGCGCCTGGTCGGTCAGCATGTATTCTCGATATTTCATCACTGAAATTGTACCAAATTTAAAAAAGGTGATTTATTTAGATGTAGATATTATTGTTAAAAAAGATATTGCTGAACTGTATAATATTGATATGGAAAATTATCCCATTGCCGCTATGTCAGAATCATATTTTTTCACACCCAATATGCCTAAAAGATTAAGAAAAATATGGAAAGATTTTACCGGCGAATACTTTAATTCCGGTGTTTTTGTAATGGATATTCCAAAACTACGTAAAATGGATTTTGTAAACAAAACAATCGCACTGACCCAAAAATTACAGAACCAATTGGAATTTCCGGATCAAGATGTTGTGAATATTTTATTCCAGAACAATATCAAGCGTCTGGATTGTTCGTTCAACTATTTTGCAAATATGATTCCCTTAAGGCAACCAAAAAATCCAAATCAGCCGATTGAACCAAAAATCATTCATTATACAAATTTAAAACCGTGGAAAAACCATACATTATTTCAACAAGATTTTGACGACATTTTAAAAACAAGTGTCTTTTACAAACAAATTATCAAAAAATATCGCTCCAAAAAGATATCCAAATTTTATCTCTTTGGCTTTATTCCCCTCTTCTCGCACATAACACCTCAAAAGTAATTATTGATGTAAATACAAAATCGGGATTGGAAAATAGGCTTTTTAAATTGGAGCGGGCGAAGGGATTTGAACCCTCGACATCAACCTTGGCAAGGTTGCGCTCTACCCCTGAGCTACACCCGCATTCTTAACAAAGTGAGGTCATTATACACACTTTTTTTCCAAAATGCAAGAACTTTTTTAATATTCCCACTTCACGCCTACCATGCCGCGATAATCCGGTACAACATCGGATTGGTGATCTGGGTTCAAACGCACACCCATTTCACTTTGTAAACTAATTTCATCCGTCACATTGCCCTGGTAATACATCGATACATCCAATTCTCTGGCCTTGGGCTTCATGTTGGCTTTATATGTATCATAATAATAAATGTCCTCCGTCGGGTGACGGCCTACTGGTAAAGAAACATTTAACGATCCTTTACGCACACGCAAAGGCGAAGACACTTGCAAACCAAATAAATGATCGTCCGTTGGTTGATAGCTTGCCGTCACAGCAAAGCTGTCACTTGTCATGCGTGACAAATTCATTAACCCACCATTTGAACTTGTTTTCGTTTGCCCGTAATAATACATCGCTTCCAAACGAACTTTATCCATTGGTGTAAACACAACCCCCGCTCCAACAAAGTGTGTGTTTGCCCCTTTAATATTAAACGCCCCTTCCGATACCATACCCAAAGAAGATCCCGTTTCCTTCATCACACCGGTTGCCACTTTAAAGGCCATCTTGTCAATGGGCTTGAATACGATCGAACTTGTGAACGCTTGCATCTTGTTATCTGGCGCATCAAAATGACGATCGTCGTCATCAAAGAATCCATTCTTACCCATTGTCCAACCTACCTCAACGGACCATTTAGAGTTCAAATCATAACCCGTCTCAACACCATAAGCGTCTCGCATCTGGATAAATGGATTAGACAGGCGCCGTTTCCAATACGCCTCCCGTCCCATTGTTGTATCTTGAGAATAGAACAAACTGTACCGCATTTTATCTTGCTTTAAATTAATCTGCATCAACCCCATCGGCATAGAAGATGAAGACGTCACACGACTTGTCTGATCACGATACATCATCGAAAAATTCTCTGTTGCTTGAACTTTAACTGGATCGCGACCACGCATAAACATCTTAAAATCATCCCAAGATTTCATCTTCCGACGATTCTTTAATTGGAATAAACCAGCTGTAGACAATGTAAATGGACGATTATAAGCATCAAATGCAACGAAATTTGTGGGCAAAGCTGATGCCAATGATTGAGAAAGTGCCATAGTCGCTGGCGACGTTAAATGCGTTGCAGACGCCGTAATCGTTTCTCCTCGAATAGGTTCTCCAGAAGAAGACTTATAAACCCAAAGCCCCTCTTTACCACCAATAGGTTGCGTTGCCGCCGCTAAATTGATCAAACCACGTCCATAAATAGAGTTATAATCCCCCCACTTATCACTGCCAACCGCATATGTATCTCCATAACTTGTTATGTCCGCATCTGTTGGGGTGATATAAGTAGATGTTTGAAACAAAATCTCTACAACTTGTTGTGGTGTTAAATGTGGATAAGCCCCCATCAACACAGCAACAGCACCCGCAACGGTTGCTGCAGCAGAGCTTGTTCCATAACTACGCTGATATCCATAAGAATTTTGATTATTGGTTAAAACGGGATCAACGGTTGAATACAACCCATATACAGACGATCCACTTTGTCCACCAGGAGCAACGACACAATAACTGCCAGCTATACCACAAGGCTGCGATGTTGGAGAAAGTCTTACTCTTTCTCCAGAACTTGATATTGGATCAACAGAAGCCACCGCAATGTACAGGTGATACAAAGGATTCGTTGCATCCACCGTAGGCAATACCCGGCTAGTGCTATTCCATACAGTTGAAGAATTCATGCCCTTCATCAAAGGAACAACCGCCTGAATTGTTGGATGTTTAATATCCCAAGACCCCCATATCTGACCAGATCCCGTTGGAACAACAGCAATTTTTCCAACTTTATCTTTTGATAATAACTTGTACATATTTTCTGCGTCACTGCCCAACACATCAGAAATCTCTTTTGCTGTGTATGTTCCACTTGCCACATCAAAAGCGCCCAATGCTGTTTGTTTCCAAGCATCCGCTCCAGTATTGCTTATATTCAAACCTTCCGCCAATAACAGAACATCTGCATTACTGACCATCGTTTGCATGGCATTATAACTTAAACCACGCACAACATCTCGATTAACTGGTAAAATTGATGTATTATATGCCACGCCATAAGTCGCCGTATTAGGATCATCCAATTTCATCGCACCAACAATGCCCGCCAAAAATGTTCCTAAACTTCCTCCAATTGAATCCTCGCCTGTTGCATCTTTGTAATGTGGACTCGGATTATTTTCATCATATTCATAGGCAACATCATCTGCATAATTATAATACGCATATTTTGAAAAAATATCCCCATTTATCGAACCGCCCGCCTCGCTGACATCATTTCCCGAAGAATCCTTTAAACCAGACCATCTCGCATACTTACTCAGCGTGTCATTGGTTGGTTCGTCCTCTGTAAATCCCACAACCTGTCCCGTTGTCGTATTTAACAAAACATATTTTTGCGTCGTTCCTTCATAGACAACGGCCAAACCATAATTATTGCCTCCGATTTCTTTTACGACGCCGGAATAACAATTCTCTTCATTATCCCCGGTACAAGGGCCATAATCGTAATTATATCCATATGGCTGACCTGTGCTATCTACAGCAAAATTGTTTTGAACGGCTCCCACCTTAGCAACACGTTTGCCCGTAATGCTGTTATTTCCATCCTTATACGTCATTTCACTGACTTTTGCTGCGCCATCTTTATCCTTCTCAGCCGAATTATAAAACCCTCTATGCACATTTGACCAATCCCACACATTTGTCGTTTGTGTGGAAGACGTTGTGTCGTTGGTTGTAGTTTCTGTCACCGATCCGCCTTTTCCAATGGCCATTCCCGTTGAATAAACGGCTACCGTTATTTTATTTTTGGAAACAGCCGGTGTATTTACAGTCCCATTTGAAGGTCGCCCATACGGGCTTGTGCGTTCCACAATGTATCCAGAATAACCGCGGGCATACGCTGTCGCCGCATTAATCATCGGTTGATATTTACCATCTTTATATTTGGAATCGTCTTCAATCTCTGTGACCGCACGATCTAATTGCTTCTCGGTTAAAGAAACTGGAGGCGGCGAAACAACCCAACATTCGGCATTCGTTTCATCGCGATAATATGGCTTTTTCTTCATTTCAGTACTGGAAACACAGGTATTACCAATCCAACATGTATCACAACTGACACACCTATCTCCCTTCCAACGTTGTGTCGCGGGACATGTTGGTGAACCGCTGCTGCCACCACTGGCCAAAATAGCAACCAAAGCCCCGGCCATGCCGGCCCCCAAAACAGTATAACCAATCGTTCCCCAGTCGATCTTCAAAGGACGACATTGCAAATTCTCGCGCACTTCTTGTGGTACGCGACGCATACAAGGTTGTGCCTGTTGAGAGCCCGCACGCAACAATGTTTGAATGGCCGGACAATCATAATTATAAACCGCTTCACATAAAGCTGAATTCCCCGTTTTGGGATTGACCACATCAACATTCAGACCTTCTTTTTTCCACGCAACAAGCTGATCTAAATCTTCCGCATGAGCTGCCGCATAGATGCGTGTTTCGGTCACATACGGAATGCGTTTTAAACACGACGGACGCACATTAACGCCCGCATCAATCAATGTCGCCACAGCAACCCGATCTTGCGACCACACCGCTTGACAATAAGGTGTATTGCCACTTTCATCCGTCAATTCCAAAGAATATCCCAAGGAAGCCAAACGCTTAAGTTCGGCCGTATTCCCCATTCTTGCCGCGGTGTAAATTCTTTCACGAACAGACGAGTCCAAGGCTTGCGCACGCGCGCTCACGCCCGCGAACAAAGCAACCCCCACAAGTACCCATTTTAATTTATTTAATCTTTTCAAACGGTTACCCCTTTTATTAGACTCTATACCTGTTATGTTAGCACACTCTCAACTTGAAAACAAGCGAAAAATAACGGATTTTTTATTTTTTTTATAGTCCAAAATGGAGCCCCACTAATGCACGCCAATCTGGCGCCGCACCCGCCACGTGATCTGGATTCAGACGAACCCCAAATTCGCTTTGGAAATGCACATCTTCTTGCAATGCATCCGTGTAATAAAAACCAACATCATACTCGCGTGCAGTTGGCTTCAAACTTGCATGAACCTCATCACGATAAACAACATCCTGATAAGCATCACGTGCCACAGGCAAATTAACTGTCGCCACACCTTTGCGAACACGCAACGGGGAAACAAATTGCATACCTATTGTACGCTTGTCGTTAACATTCCATGCCGCCGTCACAGCAAAGCTGTCACTCTTTAGATTGGACATCTTCACCAAAGAATTACCATTATTCACATGTGTAACGCCCGAATAATACATTCCTTCAATGGTCACTGCATCCGTTAAATTCAATGTCACACCAGCCCCCACATAAGTTGTTCGGCTGTTACTAGATTTAAAGGCTCCTTTTCCCCACATCCCAAGGGTTGATCCTTGTTCATTAGACACGCCAGCAACCATTTTTAATCCAACTTTTTTCAAACCATTGTATTGCAAAGTACTTTGGAAAACAGATGCTTTGTTGTGATCCATATCATGCAAATCATCCTCGTCAACAAAACCATTTTGACCGACCTGTCCCGAAACTGTTGCTTGCCAATTTTTCCCAAAATCATAGCTGATTGCACTTCCCCATGCCTCCTTCATTTTGGCATAAGGTGCCAACATCAACCGCTCAAAATAAGTGCCTCCTGTTGTCTCTGTATTTTCTGTATAAAATGTCTTAAAACGCCATGCTGTTGTGGGACGAACTTCCAAACTCATTGAACCATGGACCATTTGTGAATATACATCCGAACGACGCTCGGAATAGGCCATTGTGAATTTATCCGTATCTGCAACAACTTTTTCGTTTCCCCGCATAAAGGATTTAAAGCGACCTTCCTGTTTATTTTCCCGTTTTGCAACACGCACAAAAGAATCCGTCGGCACTTGAAAGGCTCGGTCAAATTTATCCAACACAATCATTTCGGTCGGCAGAGCCTTCGAAACACCCGCAAAAACAGCAGGAATAGTGCTTGAAGAACTTGCGGCAGCAACATTCTCGCCACTTGCCTTCTCTGATAAGACAATTTTTTGTAATCCCACCGGGTTCGTAGCTGCCTCTAAATTCAGCAAACCATGACCATACACTTCATCAACTCCCGGCTCACCCAAGTCCGTCGCCGTTTCCAACAAAATCTGCACAACCTGCTGATTTGTCAAATGGGGGAAGGCTCCTTTAATAACCGCTAAAGCACCAGAAACAATTGGAGTAGCCATAGACGTACCGGCGCCAGCACCATAACCATACACGGGACCATCCGCTTCCACACTCTTTAACACAGTTGAGTAAATTTGCTTACTTTCATCTCCCCCTGGTGCAGCGATACAGTAATCCTTTGTAAGTCCACATTGTGCCGAATATGAAGCCAACCCATCCAACTTATTGTTTAACGCCACAACAGTTACCAATAAATTCTTTAAATTGTACGTATTACCATCATCGTGACGCTTTTTCCCGTTAAACATATCAGATAACGGTGCAATTGTGTACCATGACGGATCATACGGTTTTTCATCCGAAGAATGATCGTAATTCCCCGCCGCAAAAACTAAAATTTTATTTTGCTTGGCGGCAGTACGATAGACATCCAACAAACGTTTATAATTTGCTGTACTTATGACCGTATCAAATGCGCTAACAGCTGCAGCCTTATCTTCAAATCTCACATTGGCTGACGAAGCCAAACTTAAATTTGTAATGTCCGCCAACTCCACGGCCTTGCTGATTCCTTCGTGTGATTGCATGTCAAAGTCAATTTTTACAGGAACAATATCCACATTGTAGGCAACGCCCATCATTCCTTCGTCGTTCTTGGTTGCCCCAATAATACCCGCAACATGTGTTCCATGATTTGTAAGATCATTTTGTGCCGTAACAGAACCCAGAAGACTCGTCCCAGCCACACAATTACCCTCTGTATCAGATTCCGTACAAGTCACCTTTGCCAAAACTCTCTGTCCATCAACAGTTGCGCCCGTATCTAACCACCACACTTTCTCCCCAGCTTCCTCGGTATAGAAACGATCGTATCGATGGACTTGACCTGACGTATCCACAACCACCCATGTTGGAGCAATGTGCGGCTTCGGATTTGTGGCTTCATAACTGTAATTAGCGTATTTTTGCGAATAAATTGCCCAGCGCCATTCTGGAAGTTCCTTGCTGTCAATAGCATCATTAACTGTGCTCGATGGCGTCCAGTTTTCATATAAATACGCCACGCCCTCTGTTTCGTTATACTGCCAACATTTTGCGGCATTATTCGCTGAACAAACACCATAAACAAAATTATAACCCGTTCCAATGTTTGCCTTCAAATCAGGATGCATTACCCAAACACCTTCATCCACAACGGCAACCTTTACTTTGTCGGTTGAAATGGCCTTTTCTCCCGCCCCGATTAAGGTCCCATCCGATTTGCGGTTAACCTTGTATCCCGTATAACCCCTAGCATACGCAGAAGAAGCCTTAACCTGCCCCAAAAAATCAATGCTATTGTTAAATGAGTCAGCTTTATATTCTGATGTCTCAAAGCTTTTTGCTTCTAATTTTAATGGTGCCGTCCATACATAGTCATTGTCATCCCCACCAGAAGATGAACCACTACTTCCGCCATGCCCCAATGCTAAAGCAGCACCAACAGCGACACCTCCCAACAAAATCTCACCCACACCTAATGTCGGAAAATCAAATCCCTTAACCCCAGATTCTCCCCATCCACCAACCGGTGCAGCCTCTGTAAAATGCCCATTATAAAATGTGTGTGGTGCAGGTTGGTTGGCATAAAATTCTGCCACCGTTCTTTGCGGCAACTGACGAACACAAGATACGTATGGAGATGCCCCTTGGGTCAACAATAACTCGTATCCCTCATAATCGCCCTGAACAATGGTCCCACAAAGTGGCGTCATTCCGTTGGGCCCCGGAGAATTCATGTCAATTCCCATAGATCTTAGCTGTTTTAACGCCTTTAAATCCCTAGCATTAACAATTTCCATGATACGTGTATAATACTGACCCGTCATTGCCATCGCTGACTGGCTTGCCATCAAAAGACCCAACAAAATCAATCCACCGTATCTGACCATTTGCCCCCTAAACTAAATTTAATGGATACTGCTCTTCTAACTTGTAATACCGACCTTCACCAGCCTCTTTTGCGTGGCTAGAGAACAAATCAAACGTCTCAACCAAAAACAAATCTGAATGAAACAAATTATTTTTACTGATATAAGCCATCACGTCGGACAAACTCACACCCTGCAATCTGGCCAAAGTGACATGCGGATGGAATTTAAACTTATCCTGATCGCTCAATCCCAGTTTACGCACAACGCCCACCACTTTTTCCTGTAATTCCTTCAACGCCTTATCTTCGTCAACGCCCACCCACAAATGGTGAGGCATATCACCCGTTGCAAAATACCCAATTTCCTTTAAAGACAAATGGAAAGCAGGGAAGCGAATAAAACGCAATTCCTGCGCCAACTCATCCGCCAATGGTTCTTCTATATTTCCCACAAAGGAAAGAGTTAAATGCAATTTGTCCGCACTTTTCCACAAAGCGCCGGGCAAATTCTTATCTAATGACATCAACTGTTCCTTTACCTTTTCAGGCAGGCTTAAACCAACGAACAGACGTATCATAAATTTTCTCCTTTTCAAAACTTCAAAAATAGTGTATAATATATTTTTATAAAAGGAAACAAAAAAAATGTCAAAAATGAAAATTTATGAGATTCCGGAACCCGTTCTGCGTCAAAAGGCTGAAAAAGTGGACGCAGTGGATGATGCTATCCGTAAAACATTGGCTGACATGTTGGAAACCATGTACGCAGGGAATGGCGTTGGTTTGGCCGCCAATCAGGTTGGCCTGTTAAAGCGCCTGGTCGTTATCGACTGTGCGGGTGAAGGCGAAGACCCCGCCCCCATTAAAATGGTGAATCCAGAAATTATTGCTCATTCTGACAATAAAATTTTGCATAACGAAGGATGTTTATCCTTGCCGCGCGAATATGCGGATGTAGAGCGCTGGGAAACTGTAAAAGTCCGTTATACTGATGAAAATGGACACGAACGGACGCGCGACACAGATGGGCTTTTAGCTATCGCCATGCAACACGAAATCGACCATCTTGACGGAATTTTATTTATAGACTATCTTTCAAAATTAAAACGTGATAAACTGTTAACACATTTGGAAAAACGCCGCAAGCGTGAAAGCGAGGAAGAATGAATTTGCCACCACACACACGCATTATTATAATGGGAACGCCTGGATTTGTGTTACCTACATTAAAGCGGTTACTTGAAGAAAAAGCAGAAAATGGCGAGCCACAATTTGATTTAGTAGCCGTTTATACGCGCGCACCAAAGCCCTATGGGCGCGGCTTAGGGCTTCAATACTCTGTCGTTCATAAGGCGGCTTTAGAATTACAAAAAAACTATCGTTTGCCTTTTGAAATTGTTACCCCCGAAACATTTAAAGATCCAGAGGCCATTAAAAAATTCCAAAGTTTCAAACCTGATTTAGTTATCGTTGGCGCTTATGGTTTAATTTTACCAAAAGCCATTTTGGACACTCCCCGCCTGGGATGTTTAAACTTACACGCCTCTTTGCTGCCAAAACTTCGTGGAGCATCGCCAATTCAACGTGCTATTTTGGATGGTGAAAAAGAAACGGGCGTTACCATTATGCGGATGGCCGAAGGTTGCGACACCGGAGATATCTTAGGAAGCGCCGTTTTTAATGACATGACCCATATCACAGCGGATCAATTGTGCTCAATTCTGTCCAATATATCTGCTGATTTATTGATGCATGTATTGCGCACAAATCCAGAACCTAAAAAACAAGACCATAGCAAATCTTCTTATGCCAAAAAAATTAGCAAACAAGAAGCCCTTATCGACTGGAATAAAGACGCCCAAACAATCGACCGACAAGTACGCGCCTTTTCTTCTATTCCAGGAGCATTTACCTTTATTAAAGACAAAAATGGACGCTATTTCCGTCTCAAAGTTTTTAAAGTTCTTTTTGATTCTAAAAATACAGAAAATAAAGAGCCTGGAACCATTTTATCTTGTGATGAAAAAATTACTGTTGCTTGTAAAGATGGTGTTTTGCAACTTCTTGAATTACAAATGGAAGGCAAAAAACGCATGACGGGTGCTGAATTTAGCCGGGGTAACATCCTGGTTCCAGGCGACCAATTGTTAGATGCTTCACTTGTTTTAAATGGCCTGAATAAAAAAAAAATAACTAAACAAGACGATCCTTTGTTAAAACTTTTGTCTTTGTTCATTCCTAAGCAGCGGCGTCCACAAAGGGCCGCCGCCGATTCACAGCCCAGTCCCATGAGAACCAGAGATAGATAATGCGTTATAAATTTATCATTGAATATGACGGCACACCTTTTATCGGCTGGCAAAAACAGGCCGGTCAACTTTCCGTTCAGGGCGTGATAGAAGACGCCCTTAAAACATCTCTTCGCCACCCCGTCACCGTTTGGGGATCGGGTCGCACAGACACAGGTGTTCATGCCATCGCTCAGGTGGCCCACATTGAAACAAAAGAAAAATTGGACACTTATCGTTTATTTGAATCTTTAAATGCGCTTGTGCGCCCTTATCCCATTAGCATAAAAAGTATCGAAGAGGTTGATGATGATTTTCATGCACGCTTTTCAGCAAAAATGCGTCACTATATTTATAAAATTCAAAACACGCCTTATCCACCTTCCATTAACAAGGGACATGTTTGGTGGGTGCGCCCCAAATTAAACATTCAAAAAATGCAACAAGCCGCCGATGTGATGTTGGGTAAGCATGATTTTTCCACCTTTCGCGCCAGCGAATGCCAAGCAAAAAGCCCCGTAAAAACGCTCTCTCATTTTGAGATTATTCAAAGCGGTGACCTCATTGAGTGTCATGTCAGCGCGAAATCTTTTTTACACCACCAAGTTCGCAACATGGTTGGCACGTTAGAATTGGTCGGTGAAGGGAAATGGTCGGTGGAAAAATTTAAAAAAGCATTTGATGCTTGTGACCGCACAAAAGGGGGACCAACCGCTCCACCTGAAGGTTTATATTTTGAATCTGTGGAATATTAAAGTTTTTCCAACTTTTCTTTTAGCTCTTGCATATCAGACGGCATCGGCACTTCAAAAACCAACTGTTTCCCCGTTGTCGGATGAACAAATCCCAACACGCCAGCATGCAATGCCTGCCTTGGAAAATCACGCACAAAATCCGGTGCATTTTTAGGTGGATGGCCATAGGTATAATCGCCCACAAGCGGATGGTGAATAGAACTCATGTGTACACGAATTTGATGCGTTCTCCCCGTTTCCAAAACGCACTTTACATGGCTCACTATACCACCACCAAACACGGCCAAGCGTTTATAATGCGTTACGGCCGATTTTCCTCCAGTCTTCACTAAAGCCATTTTTTGACGATTCGTACTTGATCTTCCAATATTGCCTTCAATACGCCCTTCTTCCTGTTCAACCTTACCCCAAACAAAGGCTTGATATTCACGTTGAATAGAATGCACCTCAAATTGTTTTGCCAATGATAAGTGAGCCTTATCATTTTTGGCCACAACCAACAAACCGGATGTGTCTTTATCAATGCGATGCACAATACCTGGACGTTGCACGCCCCCCACGCCAGATAAACTGTCGTGACAATGAAATAACAAACCATTTACCAATGTGTGTTCCCAATTTCCGGCGCCTGGATGCACAACCAAACCTGCCGGCTTATTTACCACCAAAACATCATCATCTTCATAAACAATATCCAGTGGCATATCTTCTGGCTTCACATCGGCGGGCTCTGGCGCCGGCAAATCAATCTCAAACACCTGCCCCTTTTCGACCTTCATATCCGGATGATTGGCAAAAAAGCCCGTGCTTTTCACTTTTACTTTGTTGTCTTCAATCAATCGAATAAACGCATTACGAGACACATCGGGAAACGTGTCCGCCAAAAACTTATCTAACCGCTTTCTGGAATTCCCATCAGAAACAGGCGGAGTTACCAATAAATTCGGATATTCTTCTAAATCGACCTCATCTATCATGGCAATCAGTATATCAAAAACCTGATCTTTTCGCAAACTTTTTATTGACACCAACTTCAGAACACGTTAATATCTTAGTACGAAGGGAATTTAAAAAAAAGAAAGGGAAGGTTTTGGCTCAAAAAAACAATGGGATAAAAGTTCTGTTTTTCCTCGTACTGGTTGTTTGTATTGTATGCGCAGCCACATTGTTTTTAGTGCCTACTTGCCAATCAACCCTTTCGCCTGTTTTATCTTCTGAAAATGAAAATTTTTTAACCCTACAACAAAAGTATGCCCGGCAACAAGAAAGAATAATTTTAAATTTACTGGAACCAGTCGTGGGACGCGGTCATGTACGCGCTTCTGTTCGATTGGATTTAAATCTAAAAAATGCACGGCATAATTTACACACATATACGCCTCAACCAGAAAAAGGCGTTATTTCTCAACAAGTTTCCGAAAAGGAAATTCAAAATCTTATTCAAAAACAAAATGTCAGCATCATCATAGATGGCAACACAAGAAAAGGGGATAATGGAATTTACCAAGCACGCACAGGCCAAGAGATGGCTAATTATAAGCGCCTTGTCCAAAGTGGTATTGGATTTGACTCTCAGCGTGGAGATACGTTGGAAATTATAAACATGCCCTTTGTTAAAAGGTTGCATTCAAAATCCAACTCTATCTTTTTATTTATCATTGCTTTGCTTTTAATTGGCGCTGGTCTCTCTTTCATTTCCATGAGTTTTGCACACTGTGCTCATTCCTGGCGTAAAGAAGCCAAAGCAATGCAATTTTCAACAGATATTTTGGATAAAATAACTGATAATCCAACTAGAGCTATTTCTGTAATAAAAAATTGGATTTACATGCCCGTATCCTCTAAAGGCTCAGATTGGACCCCTATTCAAAAAGTTGGCATCATATTGTTGGCATTAGATGAAAGTGTCGTGCGTCAAATTCTGATAGCATTGGATGACAATGAGGTGCGCCGGGTTGCAAAGACTATGACCACGCTTGGCGTTATTCCTCCACAAGAATCCGCCCGCGTTTTGACAGAACTATATGACGCAATGACGAACGGATCTGCTGTGGTTGGAAATCCCACACGAGTTCAGCAAATTTTGGCCGAAAGCCCTAAAGAAGAAACGTTGAAATTCAAAGAAACATTACAACCCACAAATTCGTCATTATGGGATGAATTTGCTGCTCTAAATTCCGAAACATTGGCCCCACGTTTAAGTAATTTACGCCCAGAAATCGTGGCTTACATCTTGTATCGTTTGCCCGCCGAAAAAGCAAGTGATTTATTACAAAATCTTCCCGACAACAGGGTCACACAAATTTTAATCCACCTGAGTCATATCGGATATATCAGTAACACAACAAGCGCCAAAATGGAGCAAGAGGCTCTTGTAATTGCACGAAACATATTAAACACTGTTCACACCCCCACGGGTACAGAAAAAACATCGGATATTTTGTCTTGCATGGCCAAGACGCCCAAAGCTCAATCCGTTTTAAAAGATCTAAATCAAAGCGAACCATTTTTAGCCCGAAAACTCGCAGCAAAGCTCATTCGATTTGATGACCTATCTCACTGGCCAGATGAAGTTATTCAAACCATTTTGCGCCACACACCAAGAGCGACTGCAATTTTGGCTCTGGTAAATGCACCAGATTCAGTTATGCAAACCATCCAACATAGTATCCCAGATTCTCTTTGGCCTCAGCTACAAGAAGAAATCAAACAAAAGGGGAAGTCTGTACGCCCAGAGCAAATTGAACAAGCGCGCGAGCAAATGATAGAAACAACTCGAACACTTTTAAATCAAGGAAAAATTCAACTTTAGAGGTTTTTCCATGCCATTTATTTTACAACAAGCTTCCTCGCAAAAGAAAACGATTTTTTATACTTTAACATCTGCCGCTCCTCATACAGGGGTTAGTTTTGTCGTTTGTAAAACAGCACAAAATTATGCCAAACAAGGAAAAAAAGTTTTGATTTTTGATGCTTTGCTGGGGCTTAAAAATTACCCCTTACATAACCCAAATCAAAATAAAATTTCTGCAGTGTTAGATGGGCTTACTCCACTCACCGAGCTGATCATGCCACAGCAAAAAAACATTGATGTTATCACAGGAATGTCAAATTGTAATATCAGTGCTATCCCCCATGCCAATCAACAACGAATTAAAAACGATCTACAACAATTAGCATCAAATTATGACGTCGTTTTAATTGATTTACCAAGCTCCATAACCTCTTCTATTTTTTCTGATTATGAAAACATTCAATGGGTCTCAACCGCCGATCAAACGATCTTACTTAAAACACTAAAAAAAATCGCACCTTTTTCCAATCCCAGCTTAATCTTAAATCAAGTAAAAAATCATGAAGAACGCAATGCCTCTCATCTTTTTATTAAAAATTTAGTACCACAATGTCAGATTATCGACTTTTTTGAATAAAACCGCTTAAAAAACTTGACTTTTCCACAAAAAAAACTTATGTTTATCATAGTATGGTTTTATCACACAAGGAATGACTATGAAATTTAAGAAATTGTTTGGCTCAGCCAACGAACGCTATCTCAAAAAGTTTGCAAAATATATCAAAGAAATCAATGCGCTTGAAGAACAATATCAAAAGCTTTCCGATGAAGAATTGAAAGCAAAAACCCCCGCTTTTAAGGAACGCCTTCAAAATGGGGAAACTTTGTGGGATATTTTGCCCGAAGCCTTTGCAACGGTGCGGGAAGGCGCAAAACGTGCCTTGGGATTACGGCCTTTCGATGTTCAATTACTGGGCGGTATCGTTTTATTTGACAATAAAATTGCCGAGATGAAAACTGGCGAGGGTAAAACCTTGGTCGCCACATTGCCTGTTTATCTAAACGCTTTGACTGGCAAGGGCGTCCATGTTGTTACGGTCAACGATTATTTGGCCGCTCGTGACAGCGAATGGATGGGCAAAGTCTATCGCTTTTTAGGCCTCACTGTTGGCTGTATCATTGCCAATATGAGCAAAGAACAACGCAAAGCCGCCTATGAATGTGACATCACTTATGCCACCAATAACGAGCTTGGATTTGACTATTTGCGTGATAATATGTGTGTCAATAAAAACGAAATGGTTCAACGCCCTTTCAATTATGCTATTGTGGATGAAGTGGACTCGATCTTAATCGACGAAGCCAGAACGCCTCTTATTATTTCTGGGCAAGCAGAAGATTCTTCTGAACGCTATATTGCCGTGGACAAGATTATGTCGGGTGTTCAACCAGAACACTATGAAAAAGACGAAAAACACAGAAATGTCACACTAACAGATGCAGGTATTCAATTTGTAGAAGATGCCCTGCATAACGCAGGCTTGATGGTCGGTGGACTGTATGAAACAGACAATATCGCTTTCGTACACCACGTGGAACAAGCCTTGCGCGCGCACACACTTTTCCAAAAAGATGTGGATTACATTGTCAAAGATGGCAAAGTTATGATTATCGATGAATTTACAGGGCGCATTATGGATGGCCGCAGATACTCCAACGGTCTTCATCAGGCGTTAGAAGCCAAGGAGGGTGTAGAGATTCAACCCGAAAACCAAACTCTGGCTTCCATCACATACCAGAACTATTTCCGCATGTATCCTCATTTGGCTGGTATGACAGGTACCGCCATGACAGAGGCCGCCGAATTTGATGATATTTATAAACTACAAGTGGTTGATATTCCGACAAACAAACCTGTCGCCCGCAAAGACGAACAAGATGCCATTTATCGCACAGCAGAAGAAAAATACGATGCCATTATCAAGGAAATTCAAAAAGTTCATGATCGTGGGCAACCCATTTTGGTTGGCACAACAAGTATCGAAAAATCTGAAATTTTGGCAAATCTATTAAAACAAAAAACAAATATTCCATTTAATGTGTTGAATGCGCGCCACCATGAACAAGAGGCTCATATTATTGCACAAGCTGGCGTTCCTGGCGCAGTGACTATCGCCACAAACATGGCCGGTCGCGGAACAGATATTCAATTGGGCGGCAATTTTGAGATGCGTTTTAACGAACAAAAAGAGGCTCACCCAGACATGGATGAAACTTTGTTGGCTGAAAAAATTAAAGCTGAGATTGCCGAGGGCAAACAAAAGGCCTTGGCTGCTGGTGGCTTATATGTTTTAGGTTCCGAACGCCATGAAAGTCGCCGTATCGATAACCAATTACGCGGCCGATCCGGTCGTCAAGGTGATCCCGGTCAATCCAAATTTTACGTCAGTTTGGAAGACGATCTGATGCGTATTTTTGGTTCCGAACGAATCGGACGTATTTTGAAGACCATGGGTTTAAAACAAAATGAAGCTATTGAACATCCTTGGATCAGTAAGGCTATTGCCAAGGCGCAACAAAAAGTCGAAGAATATCACTTTGATGTGCGTAAAAACCTTCTGAAATTTGACGATGTTACAAATGATCAACGCAAAATTATCTATGAACAACGCAAAGAAATTATGGAAATGGATGACGTTTATCCTGTGATGCAAGATATGCGCCAAGACACCATTACATCCCTTGTTTATTCTATTGCACCGGAGCGCACTGCACCAGAAGATTGGAATGCCGAAGAATTGCGTCAAGAAACAATTAAGTTACTTGGCATAGATGCCCCATTTGCAAGCTGGAAAAATGAAGCCGGCATTGAACCGCAAGTTATGATTGATCGGTTAATGAAGTTGGCCGATGAAGCTTGGCAAGAAAAAACAAAGATTCTGCCCCCAGACTTTAAAAAAGATTTTGAAAAAACTTTGTTGATTCAAACAATTGATACGCTGTGGAAAGAACATTTACAAAGTTTGGACTTCATGAAGACCTCTATTGGCTTGCGAGCCTATGGACAACAAAATCCTTTGAACGCCTTCAAGCAAGAAGCTTTTCATTTGTTCCAAAATTTGTTGGGACGCGTGCGTGAACGTTTAACGGAAACCATGGGACGTTTGGAATTGAAATTGGCACCAGAGCCACCATCCTCACAAACAGAGGAAACTCCTGAAACGCCCGCCGAACAAGATCCGATCCCTCCTGTTGACACAAAAAAAGAAATCGGACGCAATGATCCCTGCCCTTGTGGTTCCGGCAAAAAATACAAACACTGCTGCGGCAAATTAGATGCCTAAACGTTCATTGACAAGACGCCAGTTAATTGCCTTGTTGACCACCTCTGTGGCGTAATCCAGACGTTTATTTTGATAATCTAAGTAATAGGCATGTTCCCACACATCCAATGTCCAAAGAGGCACAAATCCCTTTTGTCCACAGGGCGTTTCTGCGTTTAGCGTGCTTTGAATTTTAAGATGTTCTCCGTCTAACACAAGCCACACCCAACCAGAACCAAATCGAGCCATTGCTGTCTTTATTAATTCAGCTTTTAAATTATCAACGCTGTTATAATCTTTTCGAATATAAAACATCAAATCATCAGAAATTTTATGATCCTCTGAGCTAACACTTAACCCATCAAAGAAAAATTCATGATTCCAAACTTGTGCCACCTGGTTAAACAAAGCGTTTTCACCTTTTTCCCGAGCCAGTGAAACAAGCTCTTCTAAGTTTTTATGTTTCCATTTTGGTGGCAACAACTCATTAGCTTTTACAACATATCCAGCATAGTGTTTGTCGTGATGAAAAAATAATGTTTGCGAACTGATAATTGGAGCTAACGCCTCCAAATCATATTTTAACGGTTTAATTTCCAACATGATGTACCTCCTTGTGTTATGATAGGATGCACTTTTTACAAAAGCAAGGCTTGATTTCCTGGTAAAAATTTGCTATAATGCTCCCGTTATTGCGGCCATGGTGGAATTGGTAGACACGCAAGCTTGAGGTGCTTGTGGAGAAATCCGTGGAAGTTCAAGTCTTCTTGGCCGCACCATTTCCTTGATAATTTCTCTTGACTTATTTATAAAACTCAAATATATTCAGCATATTATTTTATGGTATATTGAAAGAAAAACTATCATTTATGGGAAAATTACATATTATTAAGTATTGCTTTGTTGCCGTTCTGTGTGCTTGTTTTGCATACACGTTTCATGCGCGCGCAGAAGAAACCGAGGAAGAAACTTCCTTAACACAGGGTGTCATAAACCATGTTAGCAACATTTGGAATGATGGTAGATACGAATTTTTATTTCCAGTTTACACATATCACAGCCCCTTAACCTACAGTGCCGAAAAACGAAAAGAGTACAATGTTAATCCTTGGGGATTTGGTATTGGTAAATATCTTGAACCCACACCCAACAGGAGATACGCCCTCTCATTCATGACGTTCCAAGATTCTTTTAACAAACCAGAACCGTCATTCTTTTACTCTTGGCAACACCTTTGGCGCGCAGGAAAGGATTTTCGTCCCACACTAGGATTTGTGGCCGGTATTACTTTCAGAGATAATTATCATTGGATTCCCGTCCCGGGTGCCGCACCTACTTTTGGACTAGAATATAAATCCTTTTCCATTGATACTTTGTATGTCCCAGGATTTGATGTCTTTTTAACTTGGCTTACTTGGCGGTTTTAATTTCGTGTTCTAAGTCTAAAATAAAGCTGGACTTCTTCTTTTAATTTTTGATATAATAAAGAAAAAGGAGGGGACAATGTCTATTTTTGAATTACCCAACAACTTGAAGAAAAAGTCCATTAAGCCCGCTGGGCGCGCTCAAAGTCCAAAAATGAAATCAGCGCCGACCACACCAACCAATCCCAACGATTTGGAAAAACTGGCCATGGAAGCCATGGCCGATTTGGCTAACAAATTTCCAGCGTGGGCAAGCGGCGACGTTCAAAAAATGAAGGAATCTCTTGGCAATGCCGGCGGTGTATTTGGCGCCGAACGGACACAACTTATCCGTACAAAAGTTTATCCTAAAGCGCATGATTTAAAAGGACAAGGTGCCACCTTTGGCTACCCTTTAATTACAGACATCGGCTCACACATGTGTGAATTGATAACCAGCAAGACGACCTTTTCAGCCAATGACCTGACTATTTTGAAAGGGGATGTCCAAATGATGGAAACTGTTTTGTGGAAAAAATTAAAGGGTGATGGCGGCTCAAAAGGCGCACAAATATTGGAGAAATTAAGATAGTGAACGAACATCTTGTTTTGATTGTCGATGATGATACAAGATTGCGTCAATTGTTAAAAACGTATTTGACACGCAATCATTTTGTTGTGTCAGAAGCAGCCAATGCTTTTGATGCACAGGATTTACTTAAATACCTTAAGCCAGATGCCATTATTATGGATGTTATGATGCCCCAAAAAAATGGAGATATCTTGACGCAAGAATTAAGGCAACAAGGCATCACCACGCCTATTTTAATTTTAACAGCACGCGGCGATACAAACAGCCGTATTACAGGACTAGAAGCTGGAGCAGATGATTATTTACCAAAGCCCTTTGAACCAAAGGAACTGCTGTTACGACTTAATAATTTGCTGAAACGCCAAAATCCGTCTACTCAAACTTTATCTTTTGGACCTTATACCTATGTTCCACAAACCGGCATTTTGAAGAAACAAAATGAGCAAATAATTTTAACAAATGCAGAACAAGCCTTGCTGACCGCCTTTACAAATCATATGAACGAAGATATTTCTCGCGAACAACTGGCTTCTTGGTTAGGTCTTGAAAACACACGCACCATCGATGTACAAGTAACACGATTGCGTAAAAAATTAGAAACAGATACAACACTACATATTATTCAAACAATCAGAGGAAAGGGCTATAGGTTAGTAAGCGCATGATTAAAAAATGGATTAAAAGTTTTCGAAAAACAGTTTTACCCAACGGACTTTTGGGACGCTTTTTTCTAATTATTTTATTACCTCTTATTATTGTTCAACTGTCTTTGGGTATCTTTTTTTATAATCGGCACTGGGATACCGTCAGTCACCGTCTTGCTCGTGATATCTATGGTGAAGTAGAGCTTGTTGCCGATATTGTGAACACATCCACATTACCTCGTGATGAGTTGGTTTATTTATTGAATCAGGTAGAACGTAGCCTCTTTTTGGATTTAACATGGAAACCCGGAGCAAAAATTAATACCAAACACAAACGTCGCATCATGGATATGAGTCAAGATTTGGCTGGCGAATTGACGCATCTTAAATTTCCATACCAAATTACCACAACAACCGATGGACAGCAACGTATTCATATCCAATTAGATCGCGGTGTTTTAGAAGTCGTCGTTGCCCGCAAACGTTTCTTCAGCTCAACGGTTTGGGTATTTTTCCTGTGGATGGTATTTTCATCCATCTTACTTTTTGGCGTTGCATTGATCTTTATGAAAAACCAGTTGCGCGCCATCATCCGACTTGCGCATGCAGCGGAAGCTTTTGGTATTGGTAAAAATGTGGATCATTTTAAACCGGAAGGTGCCACAGAAGTGCGTCACGCCGGCGCCGCCTTTTTAATGATGAAAAACAGATTACAACGCTACCTTACCGAAAGAACAGCCATGTTAGCAGGCGTTTCCCATGATCTACGCACCCCTTTAACACGATTAAAATTGCAACTTTCCATGTTACCACAAGATGAAACGACACATGCAATGGAACAAGATGTCAATGATATGGAAAATATGTTGAATGGTTACTTAACGTTTGCCCGGGGTGATGGACGTGAAGAATCAAAAGAAATAAATCTAAAACCATTTGTGACTAATTTGGTGGAAAAGTTCAGAAAAACAAACCACCAAATTGAATTGTCCGCACAGCCTGACGTTCAAATAATCGCACGCCCTTCGGATTTGTCGCGCGCATTAGGTAACTTAATTTCTAACGCGGGACGTTATGCCTCCAAAACATGGGTTAAAATTCAAAAGAAACAAGATTTAGTGCAAATTATCGTGGACGACAATGGTCCCGGCATTCCCAAAAACAGACGCAAAGAGGTCTTTAAGCCCTTCGTGCGTTTAGAGGAATCCCGCAATCCAACAACAGGAGGTGTCGGGCTTGGTCTTACCATTGCACGGGATATTTTGTTATCCCATGGCGGCGATATTTCTTTGGAAACAAGCCCGCAAAAAGGATTGCGTGTTATCGTGACATTACCACTTTATAAACCAACAAAAAATACTTGAATAAAAAGTCAAAACAGCTTATGCTGACGAAAAAAGGAGGACTTCATGCGTATTTTTTTATCTGTTTTGATCTTGGGATTATCCCTTCAAGTTTCTGCCCAAACACTAACTGAAGCATTAAATCAAGCGGCACGAACAACAAGAGCCGCAGGAAATATTGACAACGCAACAACACGACTTTCCGGTCGCCCAGATACCTTAGCTGATTCAACTAGCATTCGACAAGCGGCCGGTACATTAAGCAGTGCCGCCAGTGATTTATCCTCCATCAATGCAAATACGAATGCTATATTGGGTGCAACGGGATCTGTATCTGGCGCCACCGGAACATTGCGCGAAGCTGCCGGTACCCTCAGAACAACCGCTAACACACAATCTGCCGCTGATGCAACTGCCAGATCTGCAGAAAGATTACAAGAGGCTGTCGCAGAAGGAAACCTGAGCGGTACGGCAAGTGCTGTAAACAGTTTAAGTAGCAATGCAAATCGCACCATCCAAAATGTGAACAGACTCACCAATAATTCCCTT
Source organism: Alphaproteobacteria bacterium (assembly GCA_017412085.1). Lineage (GTDB taxonomy): Bacteria > Pseudomonadota > Alphaproteobacteria > CAAHEQ01 > UBA3637 > UBA3637. The sequence goes on from JAFPYS010000002.1 coordinate 59,157, forward strand.
GGTAATGACGCATTGGGTGGCGTCACCGACAATTTACGTGGCATCAGTACCAGATTGTATGGCTTGTCTCAAATTCAAAGCAGTGGGCAGCGCATTTCATCCGCGACAAGCCGCATTCAGCAAGGCATTCGTTCTGGTAATTTATTTCAAATTGCCTCTGGTTTAAGTAATGTTTCAAGCAACATTTCTTCGGCACAACGGGGTTTACAAAAAAGCGCTTATGGTAATCAGCGACCGCAGCAACAACGCACCACACAAAGAGCGCAACGTTCTACCACACAGTCAAGAACAGCAAACAGACGTACTGCCTCATCCGGATCAGGCAGTTCTAGCTCCAGCGGCGCCGTCCATGTTTCTAGTGGCAACAGCGGATCCTCTGGTGGCAGCTCTGGTGGTTCCAGCTCTGGCGCTTCTAGCTCTGGTGGTACCACTCACTCTGGCGGAGGCAGTTCGGGTGGTTCCAGCACAGGCGGCTCTGGCTCTTTAGCTGGCGGAAGTGGTTCTGGTAGTGCAGGAGCTTCTGGTAATAGTGGCGCCGGCGCAGGGAATAATGCCTCTTCTGGTGCTCAACAACAGACTGAGCAAAAGCAACAGCCAAAACAAAACACTACCAGGAAATCAACCACATTGAAACCTTATGCGCCTGGACGCGTTAATACAGGATCTGACGTTTTGGACGATGTGTTGCACGAAGTAGATGCGGCATTACCCAAAAACATTGCAGATACAAAAGCTGTCTTAACAGATCAAAAACATTATAAATAGGAGTTTCAAATGAATAAGAGATATCTTTTATTGTGTTTGGCTATACTTGCATTAGTCAGTGCCGTTGTCGCAAAAGAATATGTACCCACAAAGGATGAAGACGGATTTATGGCCAACACAGAGTTAACTAAAGAAAAGAAGGAAGAAATAAAATCCTACATTACCGATTACAAGGAAAAACCAACAAAATCTGTACGATAATTACTTAAAGCATTAAAAAAACCCCGCCCAATCGGACGGGGTTTCTTTTAGGAATTGGATTAGTTCCAAGAACCTTCATTTTGACCCAAGGTATCACTAATACCATAGCTTGGACCACTACCCGATTCTTCGTTGATGGCGTATTGAACCACCTGGCTGGCAACGGCCAATAAAGCCAAACCGACTGCCAAAATGGCCACTTTCTTCCATTCAAATTTACCAAAGATTGCTGCAACGGCAAAACCAACCAATGCAAAGCCACCTAAGATAAACACGATCACGCGGACGTTTTGGAAAACAGTACCTAATTTAGTCGCAGCTGTACCAAACAAATCTGTTGCATTACCAGCAGCAAAAGCGGCGCCAGCGAAACACAGACCGGCCATAATTGCCAATTGTCCCATCACTTTCAAAGTTTTATTCATCTTTTTCTCCTTTTTTTATTGTTAAACCAAGATTGAAACCACCCAATCTTGAGACCATCATACATCTTTTTTTCCAAAATTCAAACTTTTTTTTAGTTTTTTCAAAAAAATATATGTTTTTTACGCTTTTGTTAATCAAAAATTAATACTTGCAGTTTTATGATGACCTAGACGGATTGAAAGGGGTCTAAGATGCGTCATGGGGCAAGAACATCACTTTTATTCATATTGAGCGGGGCAATTTGTGCCCCATATACGGTATTGGCACAGGCACCAAACGATGTTTTGTTGTTTGATAATCAGACAGATTTCTTGTTGCCATCTTATTTTGATACGCCCGCGCCCACGACGCAACCAGCCACCCCACCAAAGGCCCAACCCCTTGTGCCTCAAAATGTCCCGGCTGATATTGATATCTTAAACGAAATTTTTGGAGACCAAGTTGTTTCTTCGCAGTCTTTATCAGAACCAGCGCCACAACCCCAAAAACAGGCACAAAACAGCACACAAACATTCTATCCAACCCCAAAATCAATCAAACAGGAGACGCAACAACCGTTATTGACGCCTTTGGCTCCATTACCAAAATTGCCAGAGGCCCCTATTCCTAATACAAAGAAGCCTAAACCGACCTCTACCTATGCAACAAAATTATTGGCAAAGGAAACGGGCAAAAGCAAATCAAACATCCAGCTTCCAAAGGATATTCGTTTACAATTCGCCCCTTATTCCACACAGCTAACGGATTCCGCCATCAAATGGATTTCCGCTTATGCCCTACACGTTCAAAAAGATCCAACTTTGGTAGTCAATTTGCGTGTTAGCTATCGAAATTGGGATCAACAACAAGCGCGTTTAGGCCTTATTATGCAAATTATGATGGAGAAAGGTTTACCCGCGCGGCAAATTCAAATTTTCCAATCTGACAGAGATCCCGACACAATCGTAATCGGTGCAGATTCCAACCCAAATCAAACACATGCTAATACATCTGAAGATTCAAAAAAAGTCATTAAGGATCAAAAAACGCTTTCATGGTAAAAATTAAGTTGTATCTTTTAAAAAATTATGTTAAGTTGAGTAAAAAGGAGAAAAATATGGGGAAAAAATTCAATTCTTTTATTCTAAAATCCGTTGCTTTAACGGCTTTATTCACATCTGCGGTTGCTTCTGCAGAGGATATCTATATTGATTGCACAGGTCAAGGTGCTTCGCAAGAACGATGCGCTGCACTTTATGCAGAACAAGCTTTCTTGCCAACCAATGCTGCTGGCAACAATGAACGGATTGCTCAACCAAACAATATTGATATTAACAATCCTTACGCGCCCATTAATGCAACACCGGGTATGGAAGGTCAACAACAAATCATCATGCGCGATACGGCGGCCCCCATTGCCATTTCTCAGCCCATGAACGAATTGGAAGAAGTTGGATCTGAATACAGCGTTTATAAAACCCCAACAGGCAGCTTGATTGTGGAACGCGATGTAACACAAGAACAAGACGACGATGGCAACACCATCCAGATGGCGCGCACAAAAGAGACAACCATCAGCCCGGCTTATGTGGAAATGCCTTCTATCTCTGCGGCCAAGCTGAAAACTCAGGTGGCCTATGGCGATGCCACTCATGACTGGGAAGCATTAAGTGGAGAAAGCCTTCGTTCTTTATTGGTTGAATGGGGACAAAAATCCGGCTGGACCGTTGTTTGGAAAATGGACAGAGACTACATTTTGGAAGCTGGCGTGGTGTTCCGTGGAACATTTACCGAAGTTGCAAGCGCAATCATTCGGACATTCGCGCGGGCAAATCCGGCACCAATTGGTACTTTCTATAAAGGAAACCGTGTGTTAGTAATCAATACTCAGGAGGATGACAATGCTTAAAAAATCCGCTTTTTCTTTGGTTGCATTAATGGCAAGCTGCTTTTTATTGACGGCGTGCAATAAATATGTTGCCGATACAGATAAAAAAATCGAAACAACATTGGAACGCATTGAAGAGTACAATCTCCAAGCACAGGTTCCTTCTTTACCAGAGCCGACAGATACCGTTCGCGTTCACAACGATATTTGGTTGGGTAATGAAAGTATGAAAATTATGGAAGGCGATGCTCTGCCTGCGTGGTTAGAAAAAGAAGATAGCATCACGATTGCTATTAGTAAAGATGAAACATTGCCCGAAGTCATTCAAGAAATTTCGGATTTAACAAATATTCCTGTTCGTTTGGATGATTTAAAAACAACTGACACAGTTCCAGAAGACGCTATTCCTGTGCGTTATTCCGGCAAATTGAGTGGCTTGTTGAACTATTTGGCGGGCCGTTATGGTGTTTATTGGCGTTATAAAGACCGCACTATTAATTTCTTTGCCAATGAAACACGTATCTTTACAATCTATGCCTTGCCAACAGAGACCAGTTTGCAGGCACAATTGACAGGTGCAACCATGGGAGAAACTGCCGGCGGGGGCAATGCTTCATCCAGCTTATCGACATCCGCTAACTTGGCCTTATGGGATAATATTGAAGAGGGTGTCAAACAAGTTGCCGGGGATAATGCAAAATTATCTTTCAGCCGCGTTGCCGGCACGGTCAGCGTTACAGCAAGTCCTTATATTATTCAAAAAGTCGCTAAATACATTGCCAACTGGAATGAAAAGTTGTCACGCCAAGTTGCCATTACTGTCCGTATTTTACAAGTTACCTTAACAAACACAGACAACTACGGGCTGGATTTGGTGGCCGCATTCCAAAACAGCAAGTTTATCATGAGTTCTGTCTCTCCATTCTCCATGATGGGCGATGCCGGAACGGCTGGATCATTGTCAATGACACTTTTGAAACCTAAAAAGTTTGCAAACAGTAACGCTATGATTCAAGCCTTATCAACTCAAGGAAAAGTTCGCCAATTAAATAGTGCTAGTATTACCGCCATGAATAACAAAGTGGCTCCAATACAAATCACGACAAGCGAAAACTATGTCAAGAAATCAACCGTGACAACCAACGGAACTGGCGACAATCAAAGTCGAGATACCGATTTGGATGTGGATACGTTAACTTACGGCTTTACAATGGATATTTTGCCACGTATTTTGGATCACGGACGTTTGATCATCATGTTCTCATTGACCATGACTGATTTGTTAGATCTGCAACAATTTAACTCTCAGACGGGTCTTGTTGACGAAAGCAGCGACAACGGCAATGAAAACGATAATTCTCAAGGTGGTGAAAGCACGATGGTTCAGTTGCCCAAAATGGCCATGCGTGGCTTTATGCAAGAAATCGCTATGACCTCTGGGTCAACATTGGTCCTATCAGGATTTGAACGCATAAAGGATTCTACGGCAACCTCGGGTATTGGAAAAGCAAAAATGGGATTGTTGGGCGGAAATGCCTATAATCACAATGAACGAGAAGTGCTTGTTTTATTAATGACACCGGAAGTGTTGCAATCTCCACTTTCTCAAGAGGCTTTGATGCGTGATTATTAAAGTAAAGGGTAACGATAATGGATGAATTGACTACACAAGCGCCAGATCTAACACAACCAACCCGTTCTGTGGGAGGGGTTGTGACAGTGGACGACCAAAAATATGCGGTCGGCTTGATGTGGCAACCTGTCCAAAATATTGATGATCCAGATCCAGAAATTCGCGAAACAATGGAAAGTGAACCGGATGCCGACCTTTACTGCTTACGACAAACATCCGTTTTCCAATATGGTGTTGGTCGCAGTATTTTGGGGCATAAAGATGGTATGCCCTCTCTGGCGGCCTCTGTTGCCTCAGCATTATCGCAATATGAATCCTTTTGTGCTGTCTTTCAAGTGGAAGAAGGTTGGTGGTTTGTTTCTGTCAGAAACGGCTTGATTTTGGCCGAAGAAGATGTTCTGTTTGCCACGGAAGAGGAAGCTCAACGCGCCTACTCCTCCATGATGGCTGTACCAGATTGGGATGCCTGTATCGTTCCCGCCGAATGGAATATCGAAGGAACCATTCAACAATCCCTGGTGGAGTTAGTTTCTAAAGGACGCAAGGTTCGGTTGCAGGAAATAAATGGCGCCCATAGGACATATTTCTTGTTGTTTATCGCCATTATCATCTTATTGGCTTTGGCTGGATTGATTATTGTCTTTGTCAGATTGTGGCACAGCGTGTTCACCCCGACAGCCATTCCGACGGTTCAAGCACCGCAGATTTATCAGCCGGTTGTGCCTCAACCCGGAAAAGCTCAGCCGTGGGATAAAATGGTTGATACAAAATCTCTTATTGAAAGGTGTTGGAGTGATATTTATCAAATTAAATCCATTTCTTTCCCGGGTTGGAAAGGTGGCTTGATCACCTGCACAAAGGATGGCATCACAACCACCTGGACCAAAGAATCAAAAGAAGGCTTGTTATCTTGGATGCGTTTTGGTATCAATGAATATCAATTCACGGATTTATCTGTTGATGTTACTCCCGCGGGGTCAACTGCAACCGGAAAAGTTATTTTCTCGGGGTTGCCAGTTATAGCTTCCATTCCTACGCTAACACCTCAACAATTACTGGAAGATTTGACCGAAATCCAGCAATCCACAGGACTTGCCTTACAATTTGCACAACAAACATTATTAGATCCGCCCAATAATCCGGATGGTTCTCGTCCTCCAAATCAAAAAACATATGCGTATTATTCTTTCTCAACCAGCTCAGATTATACGCCTTGGGAATGGATTAAATTTTTTGAAAAGTTTACCGGGTTTGAACTCATGAAAATAGAGTACAATCCATCTAATGACACAACAACAAAATGGAAATATGAGGGGAGGATTTATGCAAAATAAATTTTTATACCAAATCTTATGCGCGGGCTTTTTAACGCTCGTAGCCGCACCAGCTGTTGCTCAAGAATCTGATGATTCCTTGGTGCCAACGGATGAAGAAACCGTCGTTGAACAAGAATTGCCGGAATTATTTACTGAACCGAAGGCGGCATCGTTAAACGAGGTAACTCCCGACTTAACTGGTAAACAGGCCGTGGATTTCCCAAGTCGTACATCTTTGGACTCCATCGAGCTGACACCGTTGCCCGGTATTTATGAAACAAATATCAATGGCCCTGTCCCATTGGCACCTTCTGTCTCGGCAAAGGATATGCCCAGCGAACGTTTGTTGGGTCGTTTAACACCCGAGGTTTTCCAAGAAATGGCCGAATTGGAACGCGACAATACCTTTTTGAAGCTTCAAATTCAAAAAGAAACCATGAAAAATGATTTGGAAAAATTACGCGCCAATTACAGACAAGCTAGATTGGACGAAATCGCAAAACGTGAAGACGTTGTGCGTACCCGTATTCAATGGTGGCAAGAACAGGAAAAAATTCGTCAGGATCTTGAAGCTCAACGTGTTGCGGTGGAAAATCTGAAGAACGAAAAAGAAGAGAAAAAAGCCGAAGAAGTTGTCTTGAGTAAAAATCAAACAGTTTTAGAAGATGACATTCCTGCCGAAATTGAACAAAAAGTAGACCAGGCCGAAAGCAAAAAAGAGGAACAAAAGGGCCCCAATTATGCTTTAATCAGTATTTTTGGTATCAATAACGTTTTGAATGCTAAAATTAGAAATGTTGATACGGGCAGGTGGGCAAATATTCAAGTTGGCGATACGTTGATTGACGGATCAAAAGTTAAAGATATTACCCCAACGGCCGTTATTCTGACCAAACAGAATAAAGATATCTCTTTAACCTTTGATGACATGCAATAATCCATGCGAGGGAAAAAATGGCCGATAATGAAACTCCTCCCTCCGTTCCAGAAGTAACGGAACAAACATCGCAGCAGGCAACGGATACAATGCCCGCCGGGGAGGATGTTTTAGATTCAGAATCCGAAAAAATGCCCGAAAATATGGCTTCCCCAGAGGAAATTTTGGGACCACAGGCGCCACTTTCGGAAGTTTTGACTAGTCTTAAAGATTATCCCGCAGAAGGAAAGAAGCAAGACGAACAACCAGCTGAACCAACTGCTACCCCAACTCAATCTGCCCCAGAGCAGACAGCCCCTGCCGCTGCAGAACCAGTTGTGGAACAAGAAGAACCAAATCCGGATAATCCCATTTCGGCAGATTCGCCAGATTATTCTTCTATCTCATTTCTAAAAGAGCTTTATTCAAACGGAAATGAATGTATTACCTTGGCTTCTGGCGCGTTCCCAGTCAGCGAGGAAACGCGTTCCTTGTTGGCCTTATTTTCAAACGGCCGCTTTTTTGTCGTTGAACAATATAAGTATGATGGACGAGTTTTAGGCTTTGAATATTTAGCTAAAAAAAGACGTCTTCAACTGGGCGAGCCGGAATATGTTTCACAGACGGTTTTGCGTGATATATACGAATATGCTGTTCAAATTCGCGTTGCACCACAAACCATAACCGACGAAGAAAACCAGGAACAAACCCGCATGCAGCGAGACTTCGTGACGGTTATTTCTCGCGCAGCTATGAACCAAGTTTCTGATATTCATATCGTCGTCGCCGATCACACAACTGTTATGTTCCGCGTTAATGGCTTGATGCAAACAGAGATGGAATACAATAAAGAATGGGGCGAAAGTTTTGTGCGTGCGGCCTTTGCATCTTCAGATATTTCCGATTCCAACTATGCACAGAACGAATATCAGGCCGCTCAAAAATTAGGACGAACCCCATTGCGCGGATCTGGTGGACGATTGGTTTTGCCTAAAAACATTTTGGGTATTCGTTTGCAATTTAACCCTATTGCCTTCGGTACGCGCTATGTTGTTATGCGTTTGTTGTATGCCGACGAATCAACAGCAAATCCAGAAACTGCGCTTTTAGATTTAGGTTTTACCAAACAAGATACAGATATGTTCTATCAACTGCGTGCGGTTCCAACCGGTATTGTGATTGTATCTGGACCAACGGGATCAGGAAAGTCAACAACCTTACAACGCAACATGATTGCTATGTTGCAAGAGCGTAATTACGAAACAAACCTAATCACGGTGGAAGATCCACCAGAATATCCTATCCCAGGCGCGCGTCAAATGCCTGTGACAAACGCCGGCATTGAAGAAGCAAAAGATCGTGAATTTACAAAAGCCCTGTCTGCAGCCTTACGTTCCGACCCAGATTCGTTGATGATCGGAGAAATCAGAACGCTTTCCGCCGCCGACCTGGCCTTCCGTGGCGCTTTGTCTGGTCATAACGTGTGGACAACATTGCACGCCAATACGGCTAGTGCCATCTTATTGCGTTTAAAGGATATGGGCGTGGAAGATTTTAAATTACAAGACCCCACCATTATGCGCGGTATGTTGGCTCAACGTTTATTCAGAAAACTGTGTCCCTCCTGCCGTATTCCAGCCAAAGATCATTTAGATCATCCTGCCGTACAACGTTTACGCAACGCCTTTGGGGACGTGGGTTTAGAGCATGCTTATTTGCGCGGTCAAGGATGCGCGGCCTGTAATTTTAGAGGTGTGAGTGGCAGAACCGCTGTGGCCGAGTTTATTTTGCCCGATTCAACCTTCTTGAATTTAACTTTAAAAGGTGAAACTCAAAAGGCGCAGAATTATTGGATCAATGATCTGGGCGGACGCACCTTACGAGAAAACGCTTTATCACGCATGTTCCATGGTCTTATTGATATTGAAGAAGTCGAACGTTGGACTGGTTTCTTGGATCAGATCAACCTAACTTAAAGGAAAAGGAGTAATTAATGGCACCGCAAACACAAGTAAAAGATTCTATGGCAAAATCCCTTTCCGCAAATGTTTTAAATAGATGGTACGCCCATTATTCCATCCGTATGCACGCCGATGATCGGTTGGAGGTTTATCGCAAATTGATGGCTTTAATTCGAAACCGATTCTCGTTAATGGATGCGTTGGAGCGTCTTTATTCGATTGCTTCAAAGGACGGCAAAAATCCAGATGATAGCATGGCCATTGCCACCGCTTTTTGGATGCAACGTGTTCGAAATGGTAGCACCTTTTCTGAAGCTTTAAAAGGATGGGTTCCTTCCACGGAAATCTTAATGCTGTCTGTTGGCGATGTCGCGGCATTGGATCTTGCTTTACAACACACAATCCGCGTTGTGGAAGGCATGAACAAGATGCGGTCGTTGGTGTGGGGTGCCGTGGCATATCCTTTATTCTTAATGATGATGGTAGCCGTTATGATCTGGGCGGTCGCTAAGTACATGGTGCCACCAATGACGGACGCCGTGCCAAATTTACAGTGGCGGGGCATTGCAAAAACATTGGTTGATTTATCCAATTTCGTGGATCAACATCCAATTTTGTTATTCTCTATCTTACCGGTTATTGTGATTATCTGCTTGATTACATTCCCATATTGGAGTGGAAAATCTCGTGCAAAGGTTGATAATATTCCACCATGGTCCATTTATCGTATTTTTATCGGCGTCAGCTGGTTATTGGCTCTGTCCGCACTTGTACGTGCTGGTATGCCTGTTTCCAAAGCAATGAAATCTTTGGCAGGGGATGATGCCTCCCCTTACCTGCGCCACCGCGTTGAACGTGCTCTAATGTATGTTAACAACGGTGATAACTTAGGAGAAGCTTTGTATCATACAAAATTAAAATTCCCAGATGAAGAAATTATCGGAGACTTGCGTATTTATGCCGAATTGGATACCTTCCCAGAAGCATTGGAAAATTTAGCCAACAGCTGGTTGGAAAGCTCTATCCGTCAAATTGACGCTATGGCAGGTATCTTAAATGGTGTCGCTATTTTGATGATTTCTGCTGTGATTGCCTGGGTCGTTTGGGGCACATTTGAAATGCAGAACCAAATGGTGTCTGGTATGGGCTTGGGCGGCGGCTAGAGAAATAAGTATTAAAAACCCCGGATGTTCAATCCGGGGTTTATTTTTGGCCTTTCCCTTATCTTGCCAAGGCTTTACGGCCTGGGAAACGAGCGCGATCACCCAACTCTTCCTCAATACGAATCAATTGATTGTATTTGGCCAACCGATCGGAACGAGACAAAGACCCCGTCTTGATTTGTCCACAGTTGGTAGCCACGGCGATATCTGCAATTGTCGCATCCTCTGTTTCACCAGAACGGTGGGACAACACTGCTGTGTAACCGGCTTTTTGGGCCATACGTACAGCTTCCAATGTTTCAGTTAAAGAACCAATTTGATTGACCTTCACCAAAATGGAGTTGGCAATGCCTTTTTCAATGCCCATGGCCAAACGTTTGGAATTTGTCACGAACAAGTCGTCACCAACCAATTGAATCTTGCCACCCAATGTTTTTGTCAGCATGTCCCAGCCCTCAAAATCATCTTCGGCCATACCATCTTCCAAAGAAACAATCGGGAATTCAGCAACCAATTCTTCATAGTATTTAACCAATTCGGCATTGGTAAAGACTTTTCCTTCACCCTTCATATTGTATTTGCCATCTTCATAGAATTCGCTTGATGCGGCATCCAAGGCAATACAAACATCCTCACCGGGCTTGTAACCCGCGGATTCAATGGACTTCACAATAAAAGCCAACGCTTCTTTTGCAGAAGCAATATTGGGCGCAAAACCACCTTCATCGCCGACGTTTGTGTTCATACCGGCGGCCTTCAAGTTCTTTTTCAAAGCCTGGAACACTTCCGCACCCATACGAATGGCTTCACGGCAATTCTTCGCACCCACAGGCATAATCATAAATTCTTGAATGTCGATGGGGTTATCAGCGTGCTTACCACCGTTCAAGATGTTCATCATTGGAACAGGAAGCGTCACAGCTTCTTCGCCACCGATGTAACGATAAAGCGGTAATTTAGCACTAACAGCAGCGGCTTTTGCCACAGCCAAAGAAATGCCTAAAATAGCATTAGCGCCACAACGACCCTTGTTTTCTGTACCATCCACAGCAATCATCTTGCGGTCAATGGCTTCTTGTTCTGTGGCATCCATACCCTTAACAGCATCAGCCAATTCACCATTGGCAGCTGCCACAGCCTTTAAAACACCCTTTCCATTAAAGCGAGCGGAATCACCATCTCTCAATTCAACGGCTTCATGCACACCGGTGGAAGCACCACTTGGAACAGCAGCCCGTCCAAAAGATCCATCTTCTAATGTCACATCCACTTCAACCGTTGGTGTACCACGGGAATCCAAAATTTCACGCGCTTTAATGTTTGTAATTTTACTCATTTTATTTTTTCCTTTCTTTTTTTAACGTACATCTTGTTGTTGCGAAACAACGGGTGCAACAACATTTCCTTTTTTAACACGAGGCAACACTGCCTTGTTAAACTTTTCTCTTACTTCTTGCGGTGCATTTTTATAAACGAAAACGCCCTTGTAAATCAAATCCAAAAAATTACGATTTATTATATCTTGCACTTTGATAAGGCATTCAAATTTGGGAAAGCCATAGGGTTCTCCCGTCACTTCACGAAAGATAGTATAACCTAAACGATTTTGAATATATCCCACACGCTCATCCCCCGTATTTCCCGTGGCGATAGCATCCAAATCACGAACAATGCCTTCACGCACCTCAGGATGACGAACCATTTTCACAATCTTTTCAAAAACGCCCAACGTAAAGGATTTACTTGTCCACTTGAATTCACTTAAATCCACATCACGATAAGATGCCGGGACACCACGAGGCGCACGCAACCAATCATCAAATTCTTTGTCCTTTTTGCGTTCTTCACGACGTTTACGATACGCCTCACGAACGCGTTGCAGAAAGCTTTTCTTCTGTTCAATATTATCTGTCATTATTTTCTCTCCTTCTTCAATTCCTCAACCAATCCATCCATTGGTAAACTTTTTGTTAGTTCATCCAAAGCTTTCAGGTTTTTCAACATCGTTTCCATTTGGTCCAACGGGATCATATTGGGACCATCACTTGGTGCAGAATCTGGATGTTCATGTGTTTCCAAAAACACGCCCGCAATTCCCGCCGTAATAGCCGCATTAGCTAATGTCGGCGCAAACTCACGCTGACCACCACTTGAGCCTCCTCGCCCACCCGGTTGTTGTACCGAATGCGTTGCATCAAAAACAACTGGATATCCTGTTTCTTTCATTTGCGGTAACCCACGCATATCCACCACTAAAGTGTTATATCCAAAACTTGTACCGCGTTCCGTCAACAGTATGTTTTTATTTCCCGTGCTAGCAATTTTATCTGCTACGTTCTTCATATCCCACGGCGCCAAGAATTGACCTTTCTTTACATTAATTGTCTTGCCTGTTTTACCAGCTGCCAACAATAAATCCGTTTGCCGACAAAGAAAAGCCGGGATTTGCAAAACATCCACCACTTCAGCCGCAACAGCACATTGATAGGGTTCGTGAATATCTGTTAAACACAAAACATCCAACTTGGATTTGATATCCGCAAAAGCTTGCATACCGGCATCCAAACCCATGCCACGAATTCCATTTACACTGGTACGATTGGCCTTATCAAAAGAGGCCTTAAAAACAAACGGAATTCCTAATTTTGTTGTTAATTCTTTCAGCGCGGATGCCATTTCCAAACCATGGGAAGCACTTTCCATTTGGCAAGGTCCCGCAATCAACACAAAGGGCAGTTGGTTGTCAAAAACAACATTGCCAACTTGAACAGCCATTTTATTCTCCTTGCTCCGTTGTATTCAACAAAGAAACTTGCCCAGGATTGTTGGCGTTTCGTGCCATAATCATCAACGAGATTGTTGCAATACAGAACAAAACAAAAAACCACTTTGTTAAACGAGACAAAGCATTACCAGCTTGACGAGCCGTCAAAAAGCTGTTGGCACTCTGGCCACTTAAACCACCCATACCACCTTCGCTGCGTTGTAATAGCACCAAAATAGTAATGCCTACAGCCAATAAAATCTGAATTACCAATACGAACAAATACATGTTTTTCTCCTTTCTTTATAATTGAGTTTCAGCGATCGCCCAAAAGCTTTCCACTTTTAAAGACGCTCCCCCAATTAAAGCGCCATCCACATTTTCAACGCCCAACAATTCTTTGGCGTTTTCTGGCTTCACAGAGCCACCATACAAAATGCGCATTCCTTCAGCCACCTCGGCGCCCAAGTTCTTAGCTACTTCCGCTCGAATAGCTGCATGCATTTCCGCAACATCAGCCGTTGTTGGCACTTTACCAGTACCAATTGCCCAAACAGGTTCATAAGCCAACACACAATTTGTTGCATTTGCAATGGCCGGCGTGGATTCACGCACCTGACGAGTAACAACTTCCAGAGCTTTTCCGGCTTCACGTTCCTCCAACGTTTCACCAATACAGATAACCACCGTCAACCCATTGTTAATTGCATTTTCTGTTTTTTGACGCACAACAGCATCTGTTTCATTGTGATACGTACGACGTTCCGAATGGCCCACCAATGTCCATGTTGCACCCAAATCTTTTACCATCGCGGCCGATACATCTCCCGTAAAGGCTCCGTTTGGCTTTGTGGTTTCCGCCACATCCTGCGCCCCCACAAAAACAGACGTGTGTGGCACATCCGCCACATATCCCAACACATTCATTGGAGGACAAACCAACACATCAAATGGACAATTTGCAACACTATCAAATTTTTCAAAAACCGCTTTTGCTAAAGCTACGGCATCTGCCTTTAACCCGTTCATTTTCCAGTTTCCAGCAATCAACTTTCTGCGCATTTAAAACTCCTTTTGTCAATGGGTATTCTTTTATCATATTTTGCAATTTTTTGCAAGTAAAATCATTCGGGAAGAGGACATTCACCCAATTCGTGCAAATCGATCACATTACCATCCACATCAAAGAAAACCATTTCTGTACAATTTTCATAACGATACGTCCACATTTCTCGGCCATTTTCACCAATCTTTGTGACGGGATTTCCCTTGGTCGTAATCATCTCACTCGCGTCTTTTCCTTTAATTGCCTGTAATTTTGTGTTTGTACAGCTCATTAAAAAAACGCACAATACCAATACCAGCTTATTTTTCATTTTTCTCCTTTCGTTTATTGACATATTTACCTTTAAAATTAAATCCCCAGGGGCGATTGTAATCTTCCCATCCATCTCTTTGAATCACGATAGAATCTTTTAAATAGATTTTATAATTTCTTTGATATTTAGAAACCAACACATCCTTGGCATGGCACCGCAAATCTTTTTTCTTCAAGATAGCCAAATCTGCACCGGCACACTGATCAACTGAAAACACAATACGATGTCCATTGCGAGAAAATTCTTCACTTGTCCACGGATCTGCCGACACCTGACCATTGCGCCGCAACCATTTTTGTGCACTCCACGATTTCACCTCTCCTTTTACCGAAAACGCCCCATCGTTTGATCGAATTAAAATAAGGGCTTTATCTCCCACAATTAAATCTGGCTTATCCCGAAAACCATAACCCAAAATTAAGCCCGCAATCACAAAGACGAAGCCCACCAACCGATATTTGGTTTTTAAAATACACAATGTCACAATTCCAAACGCAATCAGGCCTAAACCCCATTCAGAAAATGAAGGTAAAATGATTTCGGATCCCGGCCAAGAAGCAACCATTTTGGCCAAAATACCTACCTGATCCAACATAAAACCAGCCAATTTCAAAATCGGGCCCTCCCAATGAAAGGGCATCAACACCACACTTACGAACAATAGCGGCATGATAAAAAACGAAAACAAAATACTTGTTAATAAATTTCCCACAACACCATATGGATTAAATTGGTTAAAATGATAAACAACAAACGGCGCTAATGCTAAAGTTACAAAAATGTTTGCCACAACTGCCGTCACAACCAATCGAAAAAACAGTCCCTTGGGCAATAATTTAGAAACATCCTCAAAAATACCAACCAACACTATAACCGCTATAAAAGAAAGCTGAAAGCTAACTGATGCAACCCATTCTGGGCGCACAAATAAAAGACAAAAAGCGGCCAAACAGACAGCATGTAAAGAAACACTTTTACGCTCGACCAAAACCGCTAAAAATACCAAAGAAATCATCATGAAGGATCGGATTGCGGGAACTTGCATTCCGGAAATCATCAAATAACATCCAGTTACAAGAAAGGCAATAACAGCCGCAATTTTCTTGGTTGGAACACGTAATGCGACATACGGGAAAAGAGCTAAAAATCCTCTGATTAAGAAGAAGACAAACATGGCTAATAACATCATATGAAAGCCAGAAACGGAAAGAACATGCGCTATCCCGGATTTTCTGTATAATTCATACGTTGAGACCGATACAACACCTTGTTCGCCCACTATTAAAGGAATGGCAATCTCCGCTTGCGCTGGTTTCAAATGAGTCCGAAGGCGATCCATAATACTTTGCCGAACATAACCCAACGTCTGTTCTGGCGCTTGTTGATACGATAAAAGTTTATTCAATTTTCCTTGCGCAGATATCCCTTGATAGAAAAAGCGCCGCACTTGGTGAACACTCGGAGCATATAGGGTTCCTGTAAAAATAATTTTATCCCCTTCATGAAAGCGCGGTTCTTGTTTTTGATACACAATCCTGATTTTTTTCGGCACAAATTTTGCGCCTTTGACATCAATATTTTCCAGTTCAAGCATTTGCCCTTTATGCGTCGAAAAAACCTCAACAACTTGTCCAGAGATCTCCTTATTCCATTGGGATTTCCACATCAATTCTGTATGAACAAAATGCGTCCGCACACACGCGACGGTTATTCCCAAAACAAAGAACAGCGCCAATTTAATCCACACTCTTTTTCTGAAAAAAGATGCACCCGCCAAACAACAGGTTAAAACAACGCACATAATCCAATTAGGTTCTTTGGGCAATCCGAAATAAAGGGCTACACCAAACACAAAGGCAACAAAATACCACAGCACTCTATATCGATATTCGGACCAAAAATTGAATTTCATTTGCCTTTTTCCTTTGCGGCTGCTATCATACAAATAAAGGATGAAATTGTCAATGCAAAAACCCTTAACACAAAAGCGATTAGAAAATATAACCCTGTATTATTTGGAACGTTTTGACGCATCCAGCGGTAAGGTACGCCAAATGTTAAAACGCCGTGTGCAAAAACAAAAACTGGCGGGAATTCCCCTTGATAAAAATATGAATCAGTGGATTGAAACCACCATCCAAAAAATGCAAGACCTCGGCTATGTGAATGATGAGCATTATGTTGAAAATGTAATCCGTCGTCTGTCGCAAAGTGGTAAATCCACACGTTTTATTACCCAAAAATTATTGGCAGAAGGCATTGATGAAATCCTGTTGGAAAAATATTTATCCCCCGAAGATGAATTAGAACGCGCACGCACTTTCGCCCGCAAAAAACATCTGGGATCAGATTACCAAAAGGATTTAGCCAAATTAGCGCGAGCTGGTTTTCCTTATGAGGTTGCAATACAAGTTTTAAAAGGAGAAGACGATGTTTGAAGAATTAGAAGCAATTCGAAAAGAATGTGAAAATTGTCAAAAATGCGCGCTGGGTAAAACACGTACAAAATCTGTTTTTTCCGCAGGTGTTCCCAACAACAAGATCGTTTTGATCGGCGAAGCACCGGGCTATAATGAAGATCAAACAGGCGAACCTTTCGTTGGACGTGCCGGCCAGTTATTAGATAAGATTTTGCAATCTGTTGGCTTTGATCGCAAAGAAAATATTTATATCTGCAACACCATCAAATGCCGTCCACCTGATAACCGAGACCCGTTGCCCGAAGAAAAAAAGGCCTGCCGAGATTATTTGAATCGACAGCTGGAAATCTTGAAGCCAAAAATTATTTTGTTGTGCGGCAAAGTGGCCTTGACCTCGTTCATAGATACAAAAGAAGGAATCACAAAGCTGCGCGGACGGTGGTTTGATGGCCCCAATGGCGCCAAGATGATGCCGATTTTCCACCCATCCTATTTGCTCAGAAATCAATCGCACGAAAAGGGATCGCCCAAATGGCTTATGTGGCAAGACATCCAAGAAATCCGCCGCGTATATGATACATTGAAATAATTTTGCTAGCCGTTGCTCTTGCTTGTCCTTTTGAATAAAGACCAAGATTTTTTGACGGGCTCTTGTGGCGCAGGTGTTTCAGCCGCCTTTTTCGCCAAAATAAGATTCGTTTCCTTATCTAGCTTTCCCGTATCTACAAGGTTTCGAATGGTAGGCGTTCCTCGCCCAAAACACGGAACATCTATGCTAGCACCATTGTCAACTAAG
>JAFPYS010000003.1 GCA_017412085.1 Alphaproteobacteria bacterium
ACATAAACGTCCCTTTAAAGTCAACAGGTTTTTGTTGATTTTTAAAATTTCGTCATTTTTTTGTCTTATTTATTGATTATATTATATAATTTACATTTTTTGTTGTTTTTAACTTCTCTTTTTTTGCCATGCATTTTAAAGGGACGTTTATGTCCGTTGTTGGTATAGATGCAAAAATGTTTTTTAACAAGGATAGCACGAATAATTTTTCATATTGCGTTTTTTTGTGTTTTGTTCTAATATGAAAAAAAAGGAAGGGAAAGATGAAACATTTACTTGTGTTGATGATGTGTTCTTTTTTGTTGGCTTGTGCTTCTGCCCCAGAAGAAAGTTATGAATCCGCCGAGGAAGCATATATGATCGGTTATAAAGCGTTTCAAAAAACGGATTATGAATTGGCGGCCAAAGCCTTTGATGCTGTTGAGCAGGATTTTCCTTTTTCCGAATGGGCGGATAAAGCACAGGTGATGATGGCATATTCCCAATATAAACAAAACGCATATAATGATGCGTTGATGACGTTGGATCGTTTTATCCAGCTGCATCCGGGCAATAAAAACACGCCTTATGCCTTGTATTTAAAAGGGTTGTGTTATTTTGAACAAATGGCCGATACATCACGCGAACAAGAAATGACGGCGAATGCGGAAGAAGCGTTTAATGAGCTTATCGCCCGTTATCCATCATCCATCTATTATAATGATGCAAAAGCAAAACTTGTGATGATCCAAAACCATTTGGCCGGCAAGGAAATGGAAATAGGGCGATACTATCAAAAACGTGAAGATTTTACGGCGGCAATGAATCGTTTTCAGGCTGTTCTTATTAACTATCCAGAATCAAACCAAGTACCAGAAGCGTATTATCGTTTGGCGGCTTGTTATCAAGCGTTAGGTATGATAACTCAAGCAAAAGCGATTACCGAAAAGTTGACGACTAAATTTGAAAATTCTGTTTGGACACAACGGGCTCAAAGAATAACGGGGTGATTTAAATGTTGACCGCACTTGCCATTCAACATTTTGTCTTGATTGACAATTTGTCATTATCTTTTGACAAGGGGTTAAGTGTATTTACCGGTGAAACCGGAGCAGGTAAATCCATTTTATTGGATGCTTTATCTTTGGTGTTAGGTGCAAGGTCAGAGGTGCGGTTTATTCAAAAAGGGGCATCGCAAGCGGTTGTTAGTGCCACATTTTCGCTTCCCAAAAATCATGCAGCTTTTAAGATATTGGACGAACAAGGACTTGGGCATGAAGACGATTTAATTTTGCGCCGCACATTATCACAAGATGGAAAAACAAAGGCTTTTGTTTGTGATCAACCTGTCAGCGTCGCTTTGTTGAAAGCAATTGGAGATACGTTAGTGGAAATCCATGGTCAATTTGCATCGCACAGCCTTTTAAATCCTGCAACACATTTAGATACCTTGGATAGTTATGGTAAATTAGAAAAACAGGCACAAGATGTGGTTCGGGCATTTGAAAAATATCAACAGGCAACACAAACGGCTTTGGATTTCGAACAAGATCTTCAAAAACAACTGGCTGAAGAGAATTTTTTACGGGCCGATTTAGAGGCGTTGGATAAATTAAATCCTAAAGAGGATGAAGAAGAAAAATTAACAAAGCGTCGGGCGGAACTGATGAACGCGGAACACATTGTGGAAAATATTCAAAATGCATGCAGTTTGTTGGGGGATGAGGAGCAAGGGATCTTGCGTTTGCTGAATAAAGCGGAAGGGCAATTGTTAAATGCTGATAAAATTACGGACGGACGTTTTGAAAATGAGTTAAAATCTTTGACGGAAGCCCAAGATGTGTTGGCTGATTTATCGTCTGATTTAGAACATACATTAAATGATTTGGGAGACACCTCTGAATTGCCAGAAATTGATGATCGTTTGTTTGCTTTACGTGATATGGCAAGGAAATATCGTATTACAATTGGCGAACTGCCTCAATTCCGTGAGGAAGTACGACAAAAATTAGCAACAGCAGAACATGGCACTCAAAAATTAGCAGAGTTAAAAAAAGAAGCGGAAGAATTACGTCAAGCTTATGTGTTGGCGGCGGGCAATCTTTCCAAAGAACGTCATAAAATGGCCGATATGCTTGATAAAGTAGTGATGAAAGAATTACCGGATTTGAAGTTAGAGAAAGCAACATTCAAAACACAAATTACAGATTTGCCTTTAGACGAAGGTGGCGCAAGCGGATTAAATCAAGTTGTTTTTATGGCCGCGACCAACAAAGGGTCTGATTTAGCGCCGATTCATAAATGTGCTTCTGGTGGCGAGTTGGCGCGTTTTATGTTGGCGCTGAAAGTCAATTTGGCTGAAGACAATCAAACCACATTAATTTTTGATGAAATTGACACAGGTATTTCTGGGTCCACAGCTTCCGCCGTTGGAGAACGATTGGCAAGATTGGCGGAAAAACATCAAACGTTAGTCATTACACATTCGCCGCAAGTAGCAGGTTTTGGAAAACATCATTATTTGGTGCAAAAATCCGATGTGGACGATAAAACAACGACATCTGTGCATAGGTTGGACAGGGCTGGACGCCTGGAAGAAATTGCTCGTTTGGTTTCTGGGGCAATCATTACCGATAAATCTCGCGAGGTTGCAAAAGAATTACTGAAGGTGTAGTTTTAGGAGGAAATTCCTTGACTTTTTGCTGCTGCTATTCCATCTCTTGCCAAAGAAACAAAAAGTGGATTGGCAAGGATTAGCGGGTGGTATTCAACGTAAAAATTTATTGGAGGTTTGTGGGGCATTAAAGCCAAAAGGATTGGATAAGAAATATTGATGTTGCAAATTATCAATAAATGAAGTAAGATGCTTGATATGAAACGGATAGGTCTTATACTAGTGATTATCATTATTTTGGGTGGTTTGTGGGTATACATAGATCATCAAGAAAATGATTGTATTTCTGCTGGGATATGTCCCAAAGGATATCGGTTTAGTGCCTGTGATTGGGACGGGTGTATTGTTAATGAGGGTTCTTGTCGAGGAAGAGGATACTGGGATGAAAATACACAAAAGTGTTTTTTCAAGAATTAGGAACCAAATTTCCAGAATTTGAATCTTACTCACGTCCATTGCAAACCGTTTTATTGGATATGCAGTATAATATGGAAAATAAATTTAATGATGAAAAATGGCCCCAATTTTACGGTGGATTAAGAAATAAAGAACAGGCGGTTAAAAGGGACGCACATAATAAAAATAATTTCTTCATATCGTGTATCATAATTCTATTATGGCATATTGTCAATTTAAAAACTTGCTTTTTATCATAAAAAGATTTACACTAACCTTATGCAAACAAAAGAAGAAATTAAACAAGAATTACAAGATCTGGCGGACAAATTGGAACGCTATGATGAGGCTTATCATCAAAAGGATGCCCCATTGGTTTCTGATGCCGAATATGATGCATTGCGTCGGCGCGCGGAACAATTGGAGGCCGAATATCCAGATTTGATTCCAGAAAATTCACTTTCAAAACGTGTAGGATTTCAACCGGCAGCAGGATTTAAGAAAATAGAACATACAATACCGATGCTGTCGCTTCAAGATATTTTTGATGAAGATGAAGTTGTTGAGTTTATGAATCGTTTGCACAAGTTTTTGGGGCTTCCTGCTGACGCGCCGATAGATATTGTTGCAGAACCTAAAATTGATGGGTTGGGATATTCGGCAGTGTATGAAAACGGTCATTTTGTGCGTGGGGCAACGCGGGGAGATGGCTCTGTTGGTGAAGATATTACAGAAAATTTAAAAACAATAAGCGAATTGCCGCAAACATTAAAAACTGAAGATTTGTTTTCGCAAGTGCCGTCATTATTGGATGTGCGTGGTGAAGTTTATATGCGGAAATCCGATTTTTTAGCATTGAATGAAGAACAAAAAGCCAAAAATGACAAGGTTTTTGCTAATCCTCGTAATGCGGCGGCGGGCAGTTTGCGTCAATTAGATTCCTCGGTGACAGCCAAAAGAAAACTGAGTATTTTTTCGTACGCGCGAGGCGCTTATGAAGGGGCGCCGTTTAAAACGCATTGGGAATTTTTACAAAGTTTAAAAGCGTGGGGATTTCCAATTAACCCTCTTATTCGGTTGTGTCATAATGCTAAAGAAATGTTACAATTTTTCCACGAATTAGGCGAAAAAAGGGCTTCTTTGCCATATGATATTGATGGGGTTGTTTATAAAGTGAATGATTTTGCCCTTCAAAAGAGATTGGGATTTATTGCGCGTTCTCCCCGCTGGGCCATCGCTCATAAATTTCCCGCAGAGCAAGCGACGACGGTTTTAAAGCGGATTCGAATTCAAGTGGGACGTACAGGAGCTTTAACACCGGTGGCGGATTTGGAACCAATTAATGTGGGCGGCGTATTGGTACAACATGCAACCTTGCATAACGCCGATGAAATTATTCGCAAAGATATCCGTGAAGGAGATACAGTCGTTGTTCAGCGTGCAGGTGATGTGATTCCGCAGGTTGTGCGTGTTGTAAAAGATAAACGTCCAGCAGATTCTAAACCATTTGAATTTCCCAAATTATGTCCCGTTTGTGGCGCGCATGCGGTCAAAGAGGGCGACGATGCGGTAACATACTGTATGGGCGGTTTGACTTGTCCAGCACAAGCAATGGAGCGGCTTAAACATTTCGTATCAAAAGATGCCTTTGACATCCAAGGACTGGGGGATAAAAATATTGAACAATTTTATGGGCTCGGTTGGATTAAAAACCCAATGGATATTTTTACTCTGCGTGATAAATATGAATTACAGTTGCTGAGTTTGGAAGGGTGGGGACAAAAATCCGCTCTTAACTTATTGGAAGCGATTGATAAAGCCAAAGACATTTCTTTGCCACGTTTTATATATGCACTTGGTATTCCCGAAATAGGTGAAGCAACGGCAAAACTGCTGGCAAAACATTTTGGAACGTGGGCCAATTTTGTGGCGACATCAACGGGGGGAGACGGTATAGAAAAACTAACCGAAATTGATGGAATCGGCGTTACAATGGCACAAGATATTATTGACTTTTTTGCCGAAGGGCACAATCAGATATTGTTAGCCAAATTATTAAGCGTATTACATGTGCAAGAGGTAAGAAAAAGTGATGCTAATCTGCCATTAGAAGGCAAAAGTTTTGTGTTTACAGGAACGCTTTCAATTTCGCGTGATGAAGCCAAGTCTCGGGTTTTAGAGTTGGGCGGCAAGGTGTCCAGTTCTGTCAGTGTAAAAACATCATTTGTTGTTGCCGGAGTTGAACCTGGCAGTAAATATACAAAAGCGCAAGAATTGGGCGTTGTGATTTTAGATGAAAACGCTTTTAAAAAATTACTTGACGATAGTGCTAAATAAGAGTACGCTATAGGCGGAGGGGAGTTTTATGGATCCAGAACAAAATATTGCACAACCACCTAGCTCCGCATCGGGATCGAATGCGGGGTTGCCGCCTTCATCTGGTCAGGATTCGGAACTCTATAACCAAATAGCTGGGCAGGATGCGGATCCCCAGGTTGTCAAAAAGAAAAACAAATCATTGTTGATGAGTGTGATGGTTGGTATTATGCGCATCATGCTGTGGTGGGATTCTGTGAAGCGTACACATGAAGTGTTGTTCCGTGCACTAGGCTCTGTGTGGGCTGTTTTTATGGGTATTTTATATTTAAGTGGAATATTGATTTTGTTGTTTGCACTGTATAATAGATTGCAACTGCCCGTGTATTTGGAAGACGAATTGCACGCAAGAAATATTGAGTTTGAATCGGCTGAGTATGGTATGGATCGTATCGTTGTGCGTAATCTAAAAGATAAAGATGGCAGTTACACCGTTGACACAATGATTGTGTATTCTACCTTTACGGACTTATTGCAAAGGCGTATTCGTTCTGTTACCATAGATGGATTAGATGTGTTGATAGATACGGACAAAGATGTTAATGTTATGGAAGATGTTCCTCGATTGTTGTCTCGCATCCAAAATCCAAAACGAGGTCGCTTGAATTTAAAGATTAACTCATTGACGGTAAATAAAGCGCAGTTGGTTTTGAAAGATAGCCAATTCGCAATTCCAGTATCGTTTAATATGGAGAGCGTGTATGCGGATCAAGCACAGATTGTGATGTATTTATCTGTTGATCAGCCCGCTTTGAAAGCAGACGGAAATTTGGTTATTACAGATTCGGGCGCCAATCCTGAATGGCAATTGACGATTAAGGGGACATTAACCTTGCCACGCAGTTCGCCAGAGGATTTGTCTGGAACCCTTAAGATGACATTGAATAAAAACACACTGGAAACAATTGCTGCGGATTTTAAATTGGGATATGGCACAATTGAAAAACATATAACCGCAAATTTAACCCAGAAAGAAGATAAAAATATGACGGGACAGATTGTGTGGGAGAAAAATAATCTTACCGAAAAGGATTTATCAAGTTATTTGTCATTTGGTGTTCCAAATTTAACCATTTCTAGTATGCATCAATTTCACATATTTGGTCCCCTGTCTATCTCTGCAAGGCAGTTTAATCTTCCCGATTTGAGAGTAATGGGATTGAATACAACAGCGGATGTAGATATTGTTTGCGACGATTTGTTTTATTGTTCAATTGATCTAAAAAATGAAGCCGTTGTTTCGGTGCAAGATTTATGGGCCCAATATCAACATCAATCTTTCCACAGTAAAGAAGCTTTTCAATTTTCTGTGTTGCCGCAAGAAGGGTTGTTGGCAATAAATGAAGAAACATCGCATGTTCGATTCCACATCCCATTGAAGGATATTGACTTTGTAGGCAAAGAAGAAAATATGCAACAGGACGTGACCCTTTTGGCTGACACGGCAACGTTTTGGGGAACGTTGTTAGACGATATTACTGATACGGCTTCGTTGTCTATTGATATGCAGGGGCTATCTTATAACACTCCCGTTGTTTCTTTCAAAAACAGCACATTGAAAGTTGGGAATTTTATGCAAGATAGTTCGGATGTACAGATGACTGCATATGATGTGCAGGTACAGAATTTGCCACCCTTGTCTTACCCATTTGATTTAAAAATGAATAGAGTTGGAAATCAAACGAGCGCTTTCTTGAATTTTAAGGATACGCCCGTTTCGGCAAGACTTGAAGGGCAGCTTTCGCTGGGACAAAGGACGTTTGTTGGAAAGATTTATGTACCCCCCTTTGAATTGAAAGAGATGCCTGTTCCCGTTCAGAGTTTGTGGCCAGGAATCGCTTCTTCAATGACAGATTTTTCGGGGCTTGTGGCAATAACTGGTGGTATTTCGTGGTTGGGGCCCTACAATGTTTCGGGGCCGATTACCGTTGGATTGAAAGACGTATCTTTCAGTGACAAAGGTATTGCGGTGGAAGGATTAAATACTGTTTTGACTTTGGACACATTACAGCCTATGGCGACCAAACAAAATCAACACCTATACATTCGGAATGTTACAACATTACTGCCATTCCAAGATGTGGATATGTTGTTCCAAATGGACGCACAGAATTTGCGTTTGAATCAATTTTCAACAATGGTCGCGGGAATTCCCCTGACGTTACCTCCTTCTGTTATTGCTACGAAAAATGCAAATATGTTGATTTATCTAAAGAACGAGCAACCCATAGAAGCCGATCTGTTTAATAAGGCGGTTCATTTGGCGAATCTTTCTGTGGGGGCGGGCACGGCGAATCTTTCTGTTCCATTAGAAATTCAAAATAGCGTTTTGTCTATTCCAAATGCTTCCTTGAAGCTTCAGAATGTTTTGTTGCAGCGTACGTCCAATGATTACGGAAAGGTGTTTGGTAATTCAGATAATTATTTTGTTCGTAATGGTCAGGTCATTTTAGACGCGAATAAAGTTGTACAAATTGTATTTAATGGCCGTTTGTTGCCGTCTAAGATGACAAAGGATGTTCAGCTAAACGATATTCAATTGCCCGCCTCGGTTTTACAATCTGTACCGAGCAAGGGGATTCCGGGGGATATTGAAAAGCGGTTAAATTTGCTTTTTGCAAATTAAATCTCTATAAATACACAAAAAAATACTTGCAAAAAAAATAAAAATCGTGTATAAATAATAGCCACGAATGGTTTAACAATTTAAGAAGAGAGTTGAAAATGGCAACACCAAAGAAAAAAACATCTAAATCTAAACGCGATATGCGTCGTTCCCACGATAGCTTGGGAGCTAGTTCTTATACGGAATGTCCTAAATGTGGTGAGTTGGTTCGTCCACACCATGTATGTGAAGCCTGTGGAACCTACAATAAAAAAGAAATTTTAGTTAAGAAATCCAAGTAATAATTAAAAAGTATTGGGGGGTGACAGATGGACAAACAAACTGTTATTTCCATTGATGCAATGGGCGGTGATTTTGCGCCTCGTTCTGTATTGGAGGGGGTGGCTTTGGCCGCAAAGAAACATAAAGACTTGTTTTTCTTTTTGTTTGGGAATGAAGAAATTTTAATGCCCATCATCAAGGAAGTTGGATTGCCCGATAATCGTTATAAAATCCATCACACGACCCAAGTTGTTAAGGGCACAGATAAGCCCTCTCATGCTATTCGGACTGGCCGCGAATCCAGTATGTGGCAGGCCATTATGGCGGTTCGAAATGGTTACGCAAAAGCTGTTGTGTCGGCGGGTAATACAGGGGCGTTAATGGCAATGAGCAAGATTTGTTTGGGAATGATTCCGGGTATTGATCGGCCGGCGATTGCCGCGATATTGCCATCAGAGACGGGTCCTATTGCGTGTTTGGATTTGGGAGCGAATGCAGAGTGTGATGCCCAAAATTTAGTTGAGTTTGCGATCATGGGTGACGTTTTATACAAGGTTTTATTTGGCCAGGACAATCCCAAAATTGGTTTATTAAATATTGGTTCTGAAGAAACAAAGGGCCGTGAGGAGATTCGTGAGGCGGCTGGGCAATTGAAGGAATATGGATCACATTTGAATTTTATTGGTTTTGTGGAAGGAAATGATATCGCTGCGGGTTCTGCCCAAGTTGTTGTGTCTGATGGATTTTCTGGAAATATTGCATTAAAGACTTTAGAGGGAACGGTTAAATTTTTTGCACATACTTTGAAGCGGGGCGTTAAGAAGTCGCCGTTGGGAATTCTTGGCTTTTTGATTGCGGGACCGGCTTTAAAAAAATTAAAGAAAAATATGGATCCAAGACAATATAACGGCGCTATGTTGGTAGGGTTGAAGGGTATTTCCGTAAAAAGTCATGGAAGTGCAGACGCGTTTTCATTTGCATGCGCCATTGATGCGGCAGCACGAATGGCCAAAAATGATTTGTGTGAAAAAATTAAGACAGAAATGTCTTCTTTTTTGAATTTGACGGGATTGAATGATACGACAGCTCCGTAATAAAAAAGATAAATAAAGACTTGCATATTTCTTTGAAGTATGGCAAGATGATGATATAGAAAATGAGAGGTATAAAATGACACAAAGAACTGTAACACGTGCGGATATTGCTGAGGCCTTATATCAGGAATTGGGTTTTTCTCACGCAGATTCCTTTAAATTGATTGAAAAGACCTTGTTCTGTATAGTAGATGCTTTTGCTCGCAAAGAGGAAGTGAAAATTGCTCGATTTGCGTCTTTTATTCCACACGCTAAAGCCAAAAGAATGGGGCGTAATCCAAAGACGGGTGTATCTCATGTGATTACAGAGCGGACGGTTTTATCATTTAAGCCATCGAATTTCTTGAAAAAAGCTATAAAATAAGGAGCGCACATGAAATCTGAACACGCTTATCGCACAATCACAGAAGTTGCAGAGCTGTTGCAGGTTCAACCATCGGTGCTTCGTTTTTGGGAAACACAATTTTCTCAGATAAAGCCGACAAAACGCATGGGGCGCAGATATTATCAATCCGAAGATGTTGTATTGTTGGCGAAAATTCGGGATTATCTTTATAAAGATTTATTGACTATTAAGGGAGTCCAGAAGAAATTAAAGCAATCAGATGCTCTGGGAGATCCTCTTCCGCAGACAGGCAATCAGAAAGCAGATATTCAGGCGCTTGTCCAAGAACTGAACGATATTAAAATGGAGCTAGCTCAATATATTTAGCCAAATAAAAACAGGACGCTTTACCGCCCTGTTTTTTTGTTTCTTTGAAAAGAAAAGCAAAGGTCACTTCTTGCGTGGTTTGACGGCAGCTTTTTTGGCTGGAGTCTTAGCGGCCGGTTTTTTGACGGCAACTTTTTTCGCAGGAGTTTTCTTTGCTGGAGCCTTTTTTGCAGGAGCTTTCTTTACAGGCGCTTTGACAACGGCAACCTTTTTGACGGGTGTTTTTACGGCCGCTGCTACAACCTTTTTCTTTGCAACTGCTTTCTTGGGCTTGGAAACAGCTTTAGCAACAACTTTTGCGGTCTTTTTTGCTACCTTTTTAGGGGCTTTAACTGCAAACAATTGTTCACAAGCCTTAATCCAGCATTCCTTGTCTTTTCCTTCTGGACGACCCGCTTGTTCCCAGATATAATATGCGGCAACGCGGATATTTTCTTCATTGATTTCGTGTGTCATTGTAATACTCCTTTTCGCTCAACAATTTGAATATAAGCGAAAAAAAAACATTTTGCAATAATTTTTTTACAGAAATTCTATTTTTTTAAGTTTTCGCTTAAAAAGGGTTTCAATTGATCCAGCGGAAGAGCACGAGAAAACCAATATCCTTGGGCAAAATCACACCCATTTTGTTTCAGCCACTCTTGCTGCTCTGTTGTCTCGACACCTTCGGCCAAAACGGGGAAACCCAAATCGTGTCCCAATTTAATCATGGATGCAACAATAGACTTGTTTTTTTCATCTTCCATAAGCGTGCGAATAAAGGATAAATCTATTTTTAATTTGCGCACATTCATTTGTTTTAGTCTTTCAAAAGATGAATAACCTGTTCCAAAGTCGTCAATAGAAACGGGGATTTGTAAATCAGCTAGTTTGTCCAAAACACCATTGGATAAAATTTCATCTGTTAACTCTTGAGATTCGGTAAATTCACACTCCAAACATTTTGGATCAATGTTGTGTGCCTCCAAATTCTTTTGAATTGTTGTAATTAAATCGTTTTCCCGTAATTGGCTGACGGACAAGTTAACGGCCATGAACAAACTTGGATCAATCTTGTGCAGCTCAGACAGGGCGGACAATGTTTCGTCAAACAAGAAATAGGTAAAATCATGAATAATACCAGATTCTTCAAGTAAGGGGATGAATTCCATTGGGGGTACATAACCACGTTTTGGGCTTTCCCAACGCATCAAAGCTTCAACGCCAATCGCCCGATTCGTTTTAAGATCCCATTCTGGTTGATAATAAAAGACAAATTCGCGATTTTTGAGCGCTTTTTGCAGCTCTTCGATGGTAATTGGTTTATTTTTATGACCAAAAATTTTGTTTAAAAGCGACATAATATCCTCCTTCTCGTTTTCTCTAATGTAGCAAGTTTTTTTTCAAAAAGCACGCTTTTTTTCAAAAAAAGATACACTTTTTTCATTTTTTTGACTATACTCTTATCATTAAAGACGTAAAGAGAAGATTTGGAAAGGAAAGAAAATGACACAAAAACCGGTTGTCTTATGTATTTTAGATGGTTGGGGTTTTAATCCGAAAAAAGAAAACAATGCAATTGAAATGGGAAAAGCCCCTGTATGGCATAAATTACTTGAAACATGGCCCCACACGATGCTTAAAACTTCTGGAAAAGATGTTGGTTTGCCGGATGGTCAGATGGGAAATTCAGAAGTTGGCCACATGAATTTGGGTGCTGGTCGTGTTGTTTTTCAGGATTTGCCGCGCATTGATAATGCAATTGAAAATCATGAATTAGAAAAAAATCCGGTTTTATTAAATTTAATTAAAAAGCTGACCGAGACAAAAGGAACTTGTCATTTAATGGGTTTGTTGGGACCAGGGGGTGTGCATGCAATGCAAAGACATATTGTTGCGTTGGCAGGTATTTTAAATGATAACGGTGTTGATGTTGCATTGCATGGTTTTTTGGATGGTCGTGATACCCCACCCGATTCGGCCAAGGGGTTCGTTGCCGCGTTGGAAAAAGATATTGCCTCAATGCCACATGTAAAGATTGCCACAATTGGGGGGCGTTATTATGGTATGGATCGTGACAACAGATGGGATCGTGTGACGGCCGCTTATGAAGCTATTGTGAATGCCAAGGGTAATCGTTTCGCGACGGCTGACGAGGCCATTCAGGCCAGTTATGATGCAAAAGTGTTTGATGAATTTGTTGTTCCATGTGTCATTGGCGACTATCAAGGAATGAAAGATGGTGATGCGGTTATGATGGCGAATTATCGCACGGATCGTGCTCGGGAGATTACGCGCATGATGTTGCAACCGGATTTTGATTTGACGCCACGTTCTCGTGTGGTTAAATTTTCGGATGCTGTGGCGATGACTGAGTATTCAAAGGATCATACGGCGTGGATGCACGTTCTTTTCCCGCCAGAGCAATTGAAAAATATTTTTGGAGAAGTGGTTGCAAATGCTGGGTTGAAACAGCTTAGGATTGCGGAAACAGAAAAATACGCGCATGTCACATTCTTTTTTAATGGCGGGCAGGAAACATTGTTTGAAGGAGAAGATCGTATCTTGGTGCCAAGTCCCAAAGTGGCAACTTATGACTTACAGCCGGAAATGTCTGCAATTGAAGTGACGGATAAATTGGTGGAAGCTGTCCAGTCGGACAAATTTGACGTCATTATCGTGAATTATGCAAATGGAGATATGGTGGGACATACGGGAATTATTTCTGCGGCAATTAAAGCGGTTGAAACGGTGGATTCGTGTGTTGGTCGTTTAGTGCAAGCTGTAATGGATAAAGGCGGTGCGTTGTTTATCACGGCCGATCATGGTAATGTGGAAGACATGGTTGATGAAAATGGGGCCCCAAAAACAGCCCATACTTCTACGCCGGTACAAGCTGTTTTAGTTAATGGTGAGGGAGTAAAGGGCTTGAAAGAGGGACGCTTGGCCGATGTTGCTCCGACGTTGTTGGATTTGATGCACCTTCAACAACCACAAGAAATGACGGGTGAATCTTTGATCGAAAGGAAATAAGATTTGAGTAAAAGGATTTTGATTTTTTCGCTTCTTTTGTGCCTTGGAGCGCCGGTGTTGGCAGCTCCGACAGCAAAGGATTTAGCCAAAATTGAAGCCGAAATAAAACAGGCCAAACAGCAACAAGCGGAAAGTCAGCGTAAATCAAAAGCTCTGGATAAAGAAGTAAAAGATGTTCAGAAAGAAATGGTCTCTTTGGCAAAAACGGTGCGCAAACACGAGGATCAACTTTCTCTTTTAGAACAAAAAAAGAAAGAATTAGAAAATGAACGGCAAGAATTGGAAGCGCGGCTTTCCCTGTCATCTTTACAGATGGCAAAAATTATGCAGGGTATGCAAACTTTAGCGCTGAGACCGAGTGAAATTTTATTGGTTCAATCTAAGACCCCTATTCAGATGTTGCGTTCTCATCGGTTAATGCAATATAGTTTTCCAATCGTTGGTGGAATACAGAAACAAACACAAGAAGATCTAAACGCCTTGAGTCAGGTGAGGCTTGATTTGCAATCAAAGATTTCGGCAATCAGGACGACGACTGCAGAACTTTCGGATAAAAATGAGCAAATGGAAAAATTGGCTCAGCAGAAAAAAGTTTTGCAGGCGCAGTATGCGTCCTCGTATGAAAAATCAAAAGCCAAGGCAGAAAAGTTAGCAAAGGAAGCAAAAAGTTTGAAGGATTTGTTGGCAAATATTGAAAAAGAACAACAAAGAAAACGGGCAATCACAAAGTCGTCTTCAAAGGGATTTGGAACGGGGGCATTTGCCCGGGCGCGTGGGTCGTTGGCCTTTCCTGCCCAAGGACGTGTGACGCAGAATTTTGGTGATACCACAGGGGCCAGTCAATCTCATGCAAAAGGAATGGTGTTAACAACGCGGGCGGGAGCACAAGTTGCGGCGCCATTTGATGGAACAGTTTTGTTTGCTGGGCCGTTTCAAAATTACGGAAAACTTGTCATTATTGATCATGGGGATAATTTCTTGACGGTATTGGCGGGAATGGATATAATAACGACGTCTGTGGGCAGTCAGTTGTTAACGGGAGAACCGATTGGTCGTATGGGCGCTGATTATACAGCACTTTATTTGGAAGTTCGTCAAAATGGTCAGGCAATTAATCCGCGGCCGTGGTTTGTTGGATAGGAGGAAATATGAAAAAATTATTTTTACTTGGTTTAATGGTTGTTTTTCCGGCGTTGGCGGCTCCGACTCCTGAGGCAAAAGTTCCAGAAACAGAAGATGTGTATGTGTTAATGGAATTGTTGGGTTCTTCTTTAAAATTGATCAAGGAAGATTATGTGGAAGATGTTTCATATAAAACAATGGTGGAAAAGGCTTTAAATGGCGTGTTAACAGCGCAAGATCCTCATTCTGGCTTTTTGGATAAAGAAGAAATGGATGAAATGGCAACTCAAACAAAGGGTGAGTTTGGGGGCGTTGGTATGGAAGTTTCAAGTGAAAATGGATTGGTGCGCGTTGTTTCTCCAATCGATGATACACCGGCATTCCGCGCAGGAATTCAAGCCGGTGATTACATCACACACATTGATGGAACCTCCGTTATTGGTTTGTCTTTAAATGAGGCAGTTAAACGTTTGCGCGGGGAACCCAAAACAAAGGTAAAAGTTAAAATTTCACGCAAAAACAAAGAACCGTTTGAATTAACATTAAAGCGAGACATCATCAAGGTAGATCCTGTTAAATTTGAAGCGAAGGGGAATGTTGGTTATCTTCGGGTGTTGACATTCAGTGAAAAAACAACATCAGAATTACATCGTGCCATTAAGGAATTAAAGGAAAAAATCGGCGCCAATTTGATTGGATTTGTGCTGGATATTCGTAATAATCCAGGTGGTTTATTGGATCAAGCAGTGGGAGTAGCGGATACTTTTTTGGCACAAGGAGAAATTGTTTCCACACGTTCCAGAAAACCAGAAGAAACATTGCGTTTTTCGGCCAAGACTGGAGATATGATTGATGGATTGCCCCTGGTCGTTATGATTAATGAAGGATCCGCTTCTGCGTCCGAAATTGTGGCGGGTGCTTTGCAAGATCATAAACGCGCAGTGATCGTTGGATTAAAATCATTTGGAAAGGGATCTGTGCAAACGATTCGAGAAATTCCTGGTTTTGGGGCTATTAAAATCACGACAGCGCGTTATTTCACACCTTCGGGTAATTCTATTCAAGCAAAAGGAATTACGCCCGATGTTGAAATTCCTCGAGCTGAATTAAAGGTGCTACCAAAGATTACTGGCTGGGCCGAGGGAGATTTGGATGGGGCGTTATCTGCTGAGGAAGGGAAAAAGGCTAAGGATACAGAAGCTCCAAAGGTAGAGGAAAAGAGCGATACAGATAATGCCGAAAAGAAAGATTATCAGTTGGATCGTGCATTAGATATTTTAAAAGCAAT
Source organism: Alphaproteobacteria bacterium (assembly GCA_017412085.1). GTDB lineage: Bacteria > Pseudomonadota > Alphaproteobacteria > CAAHEQ01 > UBA3637 > UBA3637. The sequence continues at coordinate 15,541 of JAFPYS010000003.1, forward strand.
GGCCGTTTTTGCAGAGCAAAAGGAAGGCCAGAATGGAAAATAATTTAACGTATCGTCAATCGATAGGTTTTATGATGATAGATTCTAAAAAGCGTGTTTTTTTGGGAAAGCGCTGTTGGCCGAAAGATTCGCCATATCGGTTTCAAATGCCACAAGGTGGAATAGAAGAGGGGGAAACACCAGAACAGGCGTTGTGGCGTGAGATGCACGAAGAAATTGGTCTTAATTCAGATCAAGTTGAAATTTTAGCAGAATCTCAACAATGGTTAACATATGAGCTGCCGAAAAATATGCGGACGTCAATCGATGGAAATAAACAAAAATGGTTTTTATTATATTTTAAGGGCAATTCAAAAGATTTTGTTTTCACAAACGAAAAACGCCCAGAATTTTGTGGTGCACGTTGGGTAGCACCGAAAAAAGTGCCATACCTTGTCATTCCATTTAAACGCCGCGTTTACCGTCAAGTCTTAAATGAATTTAAGCCAATTATTGACGCGTTTGAACCTATTTCGTCACCACAACCATAGCTTCCCGCAACACGCGGTTTTCGCCGATGGTATAACCTGTTTGTAATTCTTCAACAATCGTTCCGGCTGGCTTTGATGGATCTTCAACTTGTTGAATGACCTGATGTTTGTCGGGATTAAAAACATGTCCCGCATCGTTCATTTTGTGAACGTGGTTTTTACTTAAAGCATCTTCTAATTGTTTGTGTACCATTTCAACGCCCTGTAATAAGCTTGTGAAGAAAGGCTCACATGGTTTGTCGGATTTGCCCATTTCCACTTTTGCCGTTTTTAAGGCACGCTCCAGGTTGTCCATGACGGGCAGCATATCCAAAGCAAAATCTTTGTTGGCATATCGGGCGGTGTTTTGCATATCTAAAGCACAACGCTTACGCATGTTTTCAACCTCTGCAGCATTGCGCAAAGCTAAATCTTTCCAATGCAATACTTCATCTTGCAAATGTGCCACTTGGTCATCTGCTTGAGTAGCGATATTTTGCTCTTTTTTTTCTTCTGTTTTGTGTTCTTTTTTCTTGTCCATAGCACACCTTCCTTTTCTATACTTATATATGTAATCACTTGTGTTCAAAAAATCAAGAGCACTTGCCTTTTTTTATGAAAAATGCTAAACTTACTGCAACAAGCAAAGGAGTTTAAAATGACAAGACCTTCTGGTCGCGCAGCCGATGAATTGCGTTCAATTGAAATCAAAACACATGTCAATAAATATGCCCCGGGTTCATGTTTAATTAAGTGGGGAGATACACATGTTTTGTGCACCGTTATGATTGAAGATAAAGTGCCATCTTGGATGAAACAACAACAAAAATTTGGTGGTTGGTTAACGGCAGAATATGGGATGTTGCCGCATGCAGGAAATATTCGCAAAGATCGTGATGCTGTAAAAGGTAAGCAAGATTCGCGGGCAATAGAGATTCAACGTTTGATAGGGCGTTCATTGCGTGCTGTTGTGGATTTGCATCAAATCCCAAATAAGACGATAAAAATTGATTGCGATGTGTTGCAGGCAGATGGTGGCACCAGAACAGCCAGTATTACAGCCGCATATATTGCGTTAAAAATGGCGGTTGATGATGCTTTGGCAAAAGGCAGCATCGAACACAGTCCTATTGTGGGACAAGTGGCGGCTGTTTCTTGTGGCGTTATTAATGGTGAGCCGGTTTTGGATTTAGATTATGCTGAAGATTCAAATGCCGGCACAGACGCCAATTTTGTGATGACAGCGGATGGTAAATTAATCGAAATTCAAGGCTCGGCAGAGGGGGCACCTTTTTCAAAAGATGAGTTTGCGCAATTGTTAGCGTTGGCTGAAAAAGGTATCCAAGAATTAATTGCCAAACAAAATGATGCACTGAAATAGAACTTGCCTCTTTTCGAAAAAATCGTTAAACTGGCAGTATGAAAAAGCAAACAAAACATCAAACTGTGCCTTCCATGGAAGAGGTGCTTGATTATTTAAAAGCACAATCGACACCCGTTACAAAACGGGATGTAGCGCGTGCTTTTCATATCAAGGGAAATGATCGCATTCACTTAAAAAAAATTTTAAAAGATTTAAAAGAAAAGAATGAGATTCAAGGGGGATCCGGCGGTCGCAAGATTGGTATTACTGATGCTTTGCCGGAACGTGTCGTTGTTGAAATTACAGGATTGGATTCTATGGGGGATTTGTTGGCGCGTCCTCTGGAATGGCCAGCGGATAAGGCCATGCCACAGATTACAATTACAGCAGACAAATTGGTCCCGCCGGCTGGCGTGGGCGATGTCGTGCAGGTATCCGTTAAGCCCATTGGTAATAAGTTATATGAGGGCGTGACTTTGCGTCGCATGACAGCCGGTGAAAATCACATGGTTGGTATCTATGAAGATGGATATGTTCATTCGGTAGATCGCAGGTTATCTCGAGATTTTGAGCTTATTCAAGTGCCGCCTTCTGTTAAATTGCAAAACAAAGATATTGTTGTGGCGGATATTCCCATGGTGAGGGATCGCAATCCTAAGGCAACTTTTATCAAGAAAATTGGTAATTTTAGTGAGGCATTTGCACCCACGTTGATTGCGATTTATCAACACAGTTTACCTGTTGCTTTTACGGAGGCGGCTGAAAAACAAGCGCAACATTTAACCATTCCCCCCGTGGATAAAGAGCATGAGGATTTGCGCGCCATTCCTTTTGTGACAATAGATGGTGCTGATGCGCGTGATTTTGATGACGCCGTATGGGCAGAGGAAACAACAGAAGGCTTTCATGTTATGGTAGGGATTGCGGATGTGGCGTGGTACGTGCGTCCGGGATCTGCGTTGGATATGGATGCTCGTTTGCGTGGAAACAGCACGTATTTCCCAGACCGGGTTTTGCCGATGTTGCCTTTTGAGCTGTCAAATGGTGTGTGTTCGCTTAATCCTAATGAAACACGGGCCGCTATGGTTTGCGAGGTGTGGTTAAATAAACAAGGTAAAAAACTACGCCACGTTTTTCGTCGTGCATTGATTAAATCAGTACGCCGTTTAACTTATCCAGAAGTGCAGGCGGCTTTGGATGGGCGCACCCCTATCGTTGGATTAGAACAAGAAATTGATGTGTTGCACAAGGTGTATCGTGTATTGGCAAAACAGCGTTCAAATCGAGGTGTTTTGGAATTGGATGTGCCGGAACGCCAGGTCGTTTTGGATCTCAAGGGAAAAGTAAAAGCGATCAAGGTTCGCGAATCTTTAGATAGCATGAAATTGATTGAAGAGTTGATGATCTTGGCTAATGTGTCGGCAGCGGAAACATTGGAAGCAGCAGACGTACCTACCATGTATCGCGTGCATGATCGCCCAAGTGAGGAAAAACGCGAGCGTTTAAATGCGTTTTTGACAAGTTTGCACTATAAAGCGATTGGTGATGATGCGCGTCCAAAGGATTTTAACGAGATTTTATTAAGGGCGGACGGGACCAAACAAGATTACGCCATCAATGAATTTGTGTTGCGCAGCCAATCGCAGGCGGAATATTCGCCAGATAATATCGGACACTTTGGTTTGGCGCTCAGTCATTATGCACACTTTACATCTCCGATTCGAAGATATGCCGATGTATTGGTGCATCGCGCATTAATAAAGGCTCTGCATTTGGGGGCAGGAGCTTTGACATCAGAAGAAGCTGATACTTTTTCTAATATCGCAGAACATATTTCTGCCACAGAACGTCAATCTGCTGCTGCAGAAATGGATGCTGTAGATCGTTATACAGCTAGCTTTTTGTCTGGTCGTGAGGGTGAAGCGTTTACGGGGCGGATTTCCAGCGTGACGGCATTTGGATTGTTTGTGGCCATAGATGAATATGGTGCCGATGGTTTTATTCCATTTCGCCTGATGACGGGTGATTATTATGAATACGATGATGAGGCACAACAACTTGTTGGTCGCGGAAGTGGCAAGATATACAGAATGGGCGATGAAATTCGTGTCGTATTGATGGAATGTGAGCCGGAAACGGGTGGTTTATTATTTAAACCATTGACAAAAAAGATGTCTTTTTCAAGTAAGAAAAAAAGAAATAAAAAATCCCGCGAATGAATTCGCGGGACTTTTATTTTCGGTTGATACCGTGTCAGATTACTTTAAAATCTTGGACACAGCACCAGCGCCGACTGTATGTCCGCCTTCACGAATAGCGAAGCGCAAACCTTCAGCCATAGCCACTGGCACAATCAACTTCACTGTCATCTTGACGTTATCGCCAGGCATGACCATTTCAACACCG
>JAFPYS010000004.1 GCA_017412085.1 Alphaproteobacteria bacterium
TATCGGGAGATGTGTCATTACCATCAATATGAACACCAATAGTGTGAACGCCATACCATTCATGAACTCGATCCGTGCGGTGGCCACCACCGCCCCCACCAAAAGCAAGAGCGCTTGATGAAAACAACAATAAAAACAAGCTTAAATAAAAGTAAGGTGTGCGCACAAAGATCTCCCAATTACTAATAAAATGATAAGATAAAAATGGAAACAAAGCAAGTCATTATTTGTATTGTAACGTTTCATCGTGGACGTAATCAATTTGAATGCCTGCTTGCTTCATCATGTCTTCTGCCTCAGATCCAGCATGATATTTGTATTCTGCGACGACTCGCTTAATACCGCAAGCAATTAATAACATCGCGCAGGTGCGGCAGGGCGCCAACTTACAGTAAATGGTTGCCCCTTCAATGGAAACGCCACGTTTGGCCGCTTGGCAAATGGCATTTTGTTCGGCATGAATGGTACGCATGCAGTGTTCACTGATTGTACCATCGTCATCAACCACCCTTTTCATCAGATGGCCAACTTCATCACAATGTGGTAATCCAGAGGGGGAGCCAACATAGCCAGAGCAAAGAATTTGTTTGTCTTTTACAATCACACAAGCGGTGCGTCCACGATCGCAAGTGGCGCGTTTGGCCAAAGCATGCATGACTTCCAAAAAATATTCATCCCAACTGGGGCGTTCATAAGTTTCTGACATTGTTTTCCTCCTTTTATAAAAAAAGCGCCGCTATTAAAAACGGTGCTGATCTTGAATTATAATGAATTACACACCTTTCTTGGCTTTGGCAGCCGCAATACGGTCACGTAATTCCTTGCATTCTTTGGAAAGTTTGGATGGTTGCGTATTCAACAAATACAAATCCAAACCACCATTCTTTTCAATGGTACGAAGACCCGTGGATGAAATGCGCACCGTCACAGGAGTCTCCAAAATTTCGCTGTAAATCGCAACTGATTGTAAATTTGGCATAAAACGACGACGAGATTTCTTTTTGGAATAGCAGTTGTTGTTGCCCGCCATCACGCCCTTTTCAGTTACCAAACATTTCTTTGTCATGTTAAAAATCCTTTCCTTGATAAAACTCGTGCCAATAGTTTTACCCGATTTTTAATTAAAAGTCAAGAACTTTTTATTAAAAAGGATATAAATCTGGCAGGGTTTTCTTTTTCTTCTTCTCTATGGCATGGTGCTTTCTTAAGACAAGGAAGGTAACGACAATTCCCAAGAGGAAAGCCCCGGCTAAGGCAAGTATAATCCATACCCATGGAATTTGTGCGGGCGTTTGTGTTGGGAGTGTCGTTGGTTCAGATTGTATTGTTGGTTCCGATGCCGTTTTTACATCATTTTTTATAATGGGTGGAACGATTGGTGTGGTGGTGGCATCCTTGGGAATAAAAATCTTGCGTTCGGGCACGATTGCTGTTTCAATTGTTTCTTTGGTGGAATTGAACCAAGGTACTTGAATAGCGGGCAGGGTAACTTCTCCCCCTCGTGTTGGGACGAAGGTCATTGTAACGGTAACTTGTCCACCATCGACGTTGTCCATTCGTTGAGCCGGATTTGCATAAACTTTTAATCCATCGGTCGAGGGGGCTTCCGGAACCGGCATATTATCAGCCAAAACATCGCGGGCACTTAAGGTAAGTGTGCGTGAGATTGGTTCGCCAACGGAAATATTGTCTGGCAGTTGATATGATTCTGTTAAGGTAACACGAGGACTTGGTAACCACCATCCTTTATAATTTGCGGGCTTTTCTTTTATCAGTAAATCGAAAGGCTGGCTTTGCGTGGCAACAGGACGTGTGGCATGAGATGTAAGATTCATAAACATGAAATCAATGATGCTGTTGTATTGGCGGGATCCCATATCAACACGCGCTTCGCCTTGAAAAATAAAAGGATCCATTTTTAATGTGCCACTTTTTTTAGGCGTAAAGGCAAAAGCACTTTGATAGCGGTTTACCCCCGATTTAGAAGAGGCGGTTGGAAGCGGCGGTAAAACTTGTTCCCATGTGCCATTGTCTGTCTGGGGGGGAATAATTTGTCCGTCAGTTAAGCCAATTCCGTCATCCAAATAAACTTGACAGAGCAACTTTTGTGAGGGGTATATAGCATTTTTGGGACATTCAACGGTTACGGTAAGGTTCCCTTTTGTCTCGTATTTTGCATCGGAGCGAACAGAAAGGGTAAGGGGAGCAATGTTTTCATTGTCAACCTTAAGGCCCTGAATGGTAATGGTGCCGGATTTGTTGGGGAAAAGGGTGTAAATAAGCTGATGAACAGATTGCCCCTTTCCATTAACCCATTGCGCGGATTGGCGGCGTTGTTGCCCGCCGATAACAAAATCTTTTTTCAAAATTTCTATGTTGGGAACGCCGGAAAAAGCGGTATCCGATGATAAAATCAATTCAACAGCATCACCTTGTTTGACCGGATTGGGTGTAATTTCGGCGGTGATACGCGCTTGGGCGATGGCAGCCCAACAGAGAATTAAAAGAATACATAACTTTTTCATTGTTTCCTCGCTTGTTGTTGTAATCGGTAACGCAGCACACGATATGGATCTGTGCGCAATCTATTTAGAACTTGTTGTTCGTCTTGGTTAAAGGGAGATTTCTCTTTATCATTTTCATCAATTTGTTGGGGCTGCTCTTGCTGTTCGGCCTCGCTTTGATCGGGTTGAGGTTGTTGTTCTGGTTGATCCTGTTGCTGTTCAGCAGAATCTTGTTGCTCATCGGATTCTTTGTCTTGATTTTGCTGATCTTGCTGATCGGGATTATCTTGCCCCTCTTGATCGTTTTGATCAGAATTTTCCTGATTCTGTTGATCTTGATTGTTTTGGTTGTTTTGCGAATTTTGATCTTGCGGAGGTAATTGTTTTTCTAAATACTCCTTGTTAAAACGCGCATCTTCATCGTCCGGATTTTGTTTTAATGCTTCGGCGTATGATTGAATAGCTTCTTGAATTTGACCAGCATGAGCCAGGGCGTTCCCTAAATTATAGGGGTGATCTTTGAAACCTTGAATGGCTTTGTCATAATGGCCCTGTCGATAATCTGTAATGGCTTGGGTTTGTTGTTGATACATTTCCTGATCGGGCCTTAAAAAGAATGAAGCGTGCGATGGAATACATACGAGGAACAGAATAATAAACAAAAAGCCTTTGCGGAAGGTGAGTGCAAAAAAGGGCAACAAGATCAAAGCCAAAAATCCAGCCAAGTCTGCCCAAACGTCAGTTTGTTCGCTTATGTCAAGCTGCATAGTTGTTTCGGGATTTGTTGCGTCTAATAAAGATAAAATATCGGAGGCATCTGGTGTTTTTGCATGATAAGTTCCCAATCTTTTTAAGGCAGGCGAGATGGCACTGTCATCAAGGCCTAGAATGCCTAAAGGATAGGGGGTTTCGATGTTCTTTGTATCAACACCACCGGCAGTCAGATAAAGGATGCGTCCTTTGCCCCCCGTTTGTTTAATTAAATCGTTGGCTAAACTAAAGGCGGCGGCTGGTTTTTGTGCGGTTGGATTTGGCAAAACAGAAGGATCTAAAGTGGGAATAATAGCTCGAATTAAAGCCCGATCTTCTGTCAGAGGAATGGCGGTATATCCTTTGTCGTCATATAAAACCAGCGCGGTGCGATTTCCCTTTAATGCGGTCAGTAAATCATGCAACTTAATTTGAGCTGCTGTTAATGAGGATCCCTGCATAGCGGGACCCAAGTCAAAAATAATCACAGTGTTAGGTAAATCGCGGCTAACTGGGACAGGCAGTTTTTGAAAAGCTGGACCTGCGGCAGCAATCACAAAAGTTGACCACAGCCCGATCAACGACCAACGCCACAATTTGTAGCGTGCACTCTTTTTGCCACCGATAATTAAATAGGGCAATAAATTGGCATCAACCCATTTTGTCCAAGGGGTTTCAGTAGGCTGATAATGCCGAATAATGCGAGATATAAATGGAATGAGCAATAGCAAAAGAAGGAACGGTCGAATAAAAATCATGCGCGCCCTCCAATTAAAAAGCCCAACATCCACAAGGTTAAGCCAGCTAAGATAAACCAATACGCCATTTCTTTCCTGGGACGTATGGTGGTTTCTTCGGCTTTGGTTGTTTCCAATTCATCAATAAGATTATAAATTTTTTGCAAATCTGCTGTGGTTTTGGCGCGGAAATATTGTCCACCCGTTTCCGCTGCTACGTGCTTAAGGGCATCCTCATCCAGATCCAAGGATGGATTGATCTGAACAAAGCCCAAAAAATCTTGAATTGTTTGGCGATCAGATCCGATGCCAATGGTATAAACTTTCACGTTTGACTTTTTAGCCAGTTGAAGGGCTTCTTCCAATTGAACAACGCCCGCATTTGCAAAGCCATCGGACATTAAGATAACAATGCGTGCTTTTTCGGGGACAGAAGCAACTGTTTGAACAGCCAAAGCCAAGCCGTCACCCATGGCGGTCTGATTGCCCGCAATACCAATGCCAATTTCATCCATAAGCCCCAACAAGCTTTTTGTATCGGGCGAAAGTGGAGTATAGGTGTAGGCTTCTGAACCAAAAATAACTAAGCCCAAATTATCACCTTTGCGTTTTTGAATAAAGTCTTGGGCTAAATGTTTGACCATGTTTAACCGTGTCATAGGACGTCCATTCACATCAAAGTCTTCTTCTTCCATTGAGCCCGAAACATCCATGGTTAGAACGATGTTACGCACTTCTTTTTCCTGCATAATTGGATCTCCAATCCAGACAGGACGTGCGGCGGCTGTGACAAATAAAATCCAAACAAGGGTCCACAAAAGTGGAGAAAGTGCGCGATGAGAAACACTGCGTTGATTTCCAAGTTTTTTTAAACGTTCAAAAAAGGGGACTTTTAACGCGCCAGGCATGGCCTGTTGTTCGGAATTTGAGGCAGATAAAAGCTGCCGCAAAATCAGTGGCAAAGGCAGTAAAAGAAAAACAAAAGGCCAAACAAATTGATACATGTTTATCAGTATAAAAATTTTTTTATAAAAAGGCAAGGGGTATACTTGACAGCTTGAATAAAAAAAAGTACCTTATACGAAAGGAGTTTTGGATGGTCTCATTAATTTTTTTGGCTTTAGTTCAAAGTTTGACGGAGTTTTTGCCCATCAGTTCGTCAGGACATTTGTTGTTGGCCAGTTTGTCGGGGCTGTCTCACCAAAGCATAGGGGTGGATGTTGCCTTGCATGTTGGTACGCTGTTGGCGGTTATCATTTATTTTTGGCGTGATATTTGGGATATGATGTCGCTCAGGAATTTGCGCCTCATGATGCAGCTGTTCGTCGCGACATTGCCTGTTATTGTACTTGGATTAATAATCCATTATTTCCACTTACCACTTTTGCGTGGAGCTATCATTGTTGGAATTTGTTCAATCTTTTTTGGATGGTTATTATGGCGTGTAGATGATAAGTACCCGTGTCACCGCAAGATCGATCAAATGGAATATAAAGATGCGTTTTTAATTGGACTTGCCCAAATTTTGGCCCTTATTCCCGGGACAAGTCGTTCGGGCATTACGATGACATGTGCGCGTTGGCGTGGTTTTAAGCGTGAAGAAAGCGCACGTTTTTCAATGCTGCTTTCCATCCCAACAATTGCGTTAGCTGGCATGTATACAACCTGGCAAGCATTAGAAGGAAAAATTGAACTGCCCGCGCCGACGGATTTAGGTGTGTCTATGATTGCTGCCGCACTCTTTGGTTTGATGGCCATTGCGTTTTTGATGAAATGGGTGCAAAAAGCTTCATTCTTTGTCTTTGCGCTTTATCGCATTATTTTGGGCATAGTAGTTATTTGGTGCTTTTGGTAAAAAAAGCTTGTAATTGGAAAAATTATGAGTGTATATTTGATATACAAATTTAAGAAAGGAGAATATAAAATGATAACAAATGAATCTGGCCGTTCAATGGTCGAAATGTTGGGTGTGTTAGCCATTATTGGTGTCTTATCCGTTGGTGGTATCGCTGGCTACACAATGGCGATGAAAAAATACAAAGCCAATGAATTGGCAAATGCCGTTTCAATGACAATTATTGCCGCAGAAACAGCTGGGACAGAAACAACATATACGGCAAAATATGGTACATTTCCTTCGGGGTTGGATCCCGTCACAAACATAAAAGTGACCCCGGCAACGTCTAGCGCAGCTATGCAAATTCAAATTCAAGGATCCACAGCGCCAACAGACGATACATGTGCTTTTTGTAAAACATTTAAAGACAGTGTCGGCTCTTCTATGGGAGGACAGACTGTAAACATTACTTATGGCTCAACAAGTGGTGGTCATAGTGCTTCCGATTCTGCGATTAAATAAAAGCAAACATCCCGCTTAACCGACGGGATGTTTATTTTTTTAGCTCTTTTAAGACATAGACTCGTATAGCGCTGGATAAATTACCGGTATGAGTATTGTCGATTTGCATTAATAATTGGCGGACGGCCAATCCTTTTTGTTGGGCAATATCTTTTAATGCTTGCCAAAATTCATCTTCTAAGCAAAAACTAGTAGCATGTCCGGATAAAACAACAGAGTGTTTACGAATCATTTTTTTCTCCGGCGGCTGGCTAAATCGATTACCTCTGCAGGATGATCTTGTTCTTTTTGGGGCATTGGTAAGGGGGTAAAATTAAACCCAAATTGGGCATCGGGATCCACGAATGCTTTTAATGTATGAAAAGGAATAACGACAGTGCTGGTAACACCGCCAAAACTTAAGTCCACAGAAAATTTGTCTTCATCCACGACCAAGTTTTCAAATTGATTTTGTAAGATAATGGTCATTTCTTTTGGATATTGGGGGCGCATAAAATCAGGGATGGTTGCTTGGGGTGTTTCAAAGGTAATCATGTAATAGGCCCCATCCGTCAATCCATTTTTAGCAACATCTGCTAAAATATCATGGGTGGCAACGCGAAAAGCCTTTTGTAGAAATGGTGTGTAATCCTTCATAAAAATCCCCTTATAAAAGTGGGGATGATTCTGTTGCTAGGTTCATCCCCAAACCCCACTGATGTCGCTAAATGGACTTCAGGATCAAATGTTGCTTTAGACGCAATTAAGCGGCCATTGCAACGCGAGCATTATCGTTCGCATTTATTTTTTTTAGCCCGATAACGGTGGATACCATGCCGGATACAAAGCGAAATCTTTACTATGCGTGTCGAAACTGTGTCACCCCCATAAATGGTGGAGGTGTCGGGTACCGCCCCCGAGTCCACAACATCTATTCCATTTGCCGTTTAGCATCATAGTCAGTTGCCTGACGGGTATTATTATACCTTAAAATGTGAAAAAACGCAAGCTTATTGTTCTACATGTTTCGTAAAGTATGTATTGACGGCACGCACCAATGCCTTGGAAAGTTTATTACGATAACTTTCTTTTTGTAATTGTTTGTCTTCGTCGCGGTTGGACAGATAACCCATTTCTAGCAGAACGGATGGGATATTAGGTGATTTTAAGACAGCAAATCCCGCATAACGGTGTGCTTTGGGGCGCAAGGTCACTTCCTTAGCCATTTCTTTTACCACTTCGTCTGCATATTTGGCGGATTGATCCATGGTATAGGTTTTAGCAAAGTCAATCAAAATATTGCCCACTTCGGGTTGATATTCACTTAAATCCATACCAAACAAAATATCTGCTTTATTGGCGCTTTCAGCTAAGGCAGCGGCTTCTTTATCGGAAGCTTTTTCAGAAATGGTATAAACAGACAGTCCCTTGGCGGAAGAGCTGGCGGCGCTGTCGGCGTGGATGGAAATAAATAAATCAGCGTTGGCCTTGTGTGCTTTTTCAATGCGCCCGCGCAAGGTAACGTAATAATCTTTATCCCGCGTCATAACAACTTTATAACCAGCTTTTTCCAACAAAACTTTTGTTTCTTTGGCCATTTTTAACGTTAGATCCTTTTCATACTTGCCAGATCTTGAAATAGCGCCTGGATCTTGCCCGCCGTGCCCAGGGTCCAACATGACAATTTTCTTTTTGGTGACAGATTTTTTGGCTGGCTCAGATTTTTGGGGTGCTTGAGTGGCGATGTTTTGAGCGTCGTTAGAAAAGGCCTTAACACTTACTTGGGGCGTGTTGTGTTTTAAATCTATCACAAAGCGCCAGGGGCTGCCCGCCTGGGGCGCAAGAGTAAAGTGCTTTTCGGTCACATTGTCCGATGGTAAATCCAAGACGATTCGTGTTGTTGAGGGGGTTGGCTTGCCCGTTCGAATGGACGTAATAAAACCAGTGGTTAAAAATCGTTTTTCGCGAACCCCGGGCTCAAAGGGCGCATTTTCAACATCAATTACCATGCGTGGCGGATTGGATAGGCGTGAAAGCTTTATTTCGGCCTGATCGCTTAAATCCACGACAAAACGAACATTTTGCGCATCATTGGCAGAAAGCCGTAGATCCTGAATTTTTTGTGCGACCGCAGATGTCGCCATGAAAACGGCACAGAGCAGAAGTACAAATACTTTTTTTAACATTTTTCTCCCAAATTCAAAAAAACACTTGCTTATTTCTTCATATACCTATATAATAAAAAAAGCAATTAAAAAATTGCTGCCAAAAAAATTTTTGACAACGAAGGTGAACATTTTAATGGTTACGATGTGCTACTTTTTCATGTTCCTGATGGGCGTTTCAATGACGGCCCAAGCGTTGTCTTTTGCATCGAAAGATGCCCCAAAACAATTTTTATTTAATATGAAGGAATTACAATTATGTCAAAACAAATGCTTATTGATGCCACGCATCCCGAGGAAACGCGCGTGGTTATATTGGACGAGGGTCGGCTGGATGAATTAGATGTCGATACTGCCAATAAGAAACAAATAAAGGGAAATATCTATTTAGCGAAAGTGGTTCGCGTTGAACCGTCTTTACAGGCTGCCTTTGTGGAATATGGTGGCAACCGTCATGGCTTTTTGGCTTTTGGTGAAATTCATCCGGATTATTATCAGATTCCGGTGGATGACCGTGAGGCCTTGAAAAAAGAAATGGCAACAGAAACGGATAGCGATGAGACAGAAGAAAACGATACAGATGTGGAAAATGTGAGCGAAAACGACGAAGTTGTGCGCGTTCGCCCATCTTTTTATAAAAAGTATCGGATTCAAGAAGTCATTCACCCCGGCCAAGTGATGTTGGTTCAGGCCGTCAAAGAAGAACGGGGCAATAAAGGTGCCGCCATGACAACATATTTATCATTGGCTGGTCGCTTTTGTGTGTTGATGCCAAATAACAGCCGCGGTGGTGGTGTGTCTCGTAAAATTGCGAACGCACAAGATCGCAAAGATTTGCGAGAAATCGTGGATAAATTATCAATTCCAGAAGGAATGAGTGTTATTGTTCGGACGGCTGGTCAAGGTAAAACAAAAACAGATATTAAGCGCGACTTTGATTACCTGATTAAGACTTGGAGCCAAATTCGTGAGTTAACGCTTAAATCCATTGCGCCTAAATTAATTCATGAAGAAGGAGACATTATCAAACGCTCTTTGCGTGACGTGTTTACAACTGATATTGATGAAATTATTGTTGAAGGTGAAAATTCCTTTAAGACAACAAAGGCGTTGGTCAAATCCTTAATGCCGGCTCAGGTGAAAAAGGTAAAAGAATATAAGGGAAAAGTCCCTTTGTTCTGCCAATATCAAGTGGAAGCTCAGTTGGAACAAATTCATAACCACATTGCACGCTTGCCATCCGGTGGGTATATCGTGATTGATCAAACGGAAGCGTTGGTGGCTGTGGATGTGAACTCAGGTCGTTCTACCCGTGAGCACAGCATTGAAGAAACGGCATTGCAAACCAATTTGGAAACTTGCGAAGAATTGGCTCGTCAATTGCGTTTACGCGACCTGGCCGGATTGGTTGTGATTGACTTTATCGATATGGATGAACCCAAAAACAATGCCGCGGTTGAACGCCATTTAAAGGAAGCTTTGAAGCGTGATCGTGCGCGCATTCAGGTGGGGCGTATGTCGGGCTTTGGATTGATTGAAATGACACGTCAACGGTTGCATTCAAGCTTTTTGGAATCCAGTTATAAGCCTTGTCCACATTGTGGTGGCTTGGGTGTTGTGCGTTCTGTGGAATCCAGCGCCATGCATGCGTTACGTTTGTTGGAAGAAGCTGCTATCAAGAACACACGGACACAGTTAATGTTGTCTGTGACGCCAGAGGTGGCTGAATATTTGTCTAACAATAAACGTGTCCATTTGTTGGAATTAGAGAAAAATTATCAAGTGGGCATCCAAGTGATCTCTGATGAAACTTTGCAACGCGTTGATGACTTTAAGTTGGAGCGTATTCGTGAAGACGGAAACAAGGTTGCCGTGAATAACGAAGGGGCACCATTGCCACACGGACCAAAGGTGGATTTGGCGGCCTTGGGTGATGAAATCGTGATCGGCGATGATGTGAAAGGTCGTCGCGGTCGTCGTCATCGTGATTGGCGTCATCGTCGCAACAAAGATAAACAAAACAATGCTGAAAACGTGGCCGAGCCAACATCCGAGGAGAATTTCAAGGTGGTGGAACAGGCGCCTTTGGCCGAGGTTGAAAAGGATCAAGCAGAGCAAAAGAAAGACAATCGTCGCTCTCGCGGGAAAAAGCAAGAGGATAAACCGACAGAAGAAAAGCCGGTTTCAACCGAAGAAGCAAAGCCCGCCAAAAAAGGTTGGTGGAACCGGTTGGTCAGCTAAAAAAAACTAAATATCAAGATCCCCGAGCACTTGCCCGGGGATTTTTGTTTTGCAAAAAAATCCCTCCGATTGCTCGGAGGGGTAAAATATGCGCTTAAGTTTGTATTCTTATTTCTTTTTACCTTTGCCCAACTCACTTGTGCAATGAGGACAGCGTGTAGCGTTCAGAGGAATTTTGCTGCAACAATATGGGCACATCTTTTCAGACGGTGCTGGTTTTTCTTCAGCTTTTTCCATCTTGGCACGTACCGTATTAACGGCTTTCACCAACATGAATACCGCAAAAGCGACGATGATAAAGCTGATCACGTTATTAATGAATAAACCATAATTAATCGCAGCTGCATCGGGCCCATCACCCAAAACAAATTTTAATTCAGAAAAATCAACTTTGCCAAGCAACATGCCCAAAGGTGGCATCAACACATCGGACACCAAGCTGTTGACAATCTTACCGAAAGCGGCACCAATAATGATACCAACGGCCATGTCAAGCACATTACCTTTTAACGCAAATGTTTTAAATTCTTTCAAAATACTCATAATTTTCTCCTTTCTTTAGTTTAAATGAAATAAGTCCGCATATTTTAAAGCTAAACCAATCACAAAATTATCACCAGCCTTGTGTGCGCCTCTGGCCTTGCCTCGGCGATAACTGGCATACGGTGCAAACGTGACTGTATCCGTTAAATTGACTTCAAATTTACCGGTTAAGTCTAAATCATATGTCAAATCTGTACTGACATATTTTGAATAGTGAAAATAATCTGTATAGCGCGCAGTTCCCGTTAACTTTACACCTTCGCGCAGTGGGTATTCCAAACGAGTGCCGATTTCCCATGCAAATTTTGTGTTTTTATCATGCGAATATGTAAAATCATATTCTTCCACAAATGCAAAATACAGTTCTTTCAAATATTCTCCCTCAAAGGCTTTGATACCCTCACGAGCCGACAAAACTTTGTAACGGGGTGAATCTTGATTGGCAGTAAATTCTGTTTGAAAAGCCAACTGACCAAAAGGACCTACGTCAAAATCAGATACTTGCCATGTTTTAAAGGCATATTCAGTGGATAACCAAATCTTATCCGCACTTTCTGTGGTTTCATCTGGTCCGTCAACGGGTTTAATTTTAACTTTACCATAATTTAAAAACAAATTGTTGCGCCACATGCCGATGTCATTAGCATAATCCAACAATGCGTCTAATGTACCAACAATATTATATTGGCTGTCCATATTAAACTGAGAAATGGGCGAATCCTGATATTCTCGTGCATTGCCAACAGTTGTATTGGAATAGCTGAGTGAAATTTCACGCAGGTTTAAGTTCCATTGATTGCCTTCCGCATCTTCAGCCATGGCTGGCAATGCAGCAGTGCAAAGCAATAAACAGAGTAGTTTTTTCATATTAGTCTCCTCAATTAAACATTTAACGGGATCAGTATAAACATAATATTTTATAAAATCAAGCGAAATTAATTGTAAAAAATTTGTTGCAATTTTTTTGAAGTTGCAGTATAATACTTTCCGTTCTCTTGGGTTGGGCGATTAGCTCAGTTGGTAGAGCAACTGACTCTTAATCAGTGGGCCCAGGGTTCGAGTCCCTGATCGCCCACCATTTGTGACAGCCACCTTAAAAAGGGTGGCTTTTTCTTTTGTTTCCATGCGGTTGTGTGAGTTCGATAAGATCATTTTCAAAAATGGTCAAATTTTCATCATTATCGAACTTTTGCTAGGTACTACTATTTTTCACACTAACGAGATTCTCCGCCAATCGATCTAGATGGAAATGGTGTATTGTTTTCACCTTGAGAGCTCTCTGGCTTTTCATGGTATTCATCAACAATGGTGCCATCGTTCAATCTATGCACATAATCAATCACTTTGTAATTTTTGTAATTTGTTTCTGTCGTACTATATTCCAGACGTAAAATTTCTTTTGTTATTTGACCGTTTGTATAGTAAACAGTTCTATCATCACTTTGTTCCATTGTTCGTTTTCCGTCATTATCATAGGATATTGTTGTCCCATTTTCCTGTAATTGGACAGGTAGCTCGTCATCACCATATGTATACACTCTATCGTTTTTTACTGAATTATCCGGATTAAGTTCAGTTCTATGAAGAACACGACTTTGATCATCGTAGGAACTTTTAACTATCCCCAAGTCTTCTTGTGTCCCGCGAGAGACTTGTTCTGCTGATAAAATATTTCCGTTGTCATCCCTTTGAACATTTTTTAAATCAACTCCCGTGGGTGATAATAAACTTTCTCTATCGACCCCCAGACGTTGTGCAATACTGTCTATCAACTCATTGGCCCTTAATGAATCCGGATGCATTGTCGGATAAAAGTCATCATAGGCTTGGGCACCAGCGCCTAACGAATAGCTGTATAACCACTTATGATTTGCAAACTCAAATTGCTGGGCTTCGTGCTCTGAAATAAAAGTATTGACCATAGGCGTATTCTGACCGGAAACGATAGATTTCAATACTTCTTCTTTGGCTTTTTTGCCTGCTGTTTCTTCGGAAAGTTTTTTGTCTTTTGTCATTAACCCAGATTTTACGCTGTTATAAACAAGGCCATCCAATACTGATGCTTGTTCCATCCAATTATTTCCAATTTGAGAAAGGTCAACTTTTGCATTTAAATGAGATACCATCAATGATGACATCAAGCGAGCCTCTGCTTCGCTTGCAATTGATAAATCATATTTTTCCATTGGTAAATCGCTCAAATTTCCAACACCTTTCCGCATTTGTCGAACATGGCACAATTCGTGAAATAAAGTGTCAATAAGATTTAAATCATTTTGTGCCAGTTGGGAATTTAATTCCAAAGGGAACCCTTCTTTTTTGGGATTTGCCTGTCCATAATCTGAATCATCCATATCATCAGAAAATGAGATCTTAATTTTTTGATCAGCATTCAAATCTTCCAACAGTTTTTGTCCCTCTGGGGTTCCGGACATTTCGAAAAGGGCCATTTTTGTCTTTTGCGTGGCCAAGTCTGTTCCTGAAATATCAAACAATTTGCTTATTTGGTTAGCGAATTCGGGACTAATTTCTTTGTCCATTTGAAGCACAAAATTTTGATAGGTATCCATTTCTGATCGTGCAGGCGGTGATGGGACATCAGCCGTATGTTGGTTTGTTGCCAGTTCTCCCGCAACTAATACTCCTGCTAATGCGGTAGTTGCAACAAGAGGATGCCTTTGTAATTTTTTTAAAAAATTGCGTAAGGATGCCATTTATTTTTCTTCCTTTCATTTCCCATTATGGTACATAAAAAAGATATTTATGTCAATTTTTTTAATTTCATTTGTTCGAAGATAGCATACACTCCCCCACCATTTGTGACAGCCACCTTAAAAAGGGTGGCTTTTTCTTTTGTAAAAAATATTGAGATGAAGTATAATGGCCGCATGAAAAAGATTCACTTGATGGTATTGTGTGTTTTGTGTGGATGTCAAGGTGTTGTGGTGCCAGAAGTATTTACTTATCGCGAGATTCAAACGAACACTTATCGACTGGCTTCATGGCAAAAGATAACCGATACAACTAAGCCTGTCCGAATTTATATTGAAGGGGACGGGCATGCATTCAATCATTGGGGATATCCGACCGCGAATCCCACGCCGCAAAGCGTTTTTTTGCGCAAGATTGCTTTTAATGATCCGAATGCTAATGTGGTGTACTTGGCGCGTCCGTGTCAATATGTGGATGATCAACGTTGCACCGTAAAAGATTGGACAACAGGACGTTTTTCCCAAGAGATTGTGGATTCTACTGCGTTAGCCATTAAAGAGGTGGCAAGTGCACGACCCGTTGTTTTAGTTGGATATTCTGGCGGGGCGTTGCTGTCCGGGCTGATAATAAAACAAAATTCAACGCTGCACGTTACTAAATGGATAACAGTGGCGGGCGTCTTGAATCACAAGAAATGGACAGAAGATTTAAATTTACCACCACTCAAAGATTCCATTGATTTGGATAAGTTGCCAACTATTCCTCAACTTCATTTAGTCGGTGATAAAGACAAGGTTGTTTCGTATAAATTAACAAAATCATTAGCAAATAAGAAAGATGTAATTGTTGTCCCTAAGGCAACACATGATTGTGGATATGAAGAGTATTATTCGATTATTTATGAATAAAAAAGCCACCGCAGAACGATGGCTTTCTTTTTTGAACCCAACCTGTTTAGAAGTGATAACGAACGCCAATCAACCCTTCCAAGTTATATAAATTATCATCAGTGTGGATATAGCGTGCGCGTGCCATGGCAACCAAACTGAACATTTCATTGATCGGATAAGTGACGCCGCCCGCGACAGAAAGTCCCAAATTAATATCCGAAGTTGAAGAAACCTTTAATCCTTGATATTTTCCATTTGCTTTACCTTTAACGGCCCAAATTCCCGCGCCGACAAACGGATAAACGCGAAGCGCTGCGTTCACGGGGAAGTCATAATAAATATTGGCGCCAAAGTCGTATTGCTTGTATTTGATTTTTCGGTGTTCTTCTGTGGCCAATTTCCCTTCTGTATGATAGTCAAATTCAGCATCTACACGCACAGTCGGCGACATGCGTGTTCCAACCGCAACGCCCCAAATAGGACTAACGGGTTTGTCAAGCCCACTGGGCCATCCCATGGTCACACCAATTCCTAAACGAAAATCGGCATAAAAAGGTCTTTTGCGCCGAACTTCCTTGGAATTATAGACGGGAGAACGGTACGGATCAGCTTTTTGTTCGGCGGATGCTGTCTCATAGGATGCGCCATATAAACCAGCCTCTAACCGTTGTTGTTGCGTTGGGTACCACATCATTTGAGATGATCTTTGTGGCGTAACATTGCTGTATGGCGCAGGAGTTGGTTGCTGATAGAATCCATACGCTTGCGGTGACGCAGGCGCGGGAACGGATGTGTCATAGGCGGCATTACCATAGGCGCCAGCTTGATAGGATCTATCCGCATTATAACCTTGTTCTACACGGGATTGAGAATAGGAATATCCTTGGCTTGCATCATATGTTTGTGCCCACACAGGATGGGTTATGAGAAGGCAAAGAGTAAAAAGTAAAGAACGTTTCATGTATTTCTCCTTTAATCTTTTTTTTGAACAAAAAGATTGCAATGGCAATGGCCCATTTCAGCAATCTCACGTTCATGTTCACCACACGGACAGTAACCACGTGATGGTTCGCACGGACAATGCCCATCACAAGCGGTTAAACAGCGATTAATAATTTTGTCAGCAAAGGGGGAAAGTTCCCATCCTTTTGCTTTTGCATACAGCTCTACAGCGTGTTTAAAGTGTTCGTTATCCATATTCTTCCTTTCTACATACCCCAAAATTCAACAATAACAATTTGAATCATTGCCATGATAAATCCAGCAAAGATACCAGCGGTGACATCGTCCATCATCACACCCATCGGTGTCTTCTTCCGATCCCAAAAGGCAACGGCTCCAAATTTAAAAATATCAAAGAAGCGGAACAGCAAGAAGCCCACCAACAACATAGGACCATGCATCAATTCCGGCAACACCACCACAAACGGAATCATTTGACCGACAACTTCATCGATAATAACACAGGAAGGATCTTTTTCCGTTTTATCTTGAGTAAATTGTTGTACAGCCAACAAGCCCAATAAAAACAAAATAAAAATGGTAAACCATAAAAAAGGTGCCGATAAATAGCTGAGCAAGTAAACAACAGGCAATGCCACCAATGATCCGATGGTACCGGGACCCTTTGGAAAGTAGCCAAGAGGACCAAGCGTTGCAATGTGCCAAGAACCAACACTTAAAGAAAAATTGTTTTTCTTTTTGGGTGCCGCAGGAGCCTTGTTGGAGACCACAGGAGCCTTGGAAACAACCACTTTCTTTGCTGCCGACTTTTTGGAGGGAGTTGCTTTTTTAGCAGCTTTTTTCTTTTTTGTTTTCTTTGCCATTCAACTTTCTCCTACTCTGTTGTTTGATCTAATTCATCGTTCAAGGCCGGATCGTCAGGGAACAAGCTAAAATTATCTTTTAATAACTGATGCAATTCTTTGACGTCTGGCATGCTTTCATTTTTATATTGTACTAAAGTAATTTGATTTTGCAACAAATAATCTTGAACTTGTTGATAATTTTGTATTGAGCCACGAATCATAACGAGTGTGGGCAAAATTTCAGCGGATGGCTCCATTTTCTTTAAAGCCTCACGTTGGGTAAGCAGGGCCGCACAGGGTTGCATGGAGGCGCCCGTTTCATCTGTCCATGTGCAGGCCTCAATTGGTTGGGTTGTGTCCACAGTCCATGTATGAGGTTCGCTGAACAATTTACACAAAACGGCCACATCATCGGACGAGTAAACCAAATCAATAATTTTACCTTCTAAGGCCACATGTTTAAAAGCCATCATATCTAGGTCGGGATCAATATCCGCCAGAGTGTTAATGTCTTGCTCTTTAGATGATTTGTTGGTGGCGGGGTCAACCGGTGGAACAGGTGCCGCGGGAGACGGAGCGCCCCCCTCGGGGGGCTTGACACTCAGAATAGCATTGTTTTGAACATTCATGCGTATAGGAGGGGCTATCTTTGGTCTTTGTCCGGGAACGGGTGCCGGTGTTGGCGCGGTCCCAGTTGCCACAGGTTCGGTGGGCGCTGGCGTTTCGGCGACAGCGTTTTCAACCGTCGGTGTGGCTTCGGTTTGTTGAGGTATGGCCGCGGGGGACATTGGTGCGGAAGAAGTTTGAACGGGCGTGGTGGCCTCAGGAATTTGTGAGCGGTTAAAAAAATGTTTCATGATTTTACTCCATATTTGTAGCCAATAGGCCGTTAAAAAACCAACAACAAATACAATATATACGGTGACATTGTTCCAACGAATGCGCTTGCCAGAAAAATAGCATAACGCCCATAACACGGCAACTTCAATGGCTATGCCGGCTAAAAGTATTAATCCTCGTTTTACAATAAACACGTTTTTCCCCCCTAAGCGCATGGTTAAATTGTCATGCGGATACGATCAGCAGTCATCACGGCTTGTAAATCATTTGGCCCTGTGCCGCTTATAAAACGATCGGTAAGTGGCGTTCTTACTGTAGCGCTCTCCCCGTTAAAGTCATTTTTCATGTCTGTATAAACAGCGTTCCATTGGCTATGCATCGTGGATTTTTTGCCATCAATCAAGACATTTGGTCCATCCAGGCCTTGCACCACATGGGATTGGGTAAGCTTGTATGTGTGTGTTGTGGGATCAAGCTCTTCTTGCGAGATAACGGCGGAACCAGATTCCATAAAATAGGTAATGGCGGTAATCTTGTCCCCATTTTTATGGTAACGTGTCATCGTTTTGTTTTCTTTATTGACAATTTTTCCGCCTGGGACAGCAGTATGCGCACTCAATTCTGCCTCTGCGTCCGTCAGCATGGTCGCTGCGGTGCTTGTCATTTGAGATAGACGTTCAAGTTCTGCTTCATGTTGAGCACCCTTTTCTGTGGCGGATGCCAACATGGTTTTTTCCATGTTACCAATAAAACGTGCAAGAACTTCAAGAGGAAGACTCATGCAACGTTTGGCTATTTCCACCGCACATTTTTCGGGATCACTAGAGGCGGCAATGACGGCTTCCAAGCTGTCGCCATATACCTTTTGCCAAGAAGCCCACATGTCGTCTGGAATGTTGGAAACAACGTCGGCCAAAATACTTTTATGTGTTGAGAAGAAGGCCTTAATGGCGGCTTTATATGGGCGATTTTCACGTTCCAACTTTTCCATAATGTTTGTAAGACCATCTCGGTTGTTGTGGCCAAAGATAAGAATAGCCCGTCTTGGCCCACCAGTATGATCTTCTGGATCCACTGCTGGATCCAAGGTTACAGCCCAGTCCCTAACATCAGACAAAATCTTGTTTTTCAATGCGTCAGGAAGTGAATCATAAGGATACTCTATCTGATCGGGCTTAAGGGTCCAGTTTTTGATGTTTTCATGACGATTGTAATGGTCCACAAGTGTTTTGTTGCACACATCGCTATTTTCAGCCAAGTCGTTTAAAAGCTCTCTTAATTCTTCGCGTTGTTGTTTGCTTACGGGATGAGGATGACCCGGCAGAGGAATGAACTTGTCCCACGCACCTGCGGCCTCCTTGGACACAAATCTTGTCCATACCTGTTCGGCCGCTGCTTCAAATTTGCTTCGATTTCCCGGGATCCGAAGACTTGCATCGTTAAAGAGATCTATGAACTCTTGAGCGGAAATTGTCGTAAAATCTGCAGTTGCGAAATCTACCATTTGAAACTCCTTTTGTAAGGTATTAGTTCGTATATACTCATAGGATACCATAACTTTTTCTTTTGTCAACAATAAAACGATAATATTTGATGCAAAAAACAGTTGCTTTTGAAAAAAAATCTTGTTACACTCAAGAAAAAGATGCTAAAGGGGGCTTGATGAAGAAGATTTTACTGGCTGTTTTATTGATGTTCAGCGTGATGATGCCAACGCGGCCTGCCCATGCTGTTGCAGGGCTGGATACGGCATGGTCCATTATAAAGGGCGTGGGATCTGTTTTAGAATCTGCCGGTGGTTTGATTGTGGATGCCGTTGAAATGGCCGGATGCAGCTTGTATATAGGCTCATCATGTGCCAAGCAATCGTCACAATTTACACAAAGATTGCGTTCATACACGGAAGATAGTTGCTGGTTTTGTGGTATTTTGGGCGATGTTTTTGATATTATGAACGATATTGTGACCGAGATGTGCGGCAATCTGCAATCGGTGTTTTTGACGATGTTGGGGTTGTGCATGCTGTTTTGGTTGTTGTTCCGCGTTGGTCGGGTGGTGATAAACTTTATGCCAGAGCCAGATACAGCTTTTGTGCCTGATTTATTGAAACAAATCCTGCGCGTGATTGTGGCGACATTGTTGATTGTCAATTATACGGCCGTTTTTGATTATATTGTCAGCCCGTTGTTGCAGTTTAGTCTTGGCCTTGGAAACCAAATTACGGGGCAAGAATTAACTGGATATGTGTTAGAGGCCAAATTGGATAGCCAAGAGGGAGAATCTATACAGGATAGTGCTGTTTTAAGTGCGCAAAGTAGTTTATGTCCCCAATTGGATGCGTTATTAAAAAATTCGGACGATGCTCAGAATGGCAAAGCATACAATGAAACAACAAAGGAGTCTTTTTTGTGTTATGTTCGATTCGGTAGTGCGGCTATGATGACGGGTATGGCCATTGGATCAACGGCGATCCATGCTTGGGGCGCGATGGGGATATTTGAAAAGTTGGGTCACATGCAATTGCCGATTATTGGATTGGAAATTTTCTTGGCCTTCTTTGCGTTATTTCTTGCCTTCCCGTTAAAGTTATTTGATCCGTTGGTGAATTTGGCATTTGTATCGTCTATGTTCCCATTATGGGTGGTGTTGTGGGCGTTCCCATTTGGTAAGGATTATGTTAAAAAAGCGTTGGATATGTTTGCCAGTGTGATTGTGCATTTAATTGTGATTTCCATTATGACTGTTATTGTGATTAACGTTATGGATAGCGCTTTGGGCAGCAAAGCAGATCGTGAGCAATTGTTCCAACGCTTACTAAACAATGACAATGTGGCGGATGTTTTTGAAGGGACAGGTAAGACAGGATTAAGCGTTGCTATCGGTATGTTCGGACTTGTTGGAAAGGCTACCTTGATGACTTTTGCATTAGGTTATTTTTCGGTGAAGCTTTTCATGAAAACTAAAGATATTGCAAACAGCTTTAAAGGCGGTATCAACTTTGGTGCGAATGAAACGGCCACCGAGATGTTGGGGACGCAAACCAAGCCTGGGACAAAATTGGGTGCGAATGTTGTATCTGCTGCGTGGCATCGTGTTGCTCCCGATAAGGACAGTCTTACACAATCTACACGTTCCAACACAAAGTTGGGCAAGTTTACGCGTGGCATGATGTGGGCGGCGGGTGGTCCGGTGGGTGCTATGTTTGCTATGCGGCGTGCCCCAACAGAAACCGGAAATACACTTGGTGAAACACTCGGCACAACATGGCTTGGGCGTGCGGTTAATAAGATGCGTGGGCGAAATCTTTTTGCTAAAGAGGAAGATCCAACAACAAAGTCCAAGTATTATTTGAATGGAGCCAATGGTGTTGGTGTCAGAAAGGATAAAGATGGCAAGATTACGAAGTATGACTTCAATACGCACGATTACCAAGAGATGGATAAGAAGGGTGAAGTGATGAAATATAATGTCAATACAGGTAAAGTAACGTTGAATGGTACTGATTATCTGTTGGATGCAACAACCGGTGCGATGACAGATTTGGCTGGAAAAGCGGTGGTCGATCCAGATGTTTTGATGAAAGCTAGAAATCTCAAAGCGCGTGCAGAAGGTACTGCCGGTGACGGCAGAAGAGGTTGGCATGATTTTGAAGACCGGTTTAGGGTTAAAGGTTGGACACGTTGGACTGGGCCATAATGGGGTATTAACATTACATGAAAAACACGAATCTGAAGCGGTTTTTAGGGTGTTTTTTGGGAATAGCACTATGCTTATGTTTATGTGCTTGTAGCAGTGTTACATATGAAGATCCATCGGAATGGGAACCCACTATTTTAAATTGTTGGGTGTGTGCGATTTATGGGACAAGTTTTGAAATTTCTAATGATATTGTTTTTTCAGCCACAGCGGTTATGTTCCCTATTGCGCGGGTTATGTTGGGAATTGGGTTGTTGTATATCTTATTGTTCCGTGTGGGTGCCATCACAATGCTGATGCCTGAAAACAAGATGGCGGGGCTGATGAAAGATACGGGTTTTATTTTTTTGAAAGCCATCTTTGTTGCGGTTTTATTGGCTAATGGAGATGCATTTTTGTTAGCGATACGAGATTACGTTGTCTATCCGCTGGGGAACTTCTTTATGATGATGGCGAATGCTGTGTTGGATTGTGTGCCGGGTTCGGGTAAGTATTTTTCCTCAATTGCAAAAATTACGCCTGAGGGTGTGGGAGATCCGCCGAATGTGATTAAAGGTGTTGTAGTAAGCATTGGGGGAGAAGTTGTTCCTATTGATCCAGATAGAACGATTTTTGGAGATTTAGGTATACAGGTTCAATACACGGTTTCGCGTATTTTTGTGTCATTAAAATCGGGGGCTTTTTTGGTGATGCAATTGTTGGCTCGTAAAGGAATTATGGCGTGGATTTTAGGACTGATAGCAGGATGGCAAATGTTTAGTTTGATGGTGATATTCCCGTTGGCGTTTGTGGATGGCTTTATCATGTTGGCGTTTTATATTATTTTCTTGCCTTTCACGATCACGTTGTGGGTTTTCCCCGGTACAAAGGGTTATTTTAAAAGTATTATACCGAATATTTTATCACCCTTATTTCAGTTATTGTTCGGGTGTATAATTGTTGTGTTAATGGTTACTTTGATCCAGGTTTATGCTGATATGGGGTTAGATGGTATATTGCGGGATTCGGTTGGTGATGCGAACTCTAATGTGATTGATCAAGCTGAAAATGCAAAGCCCCCCATTATTATTATGGTAATGTTATTGATTGGAATCAGAAAAATGGCGTCTGAGGTGGGAGATTTTGCTCAATTATTTACGGGAACTAAAACAGATGCAACATTATTTGGATTGATAGATGCAGTAAAGAATGCGGCGAAGAAAGTGGCGGTGGCAGTAGCGGAGGTTGCTGCGGCTACGGCAACTGGTGGTGCAAGTGCGGCCGCATCTGTGGCAAGACGTGCGGCGATTGAGGCTGCCAAAAAAGCCGCTGAAGAGGCGGCAAGGGGTAGCGGAGGTGGTCCATGATATCTAAAATTAAGAAATATGCACTAAGAATTTTGATGATGCTTTGTGCCATAGGTATTATGTGGCTGTTATCGTTTATTCCCGTGGGCATTTTGAATGTGATTGCAGCGATTGTCTGGGGATTATGTATTTTAACAATGTTATATCTGTGTTTTTTATATTTGAAAAATGTCCGCAAAGCGATGGTTATTTTGCTTGCTTTTGTATTGACCAGTTCTGCATGGGCGGGAAGTCTTGAAGAATGCAATGTTTATGATCGTACTTCGCCTGAACAAGGTAACTTCTGTCGATATGAGCTTATGTCTTCACAGTTGGGCGAACCCTTATGTAGGTATATCAGGACATTTGATCCCGTTAAGGTAAAACAAGGGGAAGCTGAACGCGAAATGCGTGAGTATGTGAATAATGCCAGCAAGGTTGTGCAAGGCTATAATATTTTGACCGAAGAATATCGGTCGGGGCTTGCGGATTCTTGTCATTTGGTAACAACAGAAGAGGATCGACAGAAGAGTATAGAGGAAAGACGCCGCATTTTAAGTAATAATAATTCGGCTATTTGTTGCGCGTGGGCTATGGAATCTTTATTCCAAATATATAGCGCAACCAATGGCGAGCGTTTGATTGAAACGGTTCCGATGATGATGGCCAACGAGAAAATGCAATGTTGGCCGTGTGATGTGATTTACTTATTGATTACGTTGGCTAATACACTGGCGTACCGGTCTGCTCCAACAATGGCAGCCGTTGCTTTGTTCTTTTTAAAATGGTTCTTTATTTTTTGGATAGTTTTAAAAGTTGGGGCATTATTCTTGGGACGCAATTTTAATGGAAAAGCCTATAATGCATCTCAATTTATAAGGGAATTATTTGCCCGAGGTATATTGGTAATGCTTGCGGCGTTGATTTTGACAGATACGGCAGCTCAGCTAGATGATAAAACTGTGACAAATATGACGCAAATCAATGTAACACGACAAGAAACCTTTTTAGATAAAGCATATCAAGAAGTGATTAATCCGCCATTTGAAATGATTGCGGGACTTGGTATTGAAATGGCGCGAGCACTGATTAATGGAGAGCAAAGTTTTTACGCCAATGTAGCTTCGGCGGCTGGGGTGTATGGCGTGGCAATGGAGCAAACAGATTATTGCTCTCAGCCAAAGGGATGTCGTGAAAAGGGAGATACGGGTTGTTGGTTAGGTGATAGCCCGATGTATCAATATGCAACAAGAGGAGGTGCTAGCGGCTCTGACTATATGTTGGATGTCACTTCACAAGGTCGAGCAATTGCGGATGGGACGACGCGCTCTTTGTTATGCCTCACCCAGATGGCTTTTCAAGGATTGGCTCCTATTAGTGCGGCGGGATCTATTATTGCAACCTATTCAATTGTGAACAGTTTAACATTACCGTGGCCTTTAAATGGTGTTTTCCCAATGCTTCCTGAGTTATTATATGGTTTGTTGCTAATGATTCTTTGTTGGTTGTTGGGGGTTGCGGTGGCTTTTAGATTAATTGACATTATGATAAGAGTGGCGATGATGATTATGCTGTGTCCTATTTTTATCGTTGCAGCTGTCTTTCCGGCGACTAGAGATAAAGCGAAAATCGCGCTTATTTTTTTTGTTAGTGCGGTGATGGGGTTTGTAGAAGTGGCGTTAGCTGTTGGTGCAACTGTGCCATGTTTTTATCATGCAATTACACGAAAAGGTAAAGAAAGGGAATTAATTGAAGCGATGGTCGCACCATCGTCGACTGAGTATGTGCCCAATTTATATGCACAATTTGCTCGTGATGGTGGATTTGTGGAAGATATGAAATTTTTCTTGTATATTTGTGTCGCTGCATGGATGGGAGTCAAATTATTAGAAAGTGTGGAAAAATTCTTTGAGCAGATTTTTGATCTTAATAATATTGGGCAAATTGGTGCGCCAAAGGATGCAAATGGCAATCCGACTGGGACAATGACAGCCGGCGCGACAAGTGTCCGCGCCTTTGTAGGCGATACGTTTGATAAGATGAAAGAAGTTCGAAAGAAGGGACGTATCCTTGCAAAAGGTTTTGCTCCAGGATTAGAAAAAACCAAATTGGGTCGGGGTTTGCAAAGTGCTAGCAGTTATACGGGAAGGAAGTATGTTGAAGGTAAAACGGCACTAAAAAACAGTCGTTTGGGCAGAGGTACAGCGGCGACGGCGCGGAAAGTTAGCACTGGTTATACTGCACTAAAAAATTTTGTAAGAAATAATCGTTTGACACGGGGAATTAAAACTTTGGCACAAAATACAAAGGTAGGACGGGCCGCCACATTCCTTGTGAATAATAAATTAACAAGGGGAATATGGAGAGTGGCGAAACAAGTGCCATCCCATGTTAAGGAACAAACCAAACAAAGTGTTCACGATTTCTTCCATCCGCCGAAATAACATTTTTTGACAAAAAAAACGATTTTTTTCATTTTGTCTATTTTCTTAAAATTTTTTTTGGTGTATAGTATACATGGAAAAGGAGACTGAAAATGGAAGAAATTGTGTTCCCTAACCAAATTCGTATGATGCGGCGTGTTGCCGGTAAGTCTATGCAGGATATTGCTGATTTGTTGCATTTAAGTATTTCCGCAATCAGCAAGATTGAAAAAGGGTATCGGCGTTTGAATGAAACACAGTTGCAACAGGTGGCCACTTTTGTGGATTGCCCAGTGAGTGCTCTTTTTGTGGCAGAAGGAACGGCCCAACCTGAGGTTATCCAGGCGTGGAAAGAAGAACAAGGTCGTCGCCACAAGATGAATGTGGGGGGCGGTTTGAAGACATTGGGTGCTGGTCTTCGCTATTTAAGAGGTCAGAAGAAGATTACCTTAGCCAATTTGGCGGCGGGAGCTCATATGACGTTGTCCGTTTACCATCGTATTGAGATGGGTCAAAGAGAGGTTGATGAAGTGGCATTTAATGCAATTGCTAGTGCCTTGGGAATGACAACAACCGATCTTCAAAAGAAAATTTATGATTTAGATATGTCGGGTGCGTTGGAGGATTTAAAAAACAGCGAAACCCGCACGGGTGTAAATCTTTTTAAAGGTGGGTATAACGATTTGCCGATCAGCCGGCTGATGTTGCGCCGAGCGGAAGATCAAGAAGTGACAGTTCCTATTGAGGCTTTGCCAGGACAAGATGGAAAGCTCTATCGGGATAAAGCGCATTCTGTGGGGGCTGTTGTGTGCCCTTCCACTTTGGCAAATGATCCGGAATTGTATGCGGTTCGTTTGGGATCTCGTGAATCTTTTGCGGGCGTTTTGCCGCCAAGCGCGGTGTTGGTCGTTTCGCCTACGATGCCGTTGAGAGAGGGAGATTTAGCTGTGAAATTGAAATCAGAAAATGAAATTGAGATTGTGCGGGCACATAAAGACGCTATTACAGGTTGGGAAATTTATTCTTTTGCAACGCAAGAAACGGAAAGGGTGTCTAATATAACATCGCTGCAAAGAGTTGTGTGGATTGCCTTGTTATAAAAGGAGAAAAAAGTGGATAAAGAAACAACGGTACAGACAAAGTTTCACGACTTTTTAAAACAAAGGAACAGCAAGACCAATGTTGCCATGCAAAAGGCACAAAAGTTGGTTAATTTGTACCGTGTCTTGAATGACTTTGGACCTGATTTTGTGACCGAATATAATGTCATGCTGAAGGAATGCTCTGAAGAAGTTCAAACAGCTTTGCAGGCATTGGTGGGTGGACCAGAGGTTCGGCAATATTTGGAATTTTTAAAGTCGGAAGATCAAAAACAAGAAGACACAGAAAATTCTGCATCCAATTCTCAACAGGCAGGATGGTTGCCGTCGCCCGCAGAGGAGCAAAAGGGAATGGAAACAAATGGGGAAATATCGTCGGATATGTGGAGTAATTTTGTGAAGGAACAAGACGCCAAGATAACGAAGATGATGGATGAATTTAGACAAGAGCAAAACGAAACCTTAACACGGCTGATGAATCAAGTAGCATCTAGTTTGCAAGCCAAAAAGGATGGTTCTGCGCCTGCGGTCCCCAAAACGGAGAAGCCTGAATATTTGGAAATTATTGAAGAGAAAAAGTAAGGAGACACAATGAATCTTGAGCGCATTTCTGAAGCATTACAAAGTTACACAGGGCAGGAAGATTCTATGCACGCTGTTACCGCCGTTCTGCAAGAAGAATTGGGGGATAATTGGACGGAAACGGTTTTTGATGATCTTCAAGGGTTGGCACCAGCTTTGAAGGAAAATTTGACGCACGTTTTCAATTATTATGCGGCCACGATGGCGTGGAATGAAATTCAAGGTTATTTGGCAGATCCAGATCTTCAAAACACGCCAGAATTACAAGAAAGATTGCCCGTTTTAAAACATTGGTTGGATTTCTTTGGTGCTCCTGGACAGGCGGCTTATCAGAGTCTTGAAGATCGATTGTCAGGGGAGGCTTTGCCATCAGAGAACGCTGATGGAACGGATGCGGCAGATGATAGTGAAGCAAATGCTGGGGCTTCTGATTTGGAAGAGATGGCAAGTGAAGAGGATGAGAAAATTCCTTCAGCTGAGTCTGAAGAGACAAAAGAGGATTTACCTGTTGAAGAGACTGAAATATCGGATCCAGTTGAAGCGTTGTCGAAAGAAGAAGACGTGCCGAACGTTGAAGAAACGACGGAAGAACCTGTGCCTGAAAATGATACGGCTCAGGCAGATGATTCTCCTGAGGCTTTTGAGATTTCAAAATTAAATACGCAGGTTGAGCTGTTAGATAAAAATCAGGCCTGGTTGGCGGCCAGATGTATTCAATTAAAGGATATAGAAATTTATGCCTATCCATTTTATGGGTATATTGTGGATATGATGCGCCAAATTATAAAAAGCATGAATGCGATTTTGGAAAATGAGGCAGCAAAGAATCTTGTTGAAACGAAGTTTCCGGGAGGGATGACGGCCTTTGATAATAAAAAGCAAGCCATAGAGCATGATATTGCGTTGGCCGAGCAGAATTGCGAATCGGCGACAACGGCTTTGATTTCCGAGGATATGGATATGGATGAAGTAAAACGTACTTTGGGAACAATTGATGACAGTGATACTGTTGAATATGTGGGACCTGCACCAGATGGATTTGAATTGATTGATGATGAAACGCCGCTGGATGAAACAGCTATTAAAAAGCAATATGAAAAGTTGGAAAATATGGATGCTTTAACGGGGGATAAAACAGAACAATCGTCTGAATCAAATGAGGCAGAAGAAAATACTTCACAAACACAACAAAAAGGTGTACAAAGAAAATTGTCCTTTTCATTAAAGCGTAAGAAACCAGCAGGGGGAACGAACTGATCAAAGGAGGCACATGAAGATACGGTATATTTTACAAGCAGCGATGGTAATTTGTATGTCTTGTCAAGTGATGGCGGATATTAATGTGCGCCGCGCTTCTCCAGCCGCGTATGTGGATCCTGAAATGCCATTTCGTTGTATGCTGCCCGGAACAGATAAGCAAGTTTCCAATACAATTGTGTTAACGCCAGATGATTTTTCGTTCATTTCATTGCAAAGTGGTGATATGTTGCCAAGATATGCGGTAAATGGTTATACTTTCCATAATAAGCCAATTGATGCGGTATTATCTGATTTATTAAAATCTGCGGGCATCAAAGTGCTTGCACCACAAACGGAATATACACTGTTGGATGGTAAGAATGTAAAGGGTGAGTTATCTTCCGTTGTTGAACAATTGGCTGATGCGGGTGAAATTTTTTACAGCTACAAAGAATCAACAAAGACGTTAACATTATTGCGTCGCACGGAATTTGCGTTAACTGTGCCCCAAAACAAGGTTGTTTTGTTGGCTGTGTTGGATGCGTTACGGGGAAGTGAGATTGAAAATTTGAATGTGGATTGGGAGAAATATCAAATTCGTATGAGCGTGTCTCCGGAAGAATTGCAAAAAGCCAAAAAAATAGTTCGTCAAATTTTGGATGATTCTTATCTTTTGGCGGCGGATATTGAGGGATATCAAGCGATTCCATATCAAAATTCAATCGCGTGGCAAGGGGTGTTAAACGAAAGCACCGGATTGTTGTCATCCATCGGACGCGCAATGGTTGGACGTCCCGTTGTTTTAAAGAGCAAGACAAGTGTGGATTCTTTTTTGGCGCGTGTTGAGAAGGCTTACCAGTTAACGCCTTTGGTGGCTGGACAGGCTGTCGTTCCAAATGGTTGGCAAATGCGCTTTAACGTCAATGAATGTGCAAACAACACATTGCCATATCCCAATATGTCGATTGTTATGAAAACAAGAATTAAAGATCAATCCAGCGAACGGACACAGGTGACATTGGTCAGTGCTGGATCGACGGTGTCTTCTTTTGATGTCAGCAGCGCTTTGAATCAAGAAGTGGCGTTGATTGGCATCCCGACAAAAGTTGGTAATGCGGAATTGATGTTTACGCTTAAGTTTAATTTAATACGTTTTATACAGAAAGGAGAATAATATGACAGATTTTCAAGCTCCACCACCACCACCATCAAATGGTTTTGTGCCACCCCAACCGATGCCGGAACAACAGGCAGAACCTGTTGATACGTCTGTGCCACCAGTTGCGCCCGCTCCAGTTGAAGAAGAACATCCTGAAGAAACCGTAGACAATGGGAATAATGCGGCGATAAATAAATTTGTAGCACAAAAGGAAATGTTGAAGGAACGGTTTAATGCTTTGCCAAGCGGCAAAAGAAATATTATTGTAGCCGCGGGTATATTTGTGGTCGGTTTATTGATGGGTGCCATTTTGTTTGGGGGTTCATCAGATGAGCCGGTTGTACAAGCCCCAAGAGGTTTGCAAGGAGTTGTATTAAACCCGGATATTAAAGAGAACGAGCAATTAAAACGGTGTGGACAGGTAGATCCATCTAGCCCATGTGTTTTATACATTATGAATAGCTATACGTATGATAAAATGGCTAAGGATTTCTTTGAAACGGCCGTTGCTGTGACGCGCCGAAAAGATTTGGTTATCCAAATGGATAATGTGCGTTATGCTCAAATGCGTATCCCACCAGGTTATTTCGCACAAATCAAAATTCCGGCTTATAAGTAAGAAAAAATCCCCGATCAATCTGTCGGGGATTTTTCCCAAGTAAAGCAAAGTGCATCAAATGTTTGATTGCCTTCGTGATAGTAGTTTTTTCGGCATCCTGTTTGTACAAATCCGGCTTTAAGGTACAATGAAATGGCGGGGGTATTAGTGGACTTAACCTCCAAAAAAATACGATGTTTATGATTTTGAGTGGCCAAAGTTTGTAAATCCGTCAACAGTGCTGAAGCCAAGCCTTTTCGCCTGTGATCAGGATGCACTGCCAAAGTCAAGATTTCAAAATCTTCGCCTAAATCTGAACACAAAATAAAGGCCTTTTCATCTCCGAGACCAAAGGTAGTGGGTAGATTTAAGATCTTTGTAAAATTATCACAGGACCATGGCTGTGCGAAGCAAAGCGCATGTAGGGCGGATAAAGGTTTGGCATAGGAAGGTCCTTTAAATGGTAACATCGGCATCTCTTAAATAAAGGGGGTGTGGTTCGGTTGTTTTTTCGGGGCAATACAGTGCAATCTGTGCCGCAGAAAGGGCTAAATCTTGTATGGGGCAGATTGTTTTGCACCCAATTTTTTGTGCCAGTTGATCGGCCCCAGTACCACAAGCAGTAAATGGCAAATCCTTTTTTAGTTGCGCACTTGTTTTAAGAGAGGGTTTGTCTTTGGCGGTACCTTTAGCATCAAAACTTTGAACAAAATAATCATCGCGTTTGCTGTCCAAAACGATTATAACATCTTTCTTTAAACCATGAACCGTGGCTGTGAAATTGTCTATTCCTAACACAGGAATATTGAGAGCTAATCCTAACCCTTGGGCGGTGGCAAGACCAATGCGCACGCCGGTGAAAGATCCTGGGCCAATTGTGACAGCAATGTGGGTTAAATCTTTTGGGGCTTTTTCCATTTGTTGAAGGACATCTTGAATCATACTCATTAAAGCCTCTCCTTGCCCGCGTGCAGCGGTCATGTGAGAAACGGCAAAAGAGTCATTTTCTGTGCATAACGCGACAGATGTTTCGTCGGAAGCTGTATCAATGGCCAAGCATAACTTTTGTTGTTTTGTCATGCGTTCAGTATATTCTTTTTACAAATAAAAAGCAAGAGTGAAATCTTGACATTTACTTTAAAGTATGATATAATCCCGACACTTTTTCGTGAAAACAGAGGATTGATGATGAAACAAAAGAAAGTGGCTATTAAAATGTTGTCTGTAAAGGGACATCAATTGTATGAAAATACCATTCATACGCAGGGAACAGATCGTGCGATTGAGATTTTGTATAATATGCGCCGTAATCCTGCTGCTCAAATGGTTGGTTTTATTGATGAAACTGGCAGAAAACACGTTGTCGGGAATGTTTTGCCTGCTGCAAAATTAGATGCACTGCACCATAGTCCCAATGTGTCAACATGGGATCATTTGACCCTGGGAATGATGAAGTATAAGACAGAACAAGATCCATCGATGCACGTTGTTCAAGTAAATAGTCGCGATCCGATATATGTGTTGATCGAAAAAGGGGATATCGTGATGGATCCATTGATGAATCAGATTTTTCCACCCGTTGTTACCCAAACGGTTGCAAAGGGTAGAGAATAAAAAAAGTTCTTGCACTTTTTGTATTTCTGTGTTAGAATGCATCCAGTTGCCGATTTAGCTCAGTTGGTAGAGCAACTGATTTGTAATCAGTAGGTCGTTAGTTCGAATCTGACAATCGGCACCATTTTTATTTCTGGAGCGTGGCGAATCTGGAAATTAGTTGACAAAAATCGAATTTTGTGATATAATGGGAGCACACTAACGAAAGGAGTGTCCTATGTCAAAGAATATCCATAAAGAAAATATTTTGAAACTTGTTCAATATAACGCTGTTAAAAAATTTGATACAATTTCTAATATCTATCGTGAACAATTGGCGGATGATAAGCGTGGTCCAACACCACAAGAAGTGCAATTGGCACGTTGGTCTGCTGGTTTATCTTTGAAGGCCTTTGAAAAGGCTTTAACAACCTATGTTGGCCCAGAAATGACAACTCCGGATACCTCTTTGACACCCGAAGAACGTGCAACATATGTTAAAGGCAATATGGTTTCTACGTTGCAGGGTGCTGATTTGGTAGGGTTAGCTAAAGAAAAAGCCGCGATGAAAACGCCTGAAGATGAAAAACGTTATGTTGAGGAACAAGCCCAACGTATGATGACTGGTTGGGATCTTGCAGATAAGTTTCGTCAAAAGGATCCTGCCAGAGCTGAAGCTGGTGTTCAACGGTTGATGAAAGCTGCCGCAGAACGTGCCGCTAGAGGCGAATAATTATTATAAACAAAAGAAAGGATATAGAATGAGCGAAAATCGTAAAAATGCAATATATAGACATGCTCAGTACTTGAATCTAGGAATCAAAGATTCCAAAGAATGGAAAACAAAAGAGGATCGTCTTGCAACGAAGGAAGAAGTTGCCGCAGGTATGAAAGAGGCGGAAGTTTATGTGAAAGCAACCCAACAAGCGTTGGCATCGTATGCGGCACCATGGATGGATAAAGCATATGGCGCATTAGATAAGGAAACAGAGGGCCTTTTGTTGCGTGGTTGGGCGCAAGGGATTGTGCGTGCCCATACTGGGATGGATCTTCAAGAAATGATATTCCGTCAAGAAAATATGTCTCAAAGACAATGGGATGCTCGTATTGAATCCGAAAAGAATAAATTGATGGTGACATGGGGCAATGAAGATAAGGCGTATCTGGCAGAACAAGCACGTTTGCGTGCCGCCCGTACTGCTTCTAAATAACAAATAAAACCTTAAAAAACACCTCGGAAATAAACTTTCGGGGTGTTTTTATTTGTGCTTGATTTTTTTGTTTTTTTTCGCTATCATACCTTCATATTGCAAGGAGTAATAAAATGACAACACCATTGATCAAACCAGCCACGATTACGGGCTTTCCGGAATATTTGCCAGAAGAGCGTATTTTGGAACAACAAATGTTGGATAAAATTCGGGCTGTGTTTGAAAGTCATGGTTTTTGTTCCATTGAGACGCCAGTTGTGGAAAAATTGGAAGTTTTGTTGTCAAAAAGTGCGGACACGAACAAAGAAATGTACGTTTTGGGTCGCTTGCAAGCCGAAGAAAAAGAAGAAGCCAAGATGGGCCTTCGCTATGATTTAACAGTTCCTTTTGCACGGTATGTGGCACAACATGAAAATGATTTGGTGTTTCCTTTTAAGCGTTATCAAATGCAACCTTGTTGGCGTGGTGAACGGCCTAAGTTAGGGCGTTATCGTCAATTTACACAATGTGACGTGGACATTGTGGCGCGTGAAAAATTGGCGCTTGAATATGATGCTTTGATCCCAGCGGTTGTGTGCGAAGCATGGCGAAAGATTGGATTTGAAAATATTGTGTTGCAAATTTCTAACCGTAAAATTTTGGCCGGTTTTGCCGAAGGTTTAGGCATTGAGAAGGTTGGCGATACGTTACGTGTGCTGGATAAATTGAAGAAAATCGGCGCAGATGGTGTGCGTGAAATGTTGACGGATTTAGGGCTTTCTGTAAAGCAAATTGATGCTTGTTTAAAGATTGCTGAAATCAACACAGCTGATTTATCTTTTGCGGACAAGGTGCGCGCGTTGGGTGTTGAAAATGAAACATTAGAGTTGGGACTTAATGAGTTGACAGAGTGCGTTAAATTATATGCGTCATTGTGCAAGGTGCCATATCGTGTGGATATGTCGCTTGTACGTGGATTTGATTATTATACCGGTACGACCTACGAGGTGCAATTGGTGGGCACTGATTTTGCGGATTCCATCGGCGGTGGCGGCCGTTATGATAATTTGGCTTCCACGATGACCAAAAGCCGCTTGCCCGGCGTTGGCATGTCTATGGGCATTTCTCGTGCGTTGGGTGTGGCGTTGAAATTAGGGTTAATGAAAACTGGGGCAAAATCTCCAACAAAAGTATTAGTGGTGAATGTGGAAAACGCTGATAAATCTAAGATGCTAGCGGTGGCTGAAAAATTACGGGCACGCGGCATTAACACGGAAGTGTATTTAGAGGGCGGTAAATTGGCCAAACAGCTAAAGTATGCCAATGATAAGAAAATTCCATATGTGTGGTTTGATATTGACAATATGGTTAAAAACATGGAAACTGGAGATCAGGCTGTAGCAGATCCGAATAAATGGATGCCCGAAAAATAAAGGAGGAAATATGAAATTTGTTGTGTGGATTATGAGTTTGTTGTTGTCAGTAAAAGCGTTTGCAAATCCCGCTTGTACGACGTTGTGTCCATTGATTGTGGGGGGCGGCTTGGCCATTGCTCAAAAAATGGGCGTGAAAGATGAAGTTGTTGGTGTTTTAGCTGGCGCTTTGTTGGCCATTTTTGGTTATTGGATGATCCGTTTTTGTGAAAAAAGAAATTGGAATTTTCCTGGACGTAATTTTATTTTGATGGCACTTTCTGTTGGATCCATCGGGTTTGTTTATGTGAATACGTTGCAATATAATCCAGGTTTGCATTGGAATTTGCTTTATATTGATTCATTCTTGTTGGCCGCTTTGTGTGGTGCCGCTGCCCATATTGCGGGTGTCCATATTTATGCCTGGCTGAAAGAAAAAAATGGAGGACATGCACATTTCCCATTTGAAAAAGTTTTGATTCCAATTTTGTTAGATGGTATCGTTTGCTGGATTTTCTGGGGAACGAATTTGTGTGATTGTCAGGAAATTTTAATCCTAAAATAGAGGCAATGAAGAAAGGGGAGAAATGAAAGTAACGACAGAGTTTTGTTATGTGCTAAATGGCGATGGTCGTGCGAAGTTGACGACATTGCAGTCTATTTCTCACCAAACAAAGGAGCCCGTCTGGGTGCACATCGATTATGCCAACGAAAAGAATCAAGAGTGGTTGAAAAAACAAAAATTGTCTCCAGCTGTTTTGGAAAACTTGTTGGATTCGGATACAACACCACGTTATTTTAAAGAACGCAAAGGCATGTTGATCGTTTTACGCGGTGTTAATGCCGTTGCCAATGAAGAAGATGACATGATTGCCCTTCATATTTGGATGACTAAAAACAGGTTATTAACCTTATCGCATCGTGCTTTACCGACCATTGCAAAAATAGTTGAGGAATTTAAAAAAGGTAAGGGGCCTATGACCACAGAGGATTGTTTTGTGGAATTGGCAAGGCAAATGAATGGACGCGTGGAAAAGGTGCTTGTGGAGATCAATGAAGAAGGCGATGAGTTAGAGGAGGCTGTTATTGCGGAAACTTCTTTTCGTGAAGACGCAAATTTGCGTAACAGATTGAGTGTGCTGCGCCATAAAGTGGTTGGTCTAAGACGTTATTTGATTCCACAACGAGACATGATGAATAAGCTAGCTACAGAAGAAAATTTGTTTACACAAGAAAATATTCAACAATTACAGGAAGTGTCGCGCGATTTGTCGGCCATTGTGTCAGAATTGGATTTTGCGCGAGATCATTCGGCGGTTACACAAGAAGAATTGGATTCGCAAACAAATATAGAAATGAGCCGCACAATGTACCTAATGAGCTTGATCATGGTTGTCTTTACGCCACTTACCTTTATTACGGGTTTATTGGGCGCCAATGTGGGAGGTATTCCATTCGGAGAACATCCCTATGGATTTTTGGCAATTACAATTATTTTGATTGTGATTGCTATTATACAGGCAATAATTTTGAAAAAAGTACACTGGTTTTAAATTACCAATTGTTGCATACCGCGGTAGTGGCTTGATACATTTCGGGTGTATCAATGGCTGCATTTTTTTCATCCAGCTTTGCTTTGATATGGTCAAGAACAGGTTGAAGAGCAGACGCGATTGTTGCGGTGTATTTTGAGACGGCCGGTTTTATCTCACCACGATTATAAACAATCTTAGGGGATAAATTCATTACCGTATCTGTTACAACTTTTTCGACATCTTTTTTAAAAAATGCAAGGGCTTGCGATGCAACGGCGACATGATAATCTTCATGTTCTTTTATAGTTTGATATTCACAGCTTGAAGGGACATATTTTTTGTCAATATAAACAAGCAGTGTCGGATAATTCATTTCAATCGTAACATCAGATAAAGTAACACAAATTTGTTCAAGTTGTTGAGTTAGTTTGGGCTTAACTTCAATCGTGACATCCGGTTTCGCGACTGTTAAACCGAGCGTATAGGGTGAAAAGTTAGCCTGTGTCATTTTTAAAAATTGTTCTTTTGAATATTGGGTAACATATTTAGGATTGCCAGGTCGAGTTTTGACTTGAATACGGGTGCTCATCCTTGTGCAAAAAGGTGTTGCATTTTGAGCAAAAACAGGCAATACTAAAAAGCAGAATAAAAATATCAATAACTTTCTCATACTTTCACTATAACACAGGAAAAAAGAAAATGCAAAAAATAATTTCATGGAATGTGGCATCAATTAGAGCGAGGATGTTGGCCCTTGAAAAATTGTTGGCCCAGGAAAATCCTGATATTGTATGTTTGCAGGAAATTAAATCAGAAGAAAATAATTTCCCATTTTTTGAATTAAAAACGCTGGGATATGAAGCGGTTATTAATGGGCAAAAATCATATAATGGAGTGGCTATTTTATCAAAAGAAAAACTAATAAATATTAACACGAAATTGATGGACGAAGAGGTACCGCAGGCCAGGTTTATTGAGGCCCAAATGTCCGATGGGACGGTGGTTATTTCTGTATATGTTCCCAATGGTAATCCACCCGAGAAAGATCCAGAGGATAAGACAAGATTGGCATATAAATTAAAGTGGATGAATGCTCTGAATAAACACATAAAACAGTTACTATCCGCTGGTAATAAAGTCATTTTGGGCGGTGATTTCAATGTCATTGAGCGAGATACGGATGTGTATAATCCAGACTTGTTTCGTGATAATGCCTTGATGTTGCCCGAGGTTCGGGAAGTTTATGGTGAATTGACGTCACTACCGATTACAAACGCAATCAGATTAAAAAATCCAGAACCTAACACATATTCTTTTTGGGATTTTCAGATGGGTGCTTGGCCGAGAAATAAAGGAATTTTGTTGGATGCATTATTTATAAATAGTGACCGAGAGAAGATGATTGAATCTGCTGGCGTTTATAAAGAAGTGCGCGGATGGGATAAAACTTCTGATCATGCCCCCATTTATTTGGCGCTTAAATGACCCAGCGTGTTGGATAATTGTTCTTGTGTTAATCCTTGTATTTCTATTGTTTTGCAACGGTTGGTTTGCCCCGACACAATCACCACGAATCGTTTTGGCACCTTAAGATAATCAGATAAAAAGTCTATTAAAGCTTCGTTTGCTTTGCCATCGACGGCCGGCGCATGAAGTGCTATTTTATAATGCGTTCCATTCCAAACGCCGGCCCATTCAGAACGTTTGGCATTTGGTTGAACGCGAATCTGAAGACGACATTTATTCATGTGGTGGCAACAAAAGGTTCTCGTCTTGTTTTTCAATCAGACCTTGTGCCTCTTTTAACTGATAAATTTCTTCTCTTAATGAAGCAATTTCTTGCTGTAACGAGATTAATTGTGGTTCCAGCTGTTTAGCCATTGCGATAGCGGTATCGTATGTTTGCGATTTTGCACGATATAAACGAAATGTACGAATAACCGCATAAATAACAGCGATAATCCACAACAGATTCAAACCCCACAAACAAAGTGTTTGCAATATATTGCTGGTCATTTCAAGGGTGTTTAATTTTGTGGCCGCTGAAAATTTAGAAAGCTGGGCAGATAGGTAATGCATAATAGCAGATGGGTTTGTTAAGGACGAATTGCTTTTCATTATTTCGGCAAAATGTTCCAACGAGGTAAGCCTATCTTGTGCTTGGTCAACACCAAAATGGGCCCGAATAAGGCGGGGCAGGACCGATTTGGCATGCCAACAAATACCCCACACGGGAAGCAACCAAACTAATTGCCACAACGCCGATGAAATGAGACGGCAAATGGGACGGGCAATAGCAACCAATTTTCTTTTCATATCTTATCCTTTTAAAAAAAGCTGTAGGGATCAATGTCAATTCTGACATCAACAACTGACGGTATTTTAACCTGATTTAACCATTTTTGCAATATATTTTGAATTTTTAATGTCTTATCCGATTTAATTAATAAGCGATAACGATGTTTATCACGCAATTTCGCAATGGGGGCGACAACGGGGCCCAACACTTCAAAGCCCTTAATAAATGGTGCTTTTTGGGCAATGGTTTTGGCCGTTTGATAAGCAAGGGCGTTGTTTTTGCTGCTGATAATAAGACCAACAAGTTTTCCATAGGGAGGCATTTTTAATAATTTTCTTGCTGTCATTTCTTCGGACAGAAAAGCATTGCGGTTGTTTTCTTGTAATGCCTTTAAAATCAAGTTGTCTGGTGCATATGTTTGCAATAAAGCAAGTCCTTTTTTGGCTTCACGTCCAGCACGGCCCATTACTTGATTTAATAATTGAAATGTGCGTTCTCCCGCACGTAAATCACCACCAGCCAATCCCATATCTGCATCGATAACACCAACCAAAGTTAAGTTTGGGAAGTGGTGACCTTTTGCCAACATTTGGGTGCCAATTAAAATATCAATCATGCCGTTTTGAATGCGATTTAACAAATCTTCAAATTGTTGGGGGGAATTTAAAGTATCAGAAGTAATTTCTGCAATACGTGCTTTTGGAAAGAGGCTTAAAACTTCTTCTGCAACGCGTTCTACCCCAGGGCCGCATGAGACCAGTGTTTCCTTTTCGTGGCAACAGGGACATTCTGTGGGTCTTTTTTGTGTGTAACCGCAGTGATGACATTGTATGATGCCCGCTTGTTTGTGTTCAGTCAGCCATGCGCTGCAGTGCGGGCATTGTAAACGTGTTCCGCAAGAACGACATAAGACCAAAGGAGCATAGCCACGTCTGTTGATAAAAAGCAAGGATTGTTCGTGGGCGGCCATTTTTTCTTGTAGGGCATTTTTTAATTGGGGAGAGATAAATTTAATGGGGCCTTTTTCTTTTTGCCGCATATCCACAAGTTCAATCTCTGGCAAAGTTGCGCCAGCAAAACGTTCTGGCAAATGGATGTGTTGATAGCGGCCATCCACGGCGTTGCAATAAGTTTCCAAGCTGGGGGTCGCGCTGGCCAAGATGATGGGGCAGGGTGCTTGGTAAGCCCGGACAATAGCCATATCTCTGGCGTTATAAAGAACGCCATCTTCTTGTTTAAACGAGGCATCATGTTCCTCATCCACGACAATTAAGCCTAAATCTTTAAACGGCAGGAATAATGCGGATCTTGCGCCGACAACAACTTGGGCCGTTCCGGATCTGACGGCTTCCCACGTGTCCCGACGTGTTTTTGGGGTGATAGAGGAGTGCCACAAAGCGGGCGCAACACCAAAGCGTTTTTCGAATCTGGAAAGCCACGCTGTGGTTAAAATGATTTCTGGAAGAAGCACCAATACTTGTTTATTTGTTTGTAAAGCGTGTGCAATCGCTTCAAAATAAACTTCTGTTTTCCCAGACCCCGTAACACCATCCAGCAAAGCGACTTGGAAGTCTTTTAATGCCAATAACTGCTTAACGGCCTTATTTTGTGCCGGCGAAAAAGAGATGTCTGAAAAATCCGGATTTGGAGGCAAAAAAACAAGGGGTTTTTTACTGACCTTTTCAATTTCTGGATGTAGTGCCATTTTGAGAATTGATCCCACCGGATTCATTGTATATCCGGCTACCCAATTGATAAAACGAATCGTTTTAGAAGGGAGTGGCGGCAACGGCAAGACTTCTGAGATAGATTTTAATTTGTCTTGCGGAAATGGATTATTGAATTTTTTATCCCATACGATTCCCAGCAACTTTTTTCTGCCCAAGGTGGCACGCACGAATGTGCCAACGGGTAATTCGGTATCGTGTAAATATTCATAGCAGCCCAGTGCCACTGGGAACAAAACAGGAAGTCGTTGCATTTTCTTTCTTTTTCCTTTATGCTCTATCTATAAGGATACACAAAATGACACAAGAATTCAACCCTTTCTCTGTTACCGTTACAACAAATTTAATCGAAAAGATTGAAAGTTGGCAACGTTATCTTTTAACGGAACGGCGCTTGTCAGAATTGACGGGGGAGTCGTATCTTTTTGACCTAAAAGAATTTTTTGATTTTTTAAAACAACATTTAGGACGCGTTATAGACGTTCAAGATTTGGAAAAATTAACCATTACTGATTTTCGTTCGTTTTTGATGTGGAGATCGGACCAAAAAATTGCACGAACCAGCATGGCGCGCGGTGTT
This sequence comes from Alphaproteobacteria bacterium, assembly GCA_017412085.1. Lineage (GTDB taxonomy): Bacteria > Pseudomonadota > Alphaproteobacteria > CAAHEQ01 > UBA3637 > UBA3637. The sequence continues at coordinate 39,987 of JAFPYS010000004.1, forward strand.
TCTGCATTAAAAAATTTCTTCAGATTTTTGGCGCGTGAAGGTATTGTCCAAAATGATGCAATTATGTCAATTAAGTCCGCAAAGGTCGGTCATGGATTGCCGCATCCCCTGACAGTCGAAGATGCACAAAAATTTTTGGAATTGGCCCAAGGAATGAATAAAACGAGTTGGGAGGGATATCGGGATAAGGCTTTATATACACTTCTATACGGTTGTGGGTTGCGTATAAGTGAGGCTTTATCATTAAATATTAAGGATGTAACCCAAAACCCGTCTGTGTTAGTGATTACGGGAAAAGGGAATAAGCAGCGTCTTGTCCCAGTTTTGCCGGCGGTGCATCATGCAATACAGCTGTACTTAAACCATCATCCACACCCAATGCCAGAAGCACCGTTGTTTATCGGAAGTCGCGGCGATCGTATTAATCCCGGTGTTGTCCAACGTAATGTGCGGACTATTCGCCATGCAATGGGATTGCCAGATACAGTAACGCCGCACGCTTTTAGACACAGTTTTGCGACCCATTTATTACAAGGGGGTGGAGATTTGCGAACGGTTCAAGAATTGTTGGGACATTCGTCTTTGTCCGCAACACAACGATATACTGAAATAACAATGGAACACTTGGAAGAAGTGTACGAACACGCCCATCCGCGGGCTCACTCTAAATAAAACTCTTTCTCTGTCGCTTCAACTGGGCAACGATTTCCGCGGAATTTCCAATCGATGACAATGCCTTCATCCGTGTAAACAATGAAATCGCAATAGTATACATAATTATTGACACCGCGTCTTAAGAAACTTTGGTTATCATAGTGATATTCTCGAATGCCCCACTTATCAACATATTGACTTGTTGGGACGCCAAAGTTATCGTACAAAGAAGCAACTGTTTGTCCGTGATAGATTGTAGAACGTTCTACATCGATGAAAACAGCATCGTCCACTCGGCAAGCGCCAAGCAAGAAAAATAATGCTAAAGCTAATCCCTTTTTCATCATAGTTTCAGTGTAAAATGTTTTTTTGGTTTATTCAAGTCTTTTTTAAAGCCCCTTGAAAAAAAGTGAAAAAAACGGTATAATATTCCCATGAAAACGGAAGTGTTTGATTTTAATTTACCATCGGAATTAATAGCCAATAAACCGTGTGAGCCGCGTGATGCTGCCCGGTTGTTGCATATTGACGGCACTGCTTTAACTGATGGACACATGTGTGATTTGGCCGATTGGTTAAAGCCAACTGATGTGCTTGTTTTTAATGACACAAAGGTAATTCCAGCGCGTTTATATGGAACGCGTGGCGAAGCACAAGTTGAGGTAACACTGTTTAAACAAATTGATTTGTCCAGGTGGGAAACATTAATCAAAAATGCCCGTCGTTTGCATATGGACGATGAAATTGTATTTGCACCCAATTTTAAGGGAATGGTTGTGGATAAAACCGAATCTGGATCTGTGATTATTCAATTTAATTGTCAAGGATCGGATTTGTTTGCTAGATTGCACGAAGTGGGTACCATGCCGTTACCCCCCTATATTAAACGCTTGCGTGGTGGTTTGGAATCAGATAAAACGGATTATCAGACAATGTACGCACGTCATGAAGGCGCAGTGGCCGCGCCAACGGCGGGGCTTCATTTTACTCAGCGTATTTTTGATTCTTTAAAAGCACGAGGGATTCGATGGGAATTTGTGACATTGCATGTGGGGGGCGGGACTTTTTTACCGGTGAAGGTAGAGGATACCAAAGATCATAAAATGCACGCAGAGTATGGGGTAATAAGTGCCGATGTGGCAGAACGATTAAATGTGGCACGGAAAAATGGATCACGAATCGTTCCGGTGGGGACAACCTCTTTAAGGTTGTTGGAATCTGCGGCCGATGATCAGGGCGTTATTCATCCGTTTGCAAAAGAAACGTCGATTTTTATTACGCCCGGCTATTGTTTTAAAGCAACAGATGCTTTGTTTACTAATTTCCACACGCCCAAATCCACCTTGTTTATGTTGGTCAGTGCGTTAGCGGGTTTGGATGTTATGCAGAATGCATACAAACACGCCGTAGAAGAACGATATCATTTTTTCTCCTACGGCGATGCTTGTTTAATTGAAAAGGCCTAATCTTTAAATCTGGCCAAAATAATCACGTTGATAATAACGGTGATGAAGCATATGGCCCATGTGGAATAAACCAATCCGCCAAAAGCCAGAATGAGTGAGAGCAACAATCCCAAAACCCATGTCACGGCGGCGACGCGCCAAGCTCTGTGCGTCGCTAATTTCGCACGGACAAGCCATGCAAAAAATGCGGTCAACAGAACAGCCAACAGATAGGCAATCCACGATACAATAAAGAAGAAAATAAAAATACCAACAGCAAATGAAAATACAAAACGCCGTAACAGGCTGTATACATAAGTTGGTGAAACCAATTGCGCATCTGGCAGGGGAGCGCGGTCTACACGTGTGCCACGATCGGCAACACTGAACATCGCAGAGCGTGTAACGTAGAAACCATCTGGGACGGGCAAGGAAATAGATTCTTGTGTGGTGTCAATGATCACAGGAATTCGTGTCATTGGGATGAAAGAGCCCCATTTAATGTTGTTGTTTTGAATAGCGCCATCCTTGATAACAAATGTCGGAACTGAATCCACAAATTCAGTAATCATCTGATTTTTAAAGAACTTTTGTCCCACATAATAAGTCATTGTTCCAAAAATAACAGAGAGCAATAATGTGGCAAAAAAGACAAGTTTTAGACCACGACCTTTGCCGGATTTAATATATTGAGCAATTTTTTTCATGTTTTCCTCCTTATTTAAATGATAATACTATATAAGCAGATTTTTTCCATGATTGTCAAGAGTTATTTTCTTGGATACTAAAAACCTCCAGAGGCACCTCCACCGCCAGAAGATCCTCCACCACCACCGAAGCCACCACCAAAACCACCGCTGTGAGAGAAAAATCCGGCAGCGCGTCCATATCTCATAAGTCTTTTATCCTTGTTCTTCATTTGAAGGTATGTTGTGTAAGGAAATTTGGGGAAATGCATATAAAGTCGAATGTAAGGGATTATACTTGGAAAAAATATAACTGCTAAAAAAAGTAAGATTGAGAGGCTTGCTTTTGATAAAAGAGGTATAGAACCGTCGTATACCAATAACCAACCCAAAAGAACAGGAGAAAAGAATTCATGAGAACAATGTATGAAAAAGAGTCGACGATTGAGTTTGGAGTCCCTTCTTAAACGTGTGCGGTTGTTCTCGGCAAATTTTTCAAGGATAAGGGGAATGCCTATAAAAAAGAACACGATAAAAAATGGTAGGAATATAAAAAGTACTAAGATCGTTTTTGTTTTGGATAAATTGACTGTTTGTGTTGAAGTGTCAGATGCGCCATTTAAAATATCAGCAACATCGTTGGCGGCTAATTTAAGGGCGTCTCCGAAATGGTTGGCTTTTGCGAATGGTGTCATTTTTCTGACGATGTAACTTGCATGCGCATCGGTTAATATATATTCCAAACCATAGCCGACTTCGATTCGCATGAAGCGTTCATTGGGGGCAAGTAAAATTAACACGCCATCGTTGCGTTCTTTGTCGCCTAATTCCCAGTGACGAAATAACATGTTGGCGTATTGATCAATATCGTAACCTTCCAAGGAGGGGACAGAAGCGACCACAACTTGTTGGGGTTGTATGGCCTGCAGGCGTTGTGTTAGATCATATCGCTCTTCTTGCGTTAAAACGCCGGCGGCATCCACAACATAACCTGTAAGAGATGGAAAATTCTGCGCCCAGAGTGGAAGAGCCACCAACAGGGCACAGAAAAATCCAAAAATTTTATGCAAAATATGCATGTCTTCTTTTATTCAAAAGAAACAACGGGAGCCACCTGAGCTTTTTCGTCAGCTTCGATCATAGCGCGTGTTTTCATTTGTGTGAAATTTCTGATAATAAAAGATGATGGGAAGACGCGCAATTGTGTATTGTATGCACGTACAGCTTCAATATAATCGCGACGTGCCACAGCAATTCGGTTTTCGGTGCCTTCCAATTGAGATTGTAACGCCAGGAAGTTTTCATTAGCTTTAAGTTCTGGATAAGCTTCTGCAACAGCCATTAAACGCGATAAAGCTGAGGAAAGTTCTCCCTGTGCAGCCATATATTGTTTTAATGAAGCCTCATCATTTAAGTTAACTTGAACTTGATGTGCCTTAGCTCTGGCTTCAACAACATCTATTAATGTTTGCCGCTCATGGGTTTGATAACCCTTGACGGTGTTAACTAAATTGGGAATTAAATCACTGCGCCGTTGAAATTGATTTTGAATTTGTGACCATTTGGCGTTTGCATCTTCATCTAATTGAACAGTATGATTAATCACACCGATGCCCCACGTGATTGCAGCCATTACTACGAGTACTAAAATAACTAAAAATTTTTTCATGTTTTTTCCTTTCAAAAGTTGATAGAAAAAGTAAAACATATTTTAAGATGATGTGCAAGTAAAAAATGCGTCGTTTGATTTAAATATAAAAATGTGCTATCATATAATGGAAAGGATGAAAATAACATGGATAAAAATTTAGTAACAGTAACAGCAGGAGTGATTGAATATCAGGGGAAGATTTTAATTGCACAAAGACGAAAAGATAAGAGTTTGGGCGGATTGTGGGAGTTTCCCGGGGGAAAAATTGAAGCAGGAGAAACTTGTCCACAAACCTTGAAACGTGAGATCAAAGAAGAATTTGATATTGATATCGTTGTTGGTGATTATATATGGGAACACACATATGAATACCCAACATTTACATTAAAAATGTATGTTTATGGTGCCTCCTGGGATGGTTCAGGTGAAATCCACATTTGTGATCACGAACAGTACCGCTTTGTTTCATTAGAGGAGATGAAGGATTTTGAATTCGCAGGAGCGGATATCCCCGTCATTGAATTTTTGAAACAGCGTTAAAGAGCTATAAAAAAAAGGGGGACAATGAAGTCTTTTCGTGAAGACTTATTTCAAAAAATGGATGTTCGGCGTGCAGTTTTAACGCTGGTGTGGCCGACTATCATTAGCCAGCTTATTGGCGTGGTCTATAATATGTCTGATTCGTTTTGGATTGGCCAGTTGAACAGTCCAGCCCAAATGGCAGCGGCAACATTGTGCCTTCCAACTTTTCTGTTCACGATGGGGATTTCCAACATTTTTGGCATCGGTGGTGCCAGCTTGATGGCCAGATGTTTAGGGACAAAAAATTACAAAAAAGCACGCGCTACATGTTCATTTTGTGTGTGGACGGCAATCGTCTGTGCTTTGATATATAGTTTTCTGTTTTATGTATTTGATCGACAAATTTTACATTTTATTGGCGCAACGGAAGAGACATATCTGTACAGCGAAAAATATGCGTTTTGGGTGGTTGTGTTGGGTGCCATTCCGGCCACATTGAATGGATTATTTGGTCACTTGGTGCGATCAGAAGGATATGCAAAACAAGCAAGTTTTGGGATGGTTTTAGGGCTTGTACTAAATATAATTTTAGATCCTGTTTTTATTTTCGTCCTTAATCTGGAAATTGTTGGGGCAGCGATAGCGACAATTTTGTCCATGATGGTTGGATGTGGTTATTTTATATGGTTTATTAAAACGCGGCCGGCTAAAAGTATTTTGACATTGAAGTTGAAATATTATCAAGCCAGAAAACGGATTGCGTCAGAGGTTCTGTTGGTGGGTTTTCCAAGCACATTGATGAGTTTTATGGCGGTGGCCTCGAATGTTGTGTTGAATGTATTAACCGCTGGATATTCAACATTTGCGATTGCAGGTATGGGCATTGCCAAACGCTTGGACATGGTTATTTTTGCCATTTCAAATGGTATGGGGCAAGGCGTATTGCCTTTGATTGGTTATACTTATGCTGCAAAGGACTTTAAACGTTTGCGTTCGGCCATTAAAATTACATTTATTTACAGTATGATTTTGGCGGTTTTGATAACATTGTACTTGTATTTCGGTGCAAATTGGACAACCCAGTTGTTTATTGAAGAGCCAACAACGGTTGCGTATGGACGGGATTTTTTAAAGATTATTTGCTTGACATGCCCGTGTGTCTCGTTAACGTTGATTATTATGACAATTTTTCAGGCGGCCGGCAAAAAGATTCAACCAACTATTTTGTCCATTATCCGAAAGGGCGGATTGGATATCCCGCTTATGTTTATTTTGAATGCATGGATTGGCGTAATGGGGCTGGCCTGGGCGATACCGGTGGAAGATGTATTGGCCATGGTGGTTGCCATAGGGCTGTTTATTCCATTTTGGCGTGAGCTTAAAAAGAAAGAAAAGGGGGCCAAATGAAACTCATAACCTTTCAGACAAAAGAAGCTTTATGTGTTTTACAAAAGACGGGCATTTTACGTGCGGATGTGTCCAAAATTGATGTCAAGAAATATGGTGTGCCGTACGAATATATCGTGACGTGCATGAAAAAGAAAATAAAACAAGGTAAAAATGAGCACTATCCCCTGTGGGCATGGGCCAAATGTGGCGCTTGTATTGGCCCGAGGAAAAGAAAAAATTTTGAAGGACGCAAACAAGACTTGGTTAAAATTACTTTTGAAAAACCAGATAATGAAGTGTTGCTTTCTGATTATATGGCTTATTCATTTATTCTAAGTGGTCATATTGTTCCCAATACAAAAACGGAGTATAAGAAATTTTTACAACAAAATACACTGTTGTTGGATGCGTTGAAGGGCTTCGTTCGTCAAGATAAAAGTGGCAAAGGCGCCGCTAAATTATTTCCAAAAATAAAAAAAACATGGGCACGTATTTTTAATCTTAAATCAACCGTGCATCAGGCGTGTGTGTGGAATATTAAAATGTCGGAAGTGAAAAAGATAGAAAAATTATCAGATGGACGATATTTGTATGGGACAATGAATGCAAAGCGCATGGATGGAACACGCCCCGATTGGAAAAAACGTTACCTTGATTTTTTATAGGGAGATTTTGATGCAATACGAATATATAGAAGTAAAAACCAAACAAAATATCTTTTTAAATGGATTTTATGCTAAGGGAGGTAATAAGTCCTGTGTCTTGTTTGTGCCGGGATTTGCGGGCAATTTTATGGAAAACAAGTTTGCACGAGTTTTGGTGGAAGAATGTTTTAAAAATAAAATGGATGCTGTGTTCGCTCACAATCAAGGGTCGTCTCAGGTTATGAGTTTTCCTTGCCTAAAAGCAGATGGAACCATTTCTAGTGTTGTGAGAGGGGCGGCGTATGAACATTTGGAAGATTGCGTGTATGATTTGGATGCGTGGTTTGATTTTGTAAAAGATTATGAATCGGTTTACTTGATTGCACACAGTTTGGGGTGTAATAAAGTGGTTCATTATTTGCGCGATCACAAGCCTACCAACCTTAAAAAGGTGGTGTTGTTGGCACCGCAAGATAATGCCGGATTTTTTGATTTACCAATGCACGCTGGGATGGTGGATGAAGCCAAAGAAAACATAAAGGCGGGGTGGGCGGATCGCCTTTTGACAAAGAAAATGTTTGGTTGTTTAGTTATGTCAAGCGCAACATGTTTGAATTTCATTTCTCATCCTGAATTTAATAATATTCCTTATAAGACGGCAAATGGCGATATGCCCATGTTACGAGAAATCACCTGGCCGACATTGGTTGTGATTGGATCCCAAGAAAGCGAACAGGCTGAAGTATGTATGCAAAAAGTTGCAATGGCTTTGCCGCGGGGACAATATGCGGTAATTCCCAATGCCAACCATTTGTTTAAGAACCAAGAAAAAGCGTTGGCAAATAGGGTAGTAGAATTTTTAAAAGAGTTTGACTTTTAAGAATTTAGTGATATAATTTAGTCTATGAAAATCAAGTTAAAAAATACAAAATTAGTGGATGCAGATAAAAATCCGATCAGGTTTTTTCACGCAACACCTTGTGAAAAATTTGAACGGTTTTTACCACTTTCCCATTTTGGGACAAGTAAGGCCGCCAACCAGCGCGCCATGCATTTTGTTTATGAAGCGTTGGGAATGAAAGAACCAAACGTTTGTCCAGAGGAAGTTTCCCCCAATCTTGCGAAAAAATTAGCCAAGCAATCTACTGTTCCTCCATTGCGGATATTTCCTGTTTATTTGGCAATGAAATCCCCCGTGGTTATGCCGGATTTAACACTTCATGATTTGGCTCAATATTATCATTGGTTTTCGCGCAAATATGTTCCTAAAACAAAATATTTAACAAGAAATGAGTGGTTGGAAGGCACTGTGGTCGGTCAGGCGCGAATAAAATATAAAAATCTGTTATCGGATTTTATTTTTTTGGATCCTTTCACTCGGTCAGAAGCGGATTTAAAGAAAGAACTTGAGGCAGAATCCTTTTACTCCGTTCCAACAAAAACAGAAATACCTAACCATGTTCCTGTATTTTTGGGTCCCGTTCTTCCAAAAGTGGATAGGCACCTTTATCCTTTAGCGGAAAAGGTTGCGTTTCAAAGAATGATGCGGTACCTAGAGGGTGAAGGGCACGATGGTTTTTCGTATCAAAATGAATGTGAGGACGAAGGACAAAAAAGCTATATTATTTTCCGCCCAGAGCAAGTGTTTAATGCCTTGGATAAAACCCAAGAGCATGTTGTCCCAGAGCAAACACCCGAGCAAAAGGCGTTCTTGCTCAATGTGGAACTGAATTTTTTTGCGGCACATGATACCCTTTCGCCATCACAAAGAATACAAAATCATTCGCAAAAGTTAAAGACACGCAATGCGATGTCCAAATAAAAAGGCCAGCATTTTTGCTGACCTTTTGTTTTATGGTTGCGGGGATGGGATTTACCGCCTACGGCGTTGCCTACACGTTGTTCCGGCCGAACCAGTGGTTCATTCACCGCACCCCCACACATAAAAATAAAAGCACCCCGAGGATGAGGTGCCTTTCTTTTTGGTTGCGGGGATGGGATTTGAACCACATGACCTCCAGGTTATGAGCCTGGCAAGCTACCGGACTGCTCTACCCCGCGCTAGGAATGGGGCTATTATACGCCTTTTCCGGCTTCTTGTCAAGTGCCTTTTCAGATAATTTTTCATTAAAATAAAAAAAATGCTTGCAATATCAAAATAAAAAGATTAGATTAGCAATTGTTGAATCATAGAAAAGGAGAGAAATATGAAAAAACAATTATTATTAGTCGCCGGTTTGGCTTTATTAACAAGCGCTTGCGCCAATTTGTGTGAAACAGATTGCGGAGCAAAGGCCTGTAAGAAAGGTGATGTTGTGTACACAGCTACACCAGCTTTGTTCGGTTTTAACTCTGTAAAGTTATCTGCCGATGATGAAGCCTACTTGAAGGAAGCTGCCGATCGTTTGAATGCAGAAGTCAACGCAGACAAGACTGTGACAGCCAATGGTTATGCCTCTATGGAAGGTCCAGCCAGCTACAACGTGGATTTGTCTCGTCGTCGTGCTGAAGCCGTCAAGGGCTATTTGGTGGACGAAGGCGTTGCCGCCAATCGTATTTCTGTCAAAGGAAACGGCGCAACAGACCAATTTGGTCCTGCTTACAAAGACAACCGCCGCGTGGAAGTGGTCGTCGACTAAGCATAAATACGCTTATGAAGGTCGGAAAGTTTTGCTTTCCGACCTTTTTTTATAAAAAAAGCTTGTTTTTTTACAAAATGTCTATATACTGAAATTAAACGAAAGGGGATCCAATGAAAAAATTGGGCGCTGTGATATTGTTAAGCACGATGTGGACGTTGCCGCTTTGGGCGGATTTTGTGTCGGGAGATGAAGCTTTTGAAAATAAACGCTATTCCGAGGCAATTCAGCATTTTAGACCTTTGGCGGATGCGGGGGATTTCCGTTCGCAATATTACATGGCCTACATGTACTTAAACGGGTATGGAACCGCCAAAAACGATCAATTGGGATTGGCTTATTTACGGAAGTCATTGGATCAAGATTACCATGCTGCACAAGCGTTGATGGGATTTTTATATAGTCAAGGTATTGGTGTACCAAAAGATCATAAAAAGGCGATTGAATTTTATCAAAAGGCGGCGGAAAAGGGCAATACGTCGGCATTGTTAAATTTAGGGCTTGCATATTATGAAGGGGATGGTGTGCCGCGCAATTTAGCCAAGGCGATTGAATTGCTGAAAAAAATTCCTATTCAGCAGCAGCCATCGGCTGGTAGGTATTTGGGGGATATTTATTTGGCACAAGATTTTGACAACATAGATAAAGCGATAGCTGCCTATCGTGAAGCCGCCAAAGCAGGTGATTTGGCATCATATACAGCATTGGCGGATATTTATATGCAAGGGAATGGCGCAGAGCAAGATGTGGAGCGTGCTTTGAAATATTATTTGTATGGTGCTTCGCAAGGGTACGCCCCCGCTCAATATGCTCTAGGAATTATTTATGCCAATGGAAAGAATGTGTCACGAGATCCTGCATTGGGACATGCGTGGCTTTCTTGGGCGATGAATCAAAATTATAGTCCAGCAAATATGGCTTTAACACAGCTGAAAACAGAGATGACCTTGACGGAGTTAGATCGGGCTCGCCAGGAATTTATAGGTATTCAACAGCGCGTATTAAATAAAGTTACTTCTCCATTTGAAGAGGAACAAAGAATTTTGGAAGAACAACTTGCCCAACAACAAGCAAAGCCCCCAAGAAGGAGACGGCGTTAGGAGGAGAATATGAACGATTCGTTTTGGCATAAATTATTTTCTTTTAGACTTGTTTCTTTGTGTGGGATTCTTATCGCTATATACGTTTTTTCATTAACATCCGAAACAAGATCTTTATCTTCTTTTTTGTTCAGTGCGCCGCTGTATATTGTTTCGTCATTGGTTGCGATTGCTGTTCGGATTATTTCTTGGATCGTGGTGGACAAAGGAACATTCTATGAATTTTCACATATCTTGGGACAGACATTAGAAGATTGTATCATTATTAACCTGGTTGTTGTTTGTACTTTAAGCTTCCTATTTTTGGTGACATCCTTTATTTAAAAAAAGGCAAAAGAATCTGCTGCCCCTGTGAGATTGGGGGCAATCCCTTACTGTGGGTGTAATTATCTAATTTATCCTTGATGTCAGATGCCAAATAGGTAATTTTCAGAGGAATCTCTTTCCCCTTTAATTTCTCCCAAATGGAAAGAGAGGATTGTTCCGTTGGAATTGTGGTGGTAAAACGAGCTTTTGTTTGTCCGAGCTCTTTGAAAATTAAATCAAATTGAAGTTGATTAGAGGCAATCTGCTTGGCCGAAATTTGTACATCACAATTTATATCATCATAACCCAATGCAGCAAGCATAACTAAAGGAGAGTGCAGAGCTTCTTTTTGTGGGGAAAAGTTAACAATATCACGTTTGAAAGAATATGGATCTGTTTTCTGAAAGAAAGCAATTAATTTGCCATGGATATTTTGTAAATTCAGTTGAAATTGTGTGTCATCGTTGGTTGCTTGAAGGCGTTGTATTGTAAATGTAGGATACTCCTTGTGGGTAACATTATATAAAACCAAAGAGCGGCCGTTTAATGTTAGACCGGTGTCTGTGTAAGCCAACTTTTCAGACAGAAGGTGTTCTTTAAAAAAACGAGTACGCAAATTATGAACGCGAGTAATCGAGCATGTCATCAATCCGGACAATAAAAGAAATGAAAAAGTAATCGCTAAAATAACATAATTATTCTTCATCAAGACACCACTCCTTTTGGCATAATTGTGCCGATGACACCAACACCATCATGCGTTCGTTGTCGGCATTAAACTCTCCTTTGATAAAATACCATCCAGGAGAAAGGGTTGTTTGTGTTTTCAACATTAATGGAAGCGGTTGGGTGGCGATTGCAAAATAAGCAGAATCAGTATGATCTATGTAAACAACTGTTTCGCCGGGAATAGCCTTTCCAGACACGCGTGCGATAAGGGCCAAATCTATGGCAGATTGTCCCTTGTTTTTGACGCGTTTTATTGTTGGAGCGGGTTGATCCTGAGCAGGCTTAGATTGCTCTTTTTTGTCTGGATGAATTGTTAATAAGTTTTCACCACTTTCTTTTCGTAATTCTGTGGGTTTGGGAATATCACTTTTATCAATAGGTTGATGATAAACGGTTGTTATAGAATCATCCGCTAAATTTATATCGGCTTGGAAAATAACGCGATCAGTTTGCGGAGGAAGGGCATCATTGATGCCTAAGATTTGGAATTTTTGACTTTGAGGGCAGAGGTCTTTTAAATGAAGTTGCGCTTGTTTTAAAAAAGAAGTTTGAAACAAGCTGTTTTTGAAATCTTCCGTCGGTTTATGGGCTACCAACAAAATGGGGTTTTCAGAACAGGCATTAAATGATGAGTAATGGTTGCCGTCAGTTTGCGTGGCGCGCGCCACGATATAATATTTCAGGTGCAGGTCCGTGTCTTCCTTTGTTTGAAAAATAAAATCTTGTATGCCATCATCCGGTGAAGAACGATAAAAGGTGTCGATGTTAACCAAAAAATCGGCCAGCCAATAACCTTGATGGAAGAAACCATGTAACGTTTCTATTGAACGGTTTAAAGAGTCTTTAATAACAACCGTTGTAAAACCTTGAACATAGCCATTTTTACAGTAACTTTTGTCAACATCAATCGTCCACAGTTTTTTTTGTTTTGTGGTTAGATAATAAATTTTACATGTTTGATCGGATGTTGATAATTCTTGCTCATCCAAAAAATCAGCATGTGCGGGGAAGACAAAAAATAAAAAAAGAAAAATTAAATATTTCATTTATCCCCCTGAGGCGCCACAACAAAACAGGCATAATTCTTGTTTTGCAAGGTATGACAAGCGGTCTGAGCCATTTGTTTTGTTCGGAAACCAGTCAGGCGAGAACGATAAGTGGTTGCATTTTTGCGTTGAGTTTGAACCATGTAATTTGGAGATTGTAAAATAGACAAGGCCCTGTTTGCCATGGAAAATGCTTTCTCTTGAGTATTGAAGGCACCAATTTGAATGGACCAATTATAGTCTGGCGTTTGTGCATAAGTAACTTGATTGACATGGCTTGGTGTTGTGTTTTTGGCATATTTTTTGCCAAGGTTTAAAACGTATTGCAACCTCATTTTCATCATGGGGGCAAAAACATCCATATTTAATTGATTAACCATTACTTTCCTGTGAAGAGGATCAAATGCTGGCTGTAAGCGACCTTGTGCAATGGCGCGTTGTTGACGGTATACTTTATTAAAGCCGTCATCCAACAAGGCTTTGACGTAATTGTCACGTTCTTTGACAGATTGATCGCCAATCACCACGCCGACCAAACGGCGGTTGCGTTGAGTGGCGGTGGAAATAATGTTATATCCCACAGCAGAAATGTAACCCGTTTTGAATCCCTCTGCGCCCTTGTAATCTGTTAAAACATGGTTGTGTGTTCTATATTCCCGGCCACGATAAGTAAAGGATTGTGTTGCAAAGAGAGGATAATAATGTGGGAAATTTTTGATTGTGGCCAATGTTAAAATAGCCATATCCTGTGCGCTTGTTAATTGTTCTGGATGGTAAAGCCCCGAGGCATTTTTAAAAACGGTTTGTGACATCCCTAATTGAGCGGCGGCCTGGGTCATCATTTCCGCAAAATATTGTTCGGAAGGCGCCAATGCTTCTGCCAAAACAACAGCGACGTCGTTGGCAGATTTTACGATCAAAGCAAGAATGGCTTCGCGCACGGTAATTGTATCGCCGGCAACAAGATCCAGATTAGAGGGTTCTTGTGAAGCAGCCCATGTGGAAATGGGCAGTTTGGAATCCATTTTAAGCCATCCCTTATCCAACGCAGAGAAGGTAAGATAAAGAGTCATCACTTTGGTTAATGAGGCGGGAGGCAAGGGCGTTGTGATATTTTGTCTTGTAAAGATGTAACCGCTATCGACGTCAGCGACTAAACAAGACATGGGTTGTGCAGCGGCAACTCCCCCTAAAAAAAATGTTATGAATAGTAAAATTCTCCACATGCTCCTTTTGTACATAAAAAAAAGCCACTTGGCAAGTATTATTTTGGGGTTTTATTGCTTTTTTTCGAAAAAAATGATATTTTGAAGCTATGAAACACAAAATTGGGGCAGATTTTTTGCGTGAACGGTTGAAAACGGTGTCGGCTCGACCCGGCGTTTATCGCATGCTGGACGGGGCTGGCACGGTTTTGTATGTTGGCAAAGCGAAAAATCTTAAACATCGGTTAACAAATTATGTACAAGAGAAAAGATTGTCTTATCGCATTCGCCAAATGGTCAGTAAAGTGCATGATTTGATCACAGTTGAAACGGCGGGAGAATCTGAGGCGTTTTTATTGGAAGCTGAATTGATTAAGCAATTTCATCCGTATTATAACATTTTGCTGAAAGATGATAAAAGCTATCCGTACATTTTGCTGACGAAAGAAAAATATCCGCGACTTTGTAAATATCGCGGGGATCGCAAAAAAGATGGGACGTATTTTGGGCCTTTTGATTCCGGGCTTTCCGTGAATAATACAATCAAATCGTTGCAAAAAATTTTTGGGATCAGGTCTTGTGCAAACACGTATTTTAATGCGCGCAAACGCCCGTGTTTGTTGTATCAAATTAAGCGGTGCTCTGGCCCTTGTTGCGGATGTGTCAGTGATGAAGATATGCAGCAATAGCTGCCGAAGTTCGGGCTTTTATGACAGGGAAATCCGCTCATTTGCAAGAACAATTAACCAAAGAAATGCAAGTGTTATCGAAAAAACAAGAATTTGAAAAAGCGGCAGTTGTGCGAGATAAGATATTGGCTTTGAATCATATTCAGGGAACGGGCGCATTGCAATCTGCCGAACCAACGGACACAGTTGCAATAGTGACAGAGGGATCTTATACATGCGTGCAAATTTTCTTTCATCGGCCGAACTTGTCAGGCAATATTTATCAGATGATAAAAGACTTTAATGCGGAAGAATTGCCAACCCTTTTGTTGCAAATCTATGATAAAACAATGCCGCCGTCTGTCGTGTGTTTGTCGGATCAAATGGAGGGGCGAGAATCTTTTGAAGAGGCATTATCCAAGATTGCGGGGAAAAAAGTTGCGGTCTTGTGCCCCCCATTTCGATTGGCGCGCCGCCAATGGATGAAAGAGGCAGTACAAAATGCAACTCAAACTTTACACCAAAATATGGATAAAGAAGCGGTAGCACATGAAAATTGGCAAGTACTCAGGGATTTGTTGAGGGTGCCGGCATTAAATAAAGTTGAGGTATATGATAACAGCCATATTCAAGGAGCCGCGGCGGTTGGCGCTATGATTGTGGCAACTGAGTCCGGTTTCCAAAAAAATCTGTACCGGCGTTTTAATATTGAACAGGAACAAACAAATGATGATTTTGGTATGATGCGTGAGGTCTTAACGCGTCGTTTAAAACGAGGTCTGAAGGAAAACGATCTGCCAGATGCCATTATTTTGGATGGTGGTAAGGGGCAAATGAGCCAGGTGTTGAATGTGTTTCAAAAAATGGATATTACAGGAGTCCGTGTTTTGGCCATGGCAAAAGGGGCGGGGCAGCACGACAAGGGATTGGAAACGTTATTTTTGGACGATGCGCCGACAACGCCGATTGTGCCGGATCACAAAAGTCAGGTAATGTTTTTGCTGCAACGTCTTCGGGATGAAGCCCACCGGTTCGCCATTGGTTCACATCGCGCCAAACGATCGCGTGAGATGTTCCACGAAACTTTGTTGGATATTGAAGGAGTGGGGGCAAAGCGGAAGAAAGATTTAATGGCACATTTTGGGTCTGTGCGCGCAATTTCGGGCGCTTCTATGGCACAATTAATGCAGGTAAAAGGGTTTAACGAAAAAATTGCAAAAAAGGTCTATACTTTTTTCCATGATTAGTATATAATGCGTTCCAACGGAGGTAGAGGTATGACACAAAAAAAACGCAAAACAGCAGTCAAGAAACCGCTTAATAAAGAACAACGGCGCGGGCAAATGGTGCAAAAAGTAAAGACGACTGCACAGGTTGTTAAAAAGGGTGCTCAAGCGGTTCGTAAGGGAATGAATATTCCGAACATTTTAACAATGGGACGGATTTGGGCAATTCCCGCTATCGTATTAACGATGTTCTTGGATAAAGTTGCAGAAAATGCAGATAAGCCAACATGGGCTTGGATTGGCGTTGGGTTGTTTGTTCTTGCGGGTATTACGGATTATATGGACGGTTATTTGGCCCGTCACTTGAACCAGCTGTCGCGTTTTGGGCGGATTTTGGATCCTATCGCTGATAAATTGTTGGTGGGCTCTATTTTAATTATGTTGGCATGGCAAGGCAAATTGGACAGCATTATGGTTGTGCCGGCCGTGGTGATTTTGTGCCGCGAAATTTTGGTTTCTGGATTACGTGAGTTTTTGGCGGAAATTCAGGTGGGTTGTCCTGTAACGAAATTGGCAAAATGGAAGACCACCTGCCAAATGATTGCTTTGCCTGTGTTGATGGTGGCAAAGGCGAACTATTCTGGTTTTGCATCGGGATTCTTAACCTGGCTTGGTTGGATTGCTCTGTGGGGTGCCGCTATTCTAACGGTAAAAACGGGCTATGATTATTGGAAGTCCGGCCGTAAGTATATGGACGATTAAACAACAAAAGTATATATGGAGATCGCGTGAAGAAACTTGTTTTATTCGCATTAGCTGTTTTAATTGGAACAAATGCTCTTGCGTTTGGCGGCGGGGGACATAGTCGATCTTCCAAACGGTATCAGTATGGCGTGGATGCGATTGGAACGCATGTGGATCCAGATCATCCAATCGTTCAGCCAGATTTTCGTGATTGCAAAGAGGACGAAACGGCAATTATTGGAAAATGTTGCCGAAATAATTTGGTTTATACAGAAGGCAACTCAGAAAAGTGCTGTGATCAAGAAGGATATGAATTACGGCAAGATGGAACGTGTCAGGCCGTTAATGTGGTAATCAATTTTGTCCAAGAAGGAAATAACATCTTTAAATTCTTTTATACCACGAAAGAAAATGGGCAGGTGGCCGCAGGATCTTGGAAGTTGGAATATAACATAGAAGATGGAACAATCCGTGTCACCGATTATTATGAAGAAGATGGTGTTATTAAGGAATATTTATGGGAAGCAAGTAGTTTGGGGCAGGTGGAAAACTCGCCTTTATACACAGGATCTGGTGGGCACAGTTGGTTGGATAAGTTACAACAGCTTTTTGGTGTGAAGAGCGCTTGGGCGGCCCCAGTTCGACCAGGGACAGACAGTGAGTATTGGCATAAAATTAAAACCGTTGAGGAATGTATTAGAAAGGCCGGCAGATGGGTCAATGGACGTTGTGAGTGTGATTGCCATGATGTGGAAAGTTTAAGTGAGGAAACAGTAACCGGTGAGCGTACGTGTTGTTCTCCTGTAGAAAAAGGAGAAAAATATCCTTATTGTTCTGCTGTGAATGAAGAAGGATTATGCACGCATTATAGTTGTTGTACCGCGAAAGAACGAATTTCGGCAATGGGGAACAGGACGGCTATGCAGTTGTGTTGTGAACACAATGGAAGCAGTGATCAACGTGCCGCTTTCGCACAATACAATATTGAAAACGCCGATGCTTTGATTAAGCGTTGTTGCCCCGTGGGCAGCATTGTGAAAAAGGATGGAGTAGAATATTGTTGCGACAAAGAAAATTCATCCAACAAATGTGTTGCCAAATGTCCAAATTATGGTGTGCCAGGAAAGAAAAACGCAAATGTTTGTTGTAAGAACGGATTGGCGTTGGATAGTTTGGGCCAGTATACAAAATTAGATATTGAAAACTGTGATTGTCCTGTGCAAGATAGCACTTTGGGCGATAAAGTGAGCGGAGAATGCTGTATGAATGGCTTCGCCTGGAATGAGGTATTGCAAAATTACACAAAAAGCAGTGCTTCCTGTTGTCATGATTTACGCCCTTGGTACTATCACTTATCTGCGTGGACCACAGAAATTAATTATACAAAGGGCTATTGTTGCAGCGAAGGTTTTAATTCTATTAAAGAACATACGGTGCCGGAGTGTTGCGAAAGCGCTGGCGGTGTTGTCGATAATGGACACTGTTGTAAGGGGGAAAAAGATTTATGGGGACCCGTTGAGAACCAAAGACATTCTCAGACCTGCTGTGAGAGAATTGGAAAACCAATTGTGTGTGATGCCAGGACCACAGGGGTTGATTATCTTAAATTGGCCGAGGCGATTTATGATGCAATCCCAGGAGTGAGTAGTGTTATAGAAATTCCGGCGCAGTTAGTTGTTGCCGTGATTACATGGGATTGGAGAGAGTTGCCAATCGTGTCGGATATCATAAGTATTCGAAAAGCACTAACTGAAAGCGAGGTGGGAGAAGTCAAATGTATGCCGGATATGGTCAGTTGCTGTGCAGAACTGAATGGGCACGTTTGTAAGACATTTGGGGAAGAGATTTGTGTTTCTAATGAGAAGGCTGGTTGTTGTCCAGAAGGATCTAAAGAAAATGAAGCTGGTACTGCTTGTATTTGCGAAGGAAACGGACAAATGATCAGAGTCACTGACGAAAAGGGAGAGGTTGGTTATTCCTGTTGTACACGATTAATTGCAGTGAAGGATGGATTGGCTACTTGTTGTGATGAGAATTTAGTTCCAAAGGGTCCCGAAAATGCACAAATTTGTTGTGGGGAAGATCAAGAAAATATCAACAACAAATGCGTTGGAGCATGTTCTGACGAGAATGTGACCGAGGAATGTTGCACAGTCATGGGAGGAACATACGCAGTAGACAACGAGACGAACGAAATTGAATGTTGTGTTGATGAAGAAATAGCGGCAAATTCGGGTTGGTTGCAACGCTTATTCGTGTCGCCGGCCTATGCCGCTACAACGTGTTATCGAGCTTGTAAACCAGGATACCAAAGGGACGAACAAAATAAATGTATCGCAATAGAAGAATGTGAATCGCCGATGAGTTGGGACGATGAAAAACAAAAATGTATGTGTCCAGAAAATGTTGAGCCAACGGAAAAGGATGGCAAGAAGTATTGCTGCAATAATGGTGGAGAATGGGATCCAAACAGTCATAACGGGAACGGAGAGTATGATAAGGTAAATATTCCAGTTTGCGACTGCTATGGAACGCCGGCTCAAAACGGTTATTCGGGATGTTGTAGTGGTGGATATTATGATGATGGCTATAATAGGAGAGATGTGAATGGCAACACACATTGGAGTTTTTCGGGACAAAATGCCAAGGCATGTCCAGGACAATGTTCTGTCGGAACCTATACGGGATCTGGCCTGAATGCAGCGTGTTGTGATGAAAATGGTTTAGATGTTGTAAAGGACCAATTGTTTGGCCGTTCGGAGTTTAGCAAGTCAGCGGTTTGTTGCTCAAGCAATAACTACGCCTGTGTGGATGATTCAAACGAAGCGACGTGTAAGTGTTGTGGCGAAAAGGCTAAGTATAGCACCAGCAATGGAGAATATTGTTGTGGTGACGAAACCGGATATGAATATGACAGCGAAGATAATCATATCTGTCAATGTTGTCCACAAGGGTATGCGTGCAGAGAAGAAAAAGGAGATGCGGCAATGTGCTGTGACGTAAACGGAACAGGTAAGAACGTGGCGGGGGCCCTTGATATGATAAATTGCGGATGTCCATATACAAATAAGGATAACTATGATGGCCCAGCGACTGATGAACCTGCACAGTTTAAAAATGACACTTGCTGTTTGAGTACGGGTTATGGATACGATGCAACAAGCGAAAAGTATGTGCTGAATTTGTCTTGTGGATGTCCAGATGGGGGAAAGTTTGGCGACGATGGTGTGACATGTTGCAAGAATAAGCAGGCTTACAATTCATTGAAGTGTGATGATAAAAACGATTGCTACCACGATGTGATCCCGGCGGCTTGTGGTTGTCCGGAGGAGGGTGCCGCAAAGACAGAGAACGGCGGTTGTTGTTTGAATGGGATGTATAATGATCCGCATATCCACAGTGGTTATGGCGAATATAATGCAGAACAATGTCGGGCATGTCCAAATAGCTGGAGAGATGGTTTACAAGGCATCTATAGGAAGCTTGTGTACGTTGAATCGGATGGTCATTATGCCTGTTGTACGGATGATGGAAGGGAAGTGACAGGCAGAATTTTAAATCCTGTACTGACGGAGTCTGATATCTGCGCATGTTCCGCCAACGCGTCCGAGGCCTGTTGCCAAGGTAAAGGAGGCAGGTGGGTTAGCGATGGATCTGACGAAGGAACGGGAATTTGCTGTGCTATAGGCTCAAATCAAGGAGAAGACCTGGACGGTAATTTAGAACCTTTATGTTGCCCGAAATTTCTAGCAAATGCATTACCTTATCTTTCGCCGCTTGATAATAAACAACACTACTATTGTTGTAGAGATGACGATGTAGATGTGGGGCCCGTTTTCTGGGTCAGACCAACTTATGAAAGCATAAAGTGCTGTTCTGCTGGAACACACTGGAGCGGAGTGGATCCTTCTAAAACAAAGGGAGATGGAGAGTGTTGCGTGGATGGACAGGAATATGTTTATGTAGAATACGATGATGGCGCCGTGGGATCATGTTGCCCATCAGGACAGGTTCCCGACTCAGCATCACGCTGCTGTGTTGAAGGTAATATCAAAAAAGGTAAAGCTAGCGACGGAACAGATGCTCACTTATGTTGCAATGAAATTAGAGGATCCAAAACATCTTCAACACCTCATTTATTCTCGGATACGATGGGAGTGTGTTATTACGGATGTTTGACCAATGCCGAATGTACAGGGTTTACATGGTTTGGGCTTGCAAATACATACAACAACATGTGTGACTTGGCAGACCATCAATGCAAAGAAAAGCAGTCGTTATCCTTGGCAAATTTGACGGTAAATCTTGATGGTTTTGATAGTGGTCGAATTTCAACATCTGTGATCAGTCAAATGTTTGAATTGATTCGTCCTCAATTAACAGCGGTCGCTGGCAGTGACGTTAAGGTTGTTTTCGATACAAAATACCAGGATCCTGAATTCTCTCATGCAAATGGATATGTTTATTGCGGTGATACCAAAACCATTCATATCAACAGCCTTGCTTGCAATCCCAGCACAGAGGATGGATTCTATCATTGTTTAGCTATCATTATTCATGAAAATGTCCATCGGGTAGATAATATCCTTGCCCCAGAAGTAATGGATTATAAAGGATTATTAGCGCGAGTTTACGGTGGTAGCTTGACCGAGATGCATGCATGGACAGAAGGTGGAATTACCGAGCTGGGGCATGCTTTGAGACAATGTTATAATGCAGAGGATTATAGTCTGATAGATTCCGATGAATGTTTTGATGCACAGGAGGCGATGGAGCAGGCGGAAGTTGTGTGCCCTGGTTGTGTGACGGAGCAATGGGCTCGGGCTTGTTTTGCGGATACCGAATCCAACCGATGGAGTAATGCGGGAAATGTTGCCGCAGATGCCCCAATTCGTTGTACGATGGAGATGAATTACCTGAATAGTGATATGTGTCAACAAAAATATATTCGAGATCAGTATGTAAAAATGAGGAAAGGAAAATATGAAAGCCTTAGTTCAGTTAAAAGTAAAATCCGGCGTTTAGTGGACTTGCAAAACGCTCCGACTGTGGCCGAAGCATATAATAATGGTGATTTTGTCACAGCATTGGGCAATGCAATGTGGGAATATTATACGGGCAGCGGCAGAAAGCTCTGTACTTCAGAAGAGGATTTTGTTCATAATGAAAGATTGGTCGCATCTATCGAGGCGATTTTGGGAGATGATGCTGTTGCATATGGGTATGCACAGAGAAATAGCAGTTTGGATTCTTGTGCTGAAACGGGTGAGTGTGATGAAGCCGATGAATCTATTCATTGTGAAGAAGATCACTTTGATTCCCTTGGCGATTGTGCCACCCCAGAAGTGTTTGAAGAAAATATCAATAATATCCCACAAAATCAGATTTTCTTTACATCCTAAAAAGTATTTTTATAGGGGATGGAAATACATATAAGTTTTTGAAAATAATTTGATATGTATTATATGCAACATAAAGGAAAGGAATTAATATGTCCGGAATGACAATTCAGATATTTTTACCTGATGGGGATCCAAAGAGATTGAAAACTGCCGAGATTATTAGAAGATTTTTGAAAGGAAATGTGAGATAAGTATGCCCTCCATTGAAAGAAATATCCCGTTGTTAAAAATAGACGCCTTTTTGGGTGGC
The DNA here is from genome assembly GCA_017412085.1 of Alphaproteobacteria bacterium. Classification (GTDB taxonomy): domain Bacteria; phylum Pseudomonadota; class Alphaproteobacteria; order CAAHEQ01; family UBA3637; genus UBA3637. The sequence goes on from JAFPYS010000004.1 coordinate 62,293, forward strand.
CTTTGGCCCCTGAGTGCATTGGCAATCGTTTATTTTGAACAAATTACCCACTCCTATGCGCTTGCAATGCTCGTTTGGTCTATTACAAGCATTGTTCAAACGCTTACAGAGGTACCGACAAGTATTTTTTCCGATAAATTAGGCCGTCGCAAGACACTTATGTTGGCAGCACTTTGTATTGTTATTTGCTTTTTGCTTTGGGCATTGGCTGGACAAATACAGGCACCTTTATTATTGTTTATAGGGGCTGTTTTTTGGGGGTTCAGCGACGCTTTTTTATCGGGAACACAGGACGCTTTGATTTATGAAACAATGGAACAATTAGGTAAAAAAGAGGACTTTACAATTCTGTACGCCAAAACCAACTTTTGGATGCAATGTGGCCTAGCCCTCAGCGCTTTATTCGCCGCCGTTATTACCTATTTCTTTTCCTTGCAAACATTGGCTTGGATATGCGTATTTCCCATTTTGGGGCAATTAATAACCGCTTATTTGTTTATAGAACCCGAACGAACAAACACACAAAAACAAGTGCCGTCTTTTACCCATTTTTTTATCGCGTGTAAAAAATTATGGCAAAACAAAAAGCTGCGCTTCTATGCCTTTTTCACGATTTTTAATCAATCAATTGGGTACGGCTATACCTGTATAGAAGCAGCTTATTTCCAAACACTGATTAAGGACTGGTTAATCAACATTATGCGATTTATCCGGCAAATATCTGGAATGCTTGGTTTTATGCTCGTGCCCCATGTCAAACGTTTTGGATCTGTAAAGTTATTTTTTACCTCCATCACAATCAACGAACTTTTAAAAACAATCGGTGTAGCATTAAACAATACCTTTTCCCCGATCATCATGTCATTTGTGAATCTTTGTTGGGGAATTTCTGCCGCAAGCAAAAGTGATATCTTACAGCAAGAATTTTCCGCAAATCAGCGCGCTACCATGCAATCCATTATAGAAGTCCCCACCGGGATTTTGGGGGCATTAATTATGTATTTAATTGGTGTTTTAGCGGATGTTTCTGGTCCTAAAAACGCCATCATCGCAACCATCATCTTAAAAATTATCCTTTTACTTTGGGCCATGATGGTTTTAAAATGGAGGAAAAATAAATGGCACAAATAAAATTATCTGTATGTGCTGTGATTGCATATAAGGAGCGCTTTTTAATTGTCAAACGATCCCAAACAGACGATTTCTTGCCGGGTTGCTGGGAATTTCCTGGCGGAGGCGTGGAAAGATCTGAAACAATAATAGATGCTTTAAAACGGGAATTAAAGGAAGAAATTGGATTAGATATAACCGGTGCACATCCAAGGTTGATGGGTGTTTCCGAAGAATTTATGGATGAAGACAAAACAGAAAGATATCTTCAGCTGAATTACAAAATTAATTTAGAGAAAGAGCCCCAAATTAGCTTGAGCCAAGAACATGTTGCATTTGATTGGGCGGATGCGCAAGACGATCGTTTGGATGCTTTTTTATTGGATATTGTTAAGCAGTTGGGGTAATAAAATTCCTGTGGTGTAATACAAATTTGTCGTATTGGATAAAAAAACAAGGGACCTACATTTGGTGTAAGTCCTTGATTTTATTGGTGAGGGATGCCTTGCATAACGCGGGCTAATTCTGATTATTTGCGTTCCATAATACAATGCGTCCGTGTTTCATCCACAATAACAAAACCTAATCTTTTGTAAAGGTTGATTGCAGGGTTTTCTTTGAACACCTGCAGATGCATTTTTAAGTTTGAATTGTTCTTAATAATCTTTTGTAAAACATCCGTTCCAATTCCATGTCCTTGGTAGCTTGGAATAACAATAATATTTCCAATTTCATAAGTATTTTTATCCATCATATCGCCATGATAAAGACCAATAGATGTACCTTCATGTTCTATGATTGATAAGGTACTTTGAACTTTTTTGATGAAATCAGTGAAAAAAGAACGTTGTTTTTCTTCATCCCAAGCCCCCCAAAATTTTTCAACATAGCATTTGTAGGCTTCTTTTTTTGCTTGATAAACAAATTCCAAATCAGCTTCTATATAAGGTCTTAAGTTATACTTTATCATGTGGTCTCCTATGAATAAACTGGCTTTAGTATACCAGATATTCCTGAAAAAAGCAATAATGTGAAATGTAATAAAATCAGCTACTTTCGCGATAATGAGTTCGATTGTTGATGAAAATATGTGCTTTTGATGTGAGGTCCAATCGAACCAGCTTAAATGCTTGTAAATAAAAGAAAAAGTCGCCTTTTCAGACGACTTGTTCAAAATGGTGAGCGCGGAGAGAGTGCAGATGCTTGATGAACCTATTGATTTTATTGAATTTTTTTAAGCATTTTTCGTATATTTTTTGTCATTTTGCACCTCATTTGCATCACGTGCTTATTATATGCAATTTTTTGTGCTTTGATTCCCCAAAAGTTATGCTTAATAGGTGTCGTATAATTGCTTGACAAATTTGAATTTTTATGATACAATAGTATGAATTCTTTTGGAGGTGCAAATGGATAATATTAATTCATCATTAAGCCCAAAAAAAATAATTGCAGTCAATATGGTGGAAGGGAAAGTGATATGGATGAGTGATCGTATTTATCCTCAGCATTTTTATCCTCTCAGTATTAAGGATTATTGTTATGCCATAAAAAGCGCGGTAAAAAAGGGATTGAAAGCGTTGCCTATTTTATCCATCAGCTCCAAGGATTACCCATACTGTGATTTTTCGTGCGAAGACTGTTTGGCATGTCCAAGTCGGAATTGGGCAATTAAGGCAGGTCATATCAAATATCCTGTAATCCCTTTAGATAAGTACAAAAATATGCTAAAAGAAATTAGTCGTTATTCAAAGGAACGAGGAGTTGATCGTGTGCGCTTTGAGTTTTGTGGGGAAGGAAACCCAGATTTATATGAGCATAGAGCTGAAATTATTCGTTATGCGGCTCAAGAATGTAATATGGGTGTTGTCTATGTTTCAACGGGCAGCCATTTAACAGATGATCTTTGTTACACACTTGTGAAAAATGCTTCTTTTATACGTATTAGTTTTCCCGGGATCACAACTGAAGCTTATGCACATTATTCTGGCCAATCAAGATTTGGGTATAATGATGCACTGAATCTTTTGAAGAAGCTCGTTGCACTTAGACAACAAATGAAACGCGAAAATGGTCTTTTGTTAGGTGTCAGAACCTGTCTGCGCAAAGATAACGATGGGCACTATAAGGATTTTATCAAAACAATTGGTGAACTGGGGGTAGATTGTTTTCAGGGCGTTAAGGTTTTGTTGTACCATAATAAAGAATCTCAGTATGAAAAAATTTCACCCCAAACCATTCGTGAGCTTAATGAGATTAAAGAGGAGTATGCACAGTATGGTCTTAAGCACTTTGTTGTTCCAAATGATCTGAGTTCTATTCATATTAATCGTGCATTGCGTGACACAAATAAACCATTAAAATGCTGGAGTTCGAAAATCTCTCCTGCTCTATATGGGTCTAATTTAATATGTTGTGTCCTTTGGGATCGAATTATAAATTCTGAATTCCACTACGGAATTATGGAAGGTGAGAGTGGAGAGTTGGAATCTATGATGCATGGAGAACGCGCTGAATTTATTGCGCAGCATTGTCCAAGTTGTTGTGAAGAATGTTGCTCTTTTGCGGATAATCAATTTATTGACGAATTATGGAAAGTTTTAAAACTACAAGATGATATCGATGAAATTGATTTCTTCTTTGAGTACTGTTAAGGATATAACATGATTAAGAACGTTTCCTTGGTGAATAAAATTGGTGGATATCGAATTAGTACGAAGGTTTATTTGCCTGATTGTGCTTTTGATAAGGTTGTGATTGTTTGTCACGGATTTGCCAGCCATAAGAAAAGACCTGCTGTTACTGTGGTGGCAGAAAAGTTGATGTCATCTGGAATTTGTGCGGTTACTTTTGATTTCCCGTGTCATGGTTCAAGTAAAGCGTCTCCGGAAGCTTTGTGCGTTGAATCTTGTATAGAAGATATATTATGTCTAATCCGGTATGTCAAGACAAAATATAAAATACAAGATATTTCGTTGTTTGGAATAAGTTTTGGTGGATATGTTGCTTTGAATTTTGCATTAAGATATCCACAATTGATATCCAGAGTTTTCTTAAGAGCTCCGGCAATTAATATGGAAAAAGTTTTAATTCAAAAATTAATAGGTGTGTCAAAAGAAAAATATCAGCATGATGGATATGTGAGAATAGGTTATAAAAATCGTCTTTTGATACCATACGATTTTTACAAAGATGTGTGCTGCCATAATTTGTATCAAAATAGCCAGCAAATAGATTTGCCGATTTTTATTGTGCACGGAAAGGTTGATGATACTGCAGATATTGAAGATACGTACCTGTTTGTAAAGGAACATGTTCCGCATGCAAAAATTTTAGAAATAGAGGATATGAATCATGTTATATCTGTCGAACAAATAGAAATGGTTGCAGATCGCCTAATTAACTTTTTGCGGGAGGCAAAATAAGATGGATACATTGAAAATAATACATGATGGTAACAAATATGGTGTCGTTGATGGACAGGGACAAGTAATATGCCCTGTAAAATATGATATGATACGGGACTTTAAAGAAGGTCATGCTGCGGTAATGATTGATAATTTGTGGGGATTTATCAATTTAGAAGGGAAAGAGATTTGTGAAGTCCGTTATCAAAATGTTGGTGATTTTAATAACAAACTTGCCGCTGTGAGCAAAGACGGTAAAATGTTGTATATAGATGCGACTGGTACTGAGGTAAAGGTTTGTAATTTTATGGGGCAGGAAATGGAATTTTCTGGTTGTAAAAGTTGTGCTATTGGCGGGCACACAATAACCAATTTGCCCGGGGGATATTTGTATGATGATGAAATTATTAATGTCACAATTGATCCAGAAGTTCCCATAAAAGGTTTTATCGTTTTGGGTGTTAAACGTCATGTTCCCAGCACAACAAAGCTCACAAAAAAAGAACGCTTGCGTCTGGAAGAGGTGTCACATTGTGTTAAGTCGGCGTTAGAGGCTTTGGAAAACAAAGCTATTTTATTATTTGATGATGGATTCTCGGATCATTATCGGCGTTGGATCATTTTGACCGATGAATGGATGTTTAAATTTGGTCGCGGGAAAGATTTAAAACAAATTACGACATATGCAATTAAAAATGCCACTATGCTGCAAAAGAAAGAAATTTTGGATTTTGCCAAGAAGGTAAAGGATTATTTAGAACAACATGGACCTGATAGCATACTTTAACGACAAAATTGATTGTCGCAGAATTGAAGACTTTTCTTCAGACATGAAAGAAATGGCTTTGGTTCGATATGTCATTTGGGAGGCGGCAAAATTATTACATCGGGATGATAGATTCTTTTTGTTTAAGGAAGATTTAAAGAACAGGTCATCCATATATGAAAAAGAGCCGGACATTAGAGATTTGGACGATTTGTCTATTGTTTGTAGTAGTTATACAGCCATTTTGGCTGCTGTATTGAGATATTACGGAATTAATGCAGAAAGAATAGCAAAAGGAAAAGATCGTTATCGGCATATGGATTTGTTGATTACCACACAAGGTGGAAAGAAGTATATTCTTGATCCATTAACAGATTTGATCGAAATGCAAACCCAAATGAAGACTAATTATTTTGGAACAGAGGCATGTTGTGATAAATATAAAGAAATCATTCCCGATTTATCTGTTTTTAACGAAAGAGATTTACAGCAAATTGATGATGCTATTGGTTATAGAAAAAATAATCAATATGCTTTTAGTAATACCAAAATACTTTTTCAAAATTTGGTCCAGTCTTTAAAAGAAAACGCAGAACTGCGGAAACGTTTGAGTGTTTCTAAAGATAAATGTCAAAATTTGTCTGATCAGGATATTTTTAATTTAAAGGTACAATTCTTAATAAATGTTTGTAAGGTTCATCCTTATGTGACAGGTATGGCAGATTTGATTGTTTTTATAAAAATGATGATGGGCCGGGTTTTTACTCCACAAGAATTGAAGAAAGTTTCTGTAGATGAATTTTTCTTTGAGAAACAAGATTTAAAAACGCCTGGACTGGAGAGTAATTTTGTCGGGAAGGAAAGGTACAGAGGCTTGTTACTCAAAGTTGGTGACGATGAAAATTATATTTTTTCATTAAAGAATAATGTGTGTATACGCGTTGCAGATCTAGAATGGTTTAATCTTGTGATAAACAATAAAATTTATGTTAAACCACATAATTATGTAAAGTTATTGGCTTATTTGAAAGAAATTCGAGTTGATAGAAATTTGTTGCACCATGGAACTTTTTTGAAAGCCATGCATGATTTTGAAACGAAATGTGAAGAACAACATTGGGATTTGGAAAAGATTAAAGAATCTTTGATCATAACCCCAATTTCTGTGACAATTTGCGCGGACAAGATGATGGAATATAAAATTGTCAATAATGCTTTGCATATCACAAATAAAACGGATGGTAAAGAATATCGAGTTTCTTATGAAGATGAAGGACGCCATACAAAATTGTATTTGATCGGAGAATTTGAAACTGAGCCGAGAAAACATAGAACCGGCAAGATAGATCGTTTCAAATTTGATGCGATGGGTATATTTGAACTAGATGATGACAAAGGAATTTGTGATTTGGTGACGCCGTTAATTAATGGTCACTTCCTTTCCCGGAATTGTGAATATTATAAGTCAAAAACCATTTCTGAAAATAAGATTTGGCGAGAGGAATTGAAAAAGAGACTGCGAGATACCAAGCTGTCTGCGGAAAAACAATATATTATATTAGAATATATGCTCAATTCATCTGTTCGGGTTTATTATGAGGAACTTAAAAAATTCTTGGATATTAAAACATCTGCGTTGGATTTGCAACAAAGCAAAAAGGCTGTGGAAGAAGATTGTGCGAATATTATACGTTTATTGGAATCAAAACCAATTCGGCCAAGTATTGTACAATTGCCGGATGGAAAAGAATATACGACAAATCGTATTATGGAAATGGATTATAAACCTTTATTATATCACTATATAAAATCTCTTTTTTTTAAAAGGAAAAAACATCTTATAATTCCTGGCTTTGGAAGCATGTTAATTGGCCCATTTTTTAAGTATATTCATGGTTTTTCTTATACTAATCTGTTGTTTAGTAAGTACGCAAATAAGGGTATTGAGAAACTAGAAGATTCTGTTTGCGATTGGAGAGGACTAGTTGGCGTTAAAGATGATTTGCTGTTGTTTGATGACAATGTGGCCACAGGCCGTACCCTTCGTGAAATTAAGCAAAAAATATCTCAAGAATTGGGAAAAGACTGTGAATGTGGTGCTGTTGCATTTAACTGGACAATACATTCTGATGTGAAAAATGGAGTAAGTAATTTGGAAACATTTGATATTGATAAGGTTGAGTATATGTCTGTTTTTGATGATCCGGGACATTGGATAGGCAAACATGCTATTGAACATTTGTACAATTCTGGCAATGATTATTTGGATTATTTAAAATTTGAACGCGTGTATGCTCCGGGGAAAAGTGGAGAACAAATATTGCGTGATCGAGCAATTGAGTTTGCTCGGAATTGTGGTGTCGATTTGCAAGAAAGATGTGGTGAAAATATCCCACAAAATGGTGGTATATCACGAATAGGAAGGAGAGAATATGAAAGATAATATAAAAGATGAATTATCGGCTTTTCAAGCATTTAAAAAGCAATTTGTTTTTACTCAGCATCCATTAGTTAAAACAGATCAAGATATTTCCTGTGAGGGTGAATTATTGCAGACACCAACAGATCGTTTTGGTGAAACAGAGCATTTCATCAATGTTGGGTATAATATTCGTGGCTCATCGTTTTGCCAACTTCTGTCTAATTTGTTTCCTTATGAATTTGAGTTTCGGGGATTCAAATTAGCCAGTATGGAATCATTTTTCCAAGGTCTGAAATTTCCCGACGAGGAAGTACAGCGTATGGTATTTAATTATTCGGGAACAAATGCGGTTCATCTTGCGAAAGCAAGTTTGTATGATTGGAAAAAGACAAAAACATTATATTGGCAAGGGGAAGCGATTGATCGTATGAGTGAGGCATATGATGCCTTGGTTGATGAGGCGTATGTTTGTTTATTGCAAAATCCTTTGTATCGTCAGTCACTGTTGAATTGCCCAAAAGAAATTATTCATATGTTGGGTAATGAACACAAAGAAGAAACGGTTTTTACTCGATATGAGTTCGAAAAAGAATTGAACTGTTTGCGGGCATTTGTTAAACAATCTGAAGTGGGGAGGGAATAAATGGCGCAAACAAAATTATCGGTATGTGCTGTGATTGTATATTTTTTATTTATTGTAAAATATAACTAAAATGACTTACAAGGTAGAATGTGCATCACAGTTTGCATCGCAGTTTTTAAACGTATGTGATGCAGGCTCGTTTTTGACGGAGCCATTTTTATAAGTGCATGGAATTAAAGGGCTTTTAAAAATGTGGGCAGCATCAAAGCTTGCATACCAAGCATGAAAAAAGTCCTTGAAAAACAAGGACTTATAAATGGTGAGCGCGGAGGGATTCGAACCCTCGGCCACCTGATTAAAAGTCAGGTGCTCTACCAGCTGAGCTACGCACTCCTCGTGTGGTATGTCGAATATTCTATATCAGATAGACAAAAATGTCAATCATTTTTTTATGGGAATGTGTATTTTTCATTTTTTTTAATGACATCTGATAAAAAATAACCTATAATCATCCGCATGAATTGGATTTTAACAAAATACAGTATTAAAAGGTTTCTAACTATATTCATTGCCACGCTTTTAGTGTTGGCAATTGTTGTGGGCTTGTTTGATTTAATTGAATTGTTGCGGCAAGCATCAAAGGGTGAGACCGCGGGCTTTTTTGACGCGTTGACGATGGCGATGTTGAAATCTCCCCAAATGATGCATATTATTTTGCCTTTTGTGATTTTATTATCAGGGTTGATTTTTTGTTTAATCTTCAATCGTTCAAGCGAGTTAATTGTGATGCGCGCGGTGGGGTTGTCGGTATGGAATATTATTGCTCCATTGGCCGTTTGCGTGCTTGTTATTGGATTGTTAGATATGATGGTTTTTAGCCCTATTACAGCGTGGACAGCTCGTCGTTATGAGCGGATGGAGGAGCGTTTAGGATTTACGCGATCCACTCCGTTGGTTTGGTCGGAAGATGGATTTTGGTTGCGGGAACAAACAGAAAACGGGGTGCAGGTATTGCGTGCGTCTCAAATTGTGCAACAAAAAAAGAAGGTTGTATTAAAAAATGTTTCTGTGTTTGAATTAGACCACGATGGTTTTTTGGTTGAGCAAACAGAAGGGACAGAGGCGTCGTTATCTAAAGGTATTTTAAGTGTGAAAAATCCGTTTGTGTTAAATCCAATAGAAGAAACAGGACATGATGAAACAACAAAGAATTTTGAAACGGAGCTGAGCCTAGATCGTATTTTGGAAAGGTTTGATGATCCGCAGACAATGTCTTTTTGGCGTTTTCCTAAATTTATCCGTTTTTTAAAAGATTCTGGTTTTTCGGCGGCCCAACATGAAATGTATTTTCATGAATTAATTGCGTTTCCGATGTTTTTGTTGTCAATGTTGCTGATTGCTGTTGCTGTGACAGTGTCGTCAAGTAATCGTCAAGGTAAAACTTTTGCAAAAGTATTGTTGGCCGTCGCGTTGGGATTTTTGTTATATTTTGTTTCGCGGATTACAAATGTGTTGGGATTGTCTGGCAGTTTGCCGTATGTCTTGGCCGCATGGGGACCGTCATTAATTTGTATTCCGCTGTGTTTATCGGCGCTGTTGCATTCGGAAGATGGATAAAAAAGCCCCGTTTGAGCGGGGCTTTTTAATGCGTGAGTTTTATCCTTTAATCACAATGTTGACCAACTTATTTGGCACATAGATTTCTTTAATAATCTCTTTGCCGTCGAGATAGGTTGGGACAATCTCTTTTGCCTTAGCAATGATCGTGTCTTTGTCGGCAGATTTTGCAATTTCAAATTGCCCCCTTAATTTGCCATTGACTTGTACAACAATAATCATATCGCTTTTAACCAAAGCATCCTCATTGACCGTAGGCCATGGTTGATTATGAACGGAATAAGATCCGCCCATGGCTTCCCACAATTCTTCGCACAAGTGTGGCGCGAACGGGGCCAACAAGATAACGTATGTCTTTAAGCATTCATTCAAGAATGTTTTATTAACTGGACCTTGGGCATATTCATTAAGGGCGTTCAAGTATCCCATCATACGTGCCAAAGAGGTGTTAAACTGCATTGCATCCAAATCTTTTGTAATGGCCTTGATGGTGCTGTTACGTGCAAAATCCAAATCTTTTTCACGTTTGCCCATTTCGTTGCCAGCATCCGCCAAGGTTGCCGCCTTTTCAAAGAATGTTTCCACACGTTTGACATAACGGGACATGGATTCAATACCCGCATCGGACCATGGGCCGCCGTCTGTATATGAGAAGGCAAATTCAAAGAACAAACGCACCACATCCGCGCCGTATTTATCCACATAGGTGTCTGGATTGACGGTGTTGCCCTTGGACTTGGACATCTTTTGACCATCTGGGCCTAAAATCATACCTTGGTGCACCAACGCGGTAAAAGGTTCATCAAAATTTAAATAACCCATATCGCGCAACGCCTTTGTAAAGAAACGAGCATAGAGCAGGTGCATGGTCGCATGTTCTTGGCCGCCAACGTACATATCAATTGGGCACATGCGATTGATTTTATCTTTGTTAAAGACTTCTTTGTCATTGCGTGCATCTGGATAGCGCAAGAAATACCAGCTGGAATCCACAAAGGTATCCATGGTGTCCGGATCGCGTTCGGCATCGGCGCCGCACACTGGACATTTCACATGCATAAATTCGGGACAACGCTTGAGGGGGGATTCGCCGTCAGGACGGAATTCCACATCATAGGGGAGTTTTACCGGTAAATCAGATTCTGGAACTGGCACTGTGCCACAGTGTGGGCAATGAATCATTGGAATAGGCGCGCCCCAATACCGTTGGCGAGAAATCAACCAGTCACGCAAACGGAACATTGTTGTCAATTCACCTTTGCCGTCTTTGGCCAATTTGGCCACGATAGCGGGAATCGCTTCTTCCGTTGTCATACCAGAAAATTCTTGGCTGTCAACCAATTTACCATGATCGCAGAAAGGTAGTGGTTGTTCGTTACCATCTTTGTCCACAATCACGCGGGTGATAGGTAAATCATATCGTTTTGCAAAATCGTAGTCGCGTTCATCATGTGCCGGCACGGCCATCACAAAACCCGTCCCATAGCTGGCGATCACATAATCGGCCACCCACACGGGAACTTTGCGGCCATCCACTGGGTTGGTGGCATAAGAACCAGTAAAGACACCAGTGCGTTCGCGTTCGGTGGAAAGACGATCGATTTCTTTCACTTTGGCGGCATCGGCCACATATTTTTCCACGGCTTCTTTTTGCTCTGGTTTTGTCAAACTTGCAACGGCGGGATGTTCCGGCGCAATCACGACATAGCTTAAACCATACAATGTATCGGCGCGTGTCGTAAAGGCCTTTAATTGTGTGCCGTTATCAATATCAAAAGTGATCAAAGAACCATGGGATTTACCGATCCAGTTCTTTTGAATTTTCTTTGTTTTTTCCGGCCAATTCAAGCCATCAATTTTTTCCAATAATTCGTCGGCGTAATCTGTGATTTTGAAAAACCATTGTTTCATATTTTTTTGAACAACCAAGGAATCACAACGGTCACAATGGCCTTCTTTGACTTGTTCGTTTGCAAGCACTGTTTGGCAAGATGGGCACCAGTTCACAGGGGCTTCTTTTTGATAAGCAAGACCTTTCTTGTATAATTGAATAAAGATCCATTGTGTCCATTTGTAATATTCTTCATCACATGTATTTAACGAATAATTCCAATCATAGTTCGCCCCCATGGCAATCAATTGATTTGTCATGATTTCGATGTTCTTTAATGTGGAATCTTTGGGGTGAATACCCGTTTTAATCGCATAGTTTTCGGCGGGAAGTCCAAAGGCGTCAAAGCCCATCGGATGGAAAACATTGTATCCTTGCATCTTTTTAAAACGAGCCCAAGAATCAATCGGCGCAAAGTTATACCAGTGGCCGCAATGCAAGCTGGCGCCGGATGGATAAGAGAACATTTCCAAGCAATACAACTTTTCCCCTTTGGCATTTTCATCGTATTTGTACAGGTTTGTTTCAACCCACTTTTTTTGCCATTTTTGGTCAGTTGTTTTTGAATAAGACATTTTGTTCTCCTTTTGTTAAAATTAAAAGTGCCATAATTATATCAAAAAAAATAATAAAAATCCAGAGATATTTTTTTGTTGACATAAGAATATATTTTTATTAGAGTGAAAGTATGATGTGTGTAAAAAGGAACAGAAAAGCGATGAATTTTGGGGCGGTCGAAAGTGGCTGTAGCCCATATTTTGTACACACACA
>JAFPYS010000005.1 GCA_017412085.1 Alphaproteobacteria bacterium
GGCATCATTTTCATCACGGATTTCGTATGCAAAATGCCCACAATATTATCGCGCCGCCCTTGATACACCGGAATGCGGCTATACGGCGTTTTCATGACAAAGCGGATCACTTCTTCAATAGGCATATTGACATTTAAAGACACCACTTTGGAACGGTGCAATTTAATATCACCCACCGTTACTTCGTCCAGATCTAACACACTTTTTAACATACCTTTTTCTTGCGACAAAACATTTGTTTCTTGCATCGCTAACGCGCCACGAATTTCCGCTTTTAATTGTTCGTCCGGATCGCCGGGAACGCTTGCTTTTGGAAGTAAGAGCATTGCTTTCTTGCTGAGCCAATTTAATCCATTAACAACGGGCCTAAGCAACCAAACCAATGCGGCCAAAATCGGTGCCGTTTTAAGGGCAATTGGCAAGGCATTGTTAACGGCATACGTTTTGGGCAAAATTTCCGCAAAAATTAGCACAATCACGCTGACAACAAATGTGGAAATCGCCACGCCATAGCGAGGACCAAAAATTTCAACCATCAAACCGGTGGAAATAGCTGTAAAAGCAATATTAACAACGTTATTTCCAAACAGCAAAGCGCCCAAAACAAGGGCCGGATTTTTCTTTAATTCCAACAATTTTTCCGCCCACTTATTGCCTCGCTTGGCTTGCTCATGCAACAAAGGCCTGGAAACCGCCGTTACTGCCGTTTCGGTTCCGGAAAAGAAAAAAGAGCAAAGCAATAACACAACCAAAGCTACCCACGCCATTATTCATACCGCCTTTCATCCGCATCTTGTTTTGAAACAACACCCGCCTTTTCTAGCGTATGTATGAGCCGTCTCACTGTTTGTGCCGGATGCTCATCAAAAGATTCAATGGTTAAATCAGCTTCTGCGTACAAGGGATAACATTCTTTCACCAAACGTTCAATGACTTTCTGATTGTCCGCAGACGGCACTAAGGGCCGATGTTTGCGTCCTTCCGTCCGGCCGGAAATCACATCTGCGCCGGCCTTAAGCCAAATAGATATCGACTTTTCTTTTGCCAATTCGCGTGTTTTTTTTGATAAGAAGGCACCTCCGCCAGAAGAAAGCACACACGGACTTCCCCCCAACAGGCGTTCCATCACTTTTTCTTCCCCCAATCGAAACTCCGATTCACCATATCTTGCAAACAAATCGGAAATCGAAAAACCTGTCATTTGTTCGATTTCTTTATCTGAATCAACAAACGGCAAATTCAATCGGTGAGCTAGCATACGACCAACACTTGTCTTGCCAACGCCCATCATTCCAACAAGCAATAAGATTTTCGGTTGTAATAATTTTCTACTCATGCTACATTATATATCACAGATTTTATGTTTTGTCCAGCGAAAGGGAGTCCAATGAAATACTATGAAAAACGAAGACACTTAATAACAAAGCTTGTTTTGGGACTATTGGTGGCGATTGCTATATTTTTTGCACTTTGTGATTGCGCCCCCAAATCACAACCCAACGAAGTGACCATCACTTTTGAAAGAGAATAATTCTGTCTATGTCTTCTGATATTGATGCGTTTTTAGAAATGCTTGTTGCCGAATGTGGTGCCTCCAACAACACCGTTATGGCCTATCGACAAGACCTGGAAAGTTTGGAAAAGTTTTTAACAGAACGCCAAACAACATTGAAAGAGGCAACCAAACAAGATCTTAAAGATTATTTGGATTTTTTAACCCAAAATCATTACGCCATCAAAACGCAAAGTCGACACGTCTCCAGTATGCGTGAATTTTATCGTTTTCTTTATTCCGAAAACACCATTAAACAAAATCCGACAGATTATTTAACCGCCCCCAAAACAACAAAATCTTTGCCAAAATATTTAAGTGAAGCCGATGTTTTTGAACTGATTCAAAATGCAGGCACCACGAGGCTACAAACACTTTTAGAGGTTTTATATGCCACAGGCATGCGTGTCAGCGAGTTGGTTGGCCTTCCAATCAACGCCATTGATCAAGAAAAAAAACACATTTATGTTGTAGGAAAGGGACAAAAAGAACGCATCGTTCCCTTAAATGAAAAGGCCGCAGAAAACTTGGAACGATGGTTAACAGAGCGTGCTATCACTTGCCCGCGTTCAGATAAAAACAAATGGCTGTTCCCCACAAAATCAAAATCTGGACATTTAACGCGTGGCACTTTTTTCAAAGAATTAAAAAAATTGGCACTGTCTATTGGACTAGATGCTTCCAAAGTTTCTCCGCACGTTTTTCGCCATTCATTTGCCTCTCATTTAATTGCACACGATGCCGATTTAAGGTCTGTTCAAAAGCTGTTGGGGCATTCTGATATCGCCACCACAGAAATTTACACGCACATTTTACCCAATCGTTTAAAAAAGGTCATTGAAAAATCTCATCCTTTAGCGTATAATGTCCCAAAGGAAAAATAAATGCATATTGTGGATAAATATATTTTTCGCCAAACTTTAGTCGGTTTTTTAACAATTTTAATCAGTTTAACCGTGCTGATTTGGCTTACCCAATCTTTGCGCATGATTGATATGATTGTGACCAAGGGGGTTTCTGTTGGCACATTCTTGGAAATGACACTCCTTGTCTTACCAAACTTCTTACAAATTTTATCTCCGCTAGCTTTATTTGGTGTGGCTTTATTTGTTTTTATCCGCATGCAGGCAGACAAGGAATTAATTGTTTTAAAGGCGGTGGGCATGAACAGTCGCCAATTAATTCGTCCTTTGCTTATGCTGGGAGGAATTTTGGTGCTTTTTGGTTATCTGTTAACATTATGGTTTATTCCTGCGTCATATTCGGAACTCCGTCAAATGCGTTGGAAAATTCAGAACGATCTTTCTCATCTTTTATTACAAGAAGGCCAATTCAGTTCGTTTAAAAACGGAACAACTCTTTACATAAAAGAGCGTGAAAGTGATGGTAAGGTAAAAGGAATTATTGCACACGAAATTAAACCAGACAAACGATCCGTTTTAATCGCCGAAGAAGGTACAATGCTGCAAACACCGGAAGGAATTAGTGTCACCTTTAACAGTGGTACTCGTCAAGAATTTGAACCCAAAACACATCAATTTTCCGTTCTCAAATTTGACAAGTATACTATGCTATTTACAGATAAAAACGGCAAATCAACACGAAAATTGGATGCGCGTGAAATGTCTTTGAAACAATTATTATCTGCAACGCCACAAAGCACTAAAGATGGGCCAACTTACCGCAAATATAAGGTCGAAGCATTTAAGCGTCTAACCCAACCTTTATACAATTTATTATTCCTTTGGATGGCAGCATTTGGGGTTTTAAGCGGATTTTATAATAGACGCGGCCAATCCAAACAAATTAACACCGTTGTGATTGCGGCACTTCTTGTCCAATCATTCTCTTTGGCGTTTGAAAATATTGCTGTGCGTAACTTATGGGGACTTTTGCTAATGGCCGCAAATTTATTTGTCCCATTGACTGTTTTATATCTTGTGCTTTTTAAAGAGCGTAAAATCGCTTGGATTCATTTGGTTGTCATCTTATTATGTGGCACAATGACGCTTCCAGCCCAAGCCATGCCTGGCATCAATATAAAAGGCGTACATGCCAGCAAAGATCAGCCCATTGAGTTCGAAGCAGATAATATGGATTACAATTTAAAAACCGGTATTTTAACAGCGTCTGGAAACGTTGTTTTAACACAAAACAATATTCACATGTCCACCGAACGTATCTTATATAACAAAGATAAAGACGAGGTTACAATTCCTCAAGAGGTGAAACTAAACCTGCCCGACGGCACGAAATCCACCGTAAACAACATGTTACTTTACCCTAAAAAATCCGAAGCAACCGCCAACACAGTGTCAGGCTACCTAACAGATGGCAGCTTTATCGGGGCAGATCGAATGATTAGCACACAAAAAGGTGATATTATTGTCATGCATGATGCCACTTATACCCCCTGTAATTTCTGTGAAGAAAAATCTCCACTGTGGCAAATTGACGCCAAAAGGGTGACACAAGATTTTACAGATCATACCCTTTCTTTTGCGCACATGTTTTTAGACATTAAAGAAATTCCAATCCTTTATTTCCCTTACTTCCAGATACCCGACTTTACAGTCAAACGCAAAACGGGTTTCTTGCCGCCCAGTTTCCGACACAATCGTGAAATGAACTTTTCTATACAAACGCCTTTTTTTGTTAATTTGGCGGACAACCAAAATTTGTTATTTACGCCTGTTCTTTCTTTTGATCATACTCCCTTGGGTATTATCAATTATGATGCGCGCTTTACAAGAGGCGCCGCAAGTTTGCAACTCAGTGGAACACAAGACCATAACAATCAAAACGAAGGGCATGTTAAGGCTAATTTTGAATATGATGTCACAAACACCGTACGCTTGAAAGGACAATATTTCAGAACAATCACGGACACCTATTTCCGGCGTTATGACATTGAAGGAGTGAACGATTCCGATTCGTTTTTGCAATCTTATTTAACCGGAGAATATTTCGGTACCAGGCTTTACACACGTGCGAAATTTTGGCATTTTCAAAGCTTAGTTAACAAAGTTAGCGCAAAGTCAATTCCTGTTGTTATTCCAACCGTTGATGCAACATACACAACGCTTCCTATTGCGGGCACCCCTGTTACAGCTTTCACAAAACTTAATGGGGCTGCCTATAACAACCGGGAACATTTTAAGTCAAACCGCATTTCCGCCACCCAAGGCTTATCTTTGCCTTACACATTCAATTTTGGTTTGGTAACAGATACACAAGCGAGCGTCCGATTGGATGGGTACGCGCTTGATACGGGGAACGATGTGTTGGTTTCTAAACATGCTAATGATACCTATAATAAAGGTCGTTTTTATACCGTCGCAAGCACAAAATTCAGCTATCCGCTTGTTGCTCAAACAGAAGAAACATCGCATATCTTGGAACCCATCGTTATGTTGGTTTTATCTCCAAACACAAGAAATCCAGATGATATTCCCAACATTGACAGTGCTATTTTTGATTTTGACGACACAAATCTTTTCAGCTCTAATCGATATACTGGTTACGATCGCATAGAAACAGGTTCTCGCCTAAACTATGGATTCCAATGGACCGTTTATAAAAACAATGCCCAAAACAGATCTTTGTCGTTTTTGTTTGGTCAGGTATATCGCTTCCAAAAAAATGACCAACTGGCCGATGCCATGGGATATCAAGATACCCATTTGTCTGACTATGTCGGCCGTGTCCAAATGAATTATCAATACCTCTCATTTGCTTATCGTTTCCGCTTAAATCGCGAAAACTTATCCAAACAAAGAAATGATGTAAGCCTTTCCGCCGGGGCAAATCCCTTCCGCGTAGGCATTAGCTATTTATACCAAGGAGCTTATCAGTTGGACAACAGACGGTATAATGAAGAAAATGAAATTCGCTTTTGGGCCAATTCTCAACTCTCTCGAAATTGGCAAGCTTCTGGGTATTACCGGTATAATTTAAAAAAGAATGGTGGGCCTATTGAATATGGCATTCAATTGCGCTATGATAATGAATGCACAGCCTTGGTTTTTGATTTAGATAAATCCTTTGCGCGAGACAGAAACTATAAAGGCAGCACGTCCTTTATGGTAAAAGTTTTCTTAAAAACATTAGGAGGAATTGGCGAATGAAATACGTATTCTTAATATTGTTCCTATTAAATGCATTGCCCTCATTGGCAATGGAATTAAAGGCAACAGTCAACGATACCCCCATTTCCGATTTAGATGTTCTGCGTTGGACGCGGTTGTTACAATTTCAACAGCCCCAAAAATATGGGAGTATGAGCGCGAAGGCATTGCGGCAAGAGGCGTTGGATGCCATCATTGAATCTATTATTAAAAAACAAACCGCCACAGAAGCCGGCTTTAAGGTCTCTAAAAAAGATATAAATGATGCCAAAGCACACCTTGAACAACAAAACAATTTACCCCCTGGAACCCTGCCACAACTCCTTCAAAAAAACAACGTTTCTGAATCTGCGTTACACAATCAGTTAGAGGCCGATCTTTTGTGGTTACAATATTTACGTAGCAAAAGCGGCAACATGAGCATTTCAAATCTTGCCGTTAACAAACGTTATCAAGCCATGAAAGAAGAATTAAAAAAACAAGGAATTGATGGTGATAATATTACTTTGTGGGAAATGGCACAGGGGTTATTTTCTGAAGATGTAGATGTGTCGACCACACTTGGATCCAAAAGCTGCGATGCCTTTTTGGAACACATAAAAATTGGACCTTTTCCAGACTCTGCAAAACGTGGGTGGACAGATCCCAATCAAATGCCTCCAGAATTAAGAGAATTGTTAAAAGATGTTGCCGTTGGCGAAACGGTGGGACCATTACGCTCCCCCACGGGCATTCTGGTAATGATGAAATGCGATATTCGTTCACAACAAGTCATGCCTTCTAAGGAGCAATTAAAAACACAAATGGAAATGGAACAATTGGATGTTTTATCCAGACGCTTATTAGCGGAAGCAACACGGCGTTCTATTATTGAGAAAAAGGATTAAGATGGAAACATTAAGACTAGATGGCCGATTATTAGCCAACCAAATTCAACAAAAATTAAAAGAAGAAGTTCGGACTTTACCAAGGAAGCCTCGCATGTCTGTCATTTACGTGGGAGATAATCCTGCCAGCAGAATTTATATTAATATGAAAACAAGAATTGCTGAATCAATCGGCATTGAAGTCACAGTGCATAAAATGCCCGAACAATCAAACACAGAACAACTGACTTGTTTTGTTCAAAAATTAAATGAAGATCCATCTGTTGACGGCATTCTTATTCAATTGCCTTTGCCAAAACACTTAGACACAAATGCGGCGATTGAAGCAATCTCTCCCTCAAAAGATGTCGATGGGTTAACCAGCAAAAATCAGGGCGGCTTAATGACGGGTTATCCCACAATTTTGCCCTGCACACCCTTGGGATGTTTGCGTTTAATTCATCAGGCCCGCCCTATTTTAACAGGGCTTAATGCCGTTGTGGTCGGACGTTCACGGCTTGTCGGTCGCCCCATGGCTCAGCTGCTTTTAAACGAAAACTGCACTGTCGCACAAGCGCACAGCCATACGCAAAACCTGATGGATATTTGCGCGCGGGCAGACATCTTAGTTTCCGCAACGGGCATCCGAGGTTTAATTAAACGAGATTTTGTAAAGCCAGGCGCCATTGTTATTGATGTTGGTATTTCTAAAACAGAAGATGGATCCATTGCCGGAGATGTGGACGCAGAGTCCGTAATGGGACAAGCTGGATGGTTAACCCCTGTTCCAGGCGGCGTAGGTCCAATGACCGTTGCCATGATCATGTCTAATATGGTTAACATTGTCAAACATGAGTTTTAAATGGAATTAAAACAACATCTTGATCTTGCCTTTGTTAAATTGATCTTAAGCAACAAGAACGATAAATCTTATGCCTATAATAAGGCCGTGATCGAACCCATCACATTAAAAAATAAATCCGCATGGCAACTCACCCTTTATACCGACAAACAAGCGTTCCAAGAAAATTTAAAAACACCCGAAGAATTGTTCGCACGTGTGGATGGATTATTTCAAAAACATTACAAACAACTTAATATTTTTGGTGTGACCCAAGATTCAGAAATTAAGATCAGTAAACGCGGAAAAATGATGATAAGTCACCACAACCATGACATCGTTTGTGCCACATCTACACAACATAATCGTGTTAAAAATTATATCATCGCTGAGGGACAAAAAATTCCAGCGCTGACAGATATGGGCATTATGACAAAAGAGGGTAAAATAATTCATTCTCAAATGGACAAGTTCCGCCAAATTAATCGGTTTTTGGAAATCATAGACAACACCTTAAAAACATGGAACAAAAAAGAAATTACTGTTTTGGATTTTGGCTGCGGCAAATCTTATTTAACCTTTTTAACTTATTACTATTTAACCGAAATCAAGGGATTAAACGCGAACGTAATAGGCCTTGATCTCAAAGAAGAAGTCATTGAAAAATGCAATATCGTTGCAGAAAAATATGGATATAAAAACTTGCATTTTGAAATCGGAAATATTGCAGGATATAGCCCAAAAGAAACAGTTGATATGGTCATTTCTTTGCACGCTTGCGATACCGCCACAGACTATGCTCTATATAATGCTATAAAGTGGAATGTCCCAATCATCTTATCTGTTCCTTGTTGCCAACACGAAATCAATGCCCAGATGAAAAATGTATGGCCACTCATCACAAAATATGGCATTTTGAAAGAAAGATTTTGCGCCCTTCTTACCGACGCCATTCGCGCTGATTTATTAGAATCAGAAGGCTATACTGTTCAGGTTTTAGAATTCATTGATTTTGCACATACGCCAAAAAA
This sequence comes from Alphaproteobacteria bacterium, assembly GCA_017412085.1. GTDB lineage: Bacteria > Pseudomonadota > Alphaproteobacteria > CAAHEQ01 > UBA3637 > UBA3637. The sequence continues at coordinate 8,418 of JAFPYS010000005.1, forward strand.
CTTACTGATTCGCGCCATCAAAACAAGAAAGAAATCAACAACAGAACAAACGGACCTCGCTTGCGATCAATTCAAAATTACCCCAACATTATCGGAACTTTTGAAAAAATAGTTATTCTTTATTGATGAATTCTGGGGGAATTATCCCCTTTTTAAATACGATCATATAGTGTGGAATTTTAGTAAAGAAGAATCCGCTGCCCACTTTCTCCCATGGCAATTTTTCATCCCACAGAATTTGTTGAGGGGTGATTTTTTCTAACTTTTTTCGCCCTGCACAACGGTAAATAGCCTTCACTAAACCCGCTTTTTGCAACGCTTCAAAATCAACGCTATACAAGCACCGATCTTTTTTAAAATCGCTATAAAAACAACACGCCTTTGTCATCGGCGCCGTTAAAAACGAGATAGCCCGACTGCGTCCAGGAAATATCGTTTCTAAATATGCCAACACACCCTTTTTCGTTTTACTTTTTGCCCGCCCAAAATAATGAGCAAGTGATTCACGTGAGGCCACCAGCGGTGCCCAAAGCCCTGTGTTCAAAGCATCAACTTCCTTGGGGGCATAGTTATAAAGTTTACCCATCACTCTTCCCCGATTTTAAGGGCTTCAATAAAGGCGTTTTGAGGAATTTCCACTTCGCCGAATTGACGCATGCGCTTTTTACCCTCCTTTTGTTTTTCAAGGAGTTTACGCTTACGGGTAATATCACCACCATAACACTTGGCCGTCACATCTTTACGATAAGCGGAAATATCTTCACGGGCAATAATCTTGCCGCCAATACTGGCTTGAATTGGAATCTTAAATTGGTGCCGAGGAATAAGGTCTTTCAACCTGGCACAAATTTGGCGCCCACGTCGTTCCGCCTGAGTTCGATGAACAAGAAATGCCAGCGCATCCACCTGTTCTCCGTGGACTAAAATATTCACACGCACTAAATCGCTTTCGCGGTAATCATCCACCTCATAATCAAAACTGGCATACCCACGCGAAATAGATTTTAACCGATCATAAAAATCAAACACAATTTCATTTAAGGGGAGCCGATAAACTGCCATCGCACGATTACCCACATATGTTAAATCCAATTGTTCGCCACGTCGTTCTGTACACAGCTGCAAAATGCTGCCCAAATACTCATCTGGCGTTAAAATAGTGGCCTTCACCCACGGTTCTTCAATTTTGCGAATTGTTGTTACGTCTGGCATATCGGCAGGATTATGCATTACCAGCATTTCTCCATTGGTTTTATAGACCTTATACGCCACAGATGGCGCAGTGGTAATTAAGTCCAAATTAAATTCACGAGACAAACGTTCCTGAATAATTTCCATGTGAAGCAAACCCAAAAAGCCGCAGCGGAAACCTTGCCCCAAGGCCATGGATTTATCAGGTGTAAATTGAAAACTAGCATCATTTAATTGCAATTTGCCAATAGCTTCTTTTAAGGCTTCATAATCGCTCATATCCACCGGAAACATAGAGCAAAAAACAACGCTTTGGCTAGGCTTGAAACCGGGCAACATTTCTTTGCATGGATTTTTTTCATGCGTAATTGTGTCGCCCACTTTTGTCTCGCCAATTGTTTTGACGCCACAAATCACAAAGCCAAGCTCACCCGCTGTAATGCTGTCCGAATCTTGCATCTTGGGTGTAAAATATCCCAAACGTTCTACCTTATAGCTGGCACCGGTCGACATAAATTGAATCTGATCATTCTTGTGCAAAGCTCCATCCACCACGCGCACCAACACCACAATGCCCAAATAAGCGTCATACCAAGAATCCACCAACATAGCCTTTAATGGCGCATCTTGTTCACCCTTAGGCGCGGGCAAACGATTCACAATGGCATCCAAAACTTCGTCAATTCCTATACCTGTTTTTGCAGAAATAAGCGGCGCCCCAGCGGTATCCAACCCAATCACATCTTCAATTTGTTTTTTTACTTTTTCAGGATCCGCCGCCGGCAAATCTATCTTATTAATCACCGGCACAATCTCATGATTCGCATCCAAAGCTTTATAAACGTTTGCCAGTGTTTGCGCCTCCACTCCTTGTGTTGCATCCACCACCAACAACGATCCTTCACACGCATGCAAAGAACGACTAACCTCATAGCCAAAGTCCACATGCCCTGGCGTATCAATCAAGTTTAAAATATAATCACCATACTTTAACCGCACTGTTTGCGCTTTAATTGTAATGCCGCGCTCGCGTTCAATATCCATATTGTCCAAAATCTGAGCTTTCATTTCGCGATCAGATACAGCGCCACACTTTTGAATCAGCCGATCCGCCAAAGTGGACTTGCCGTGGTCAATATGAGCCACGATGGAAAAATTACGAATATGCGATAAGTCTGTCATATAAAAAGAATACTAAAAATAACCCCAAAAATCAAGGATTATTTAAACATCTCGACGCGATTTAAAGGCCATTTGAATTGTGCCGTCATCCAAATAATCCAGCTCGCCCCCCAAAGGTACCCCGCGTGACAATGTGGTAATTTTAACAGGATACTTTGCTAATCTTTCGGCCAAATAATGCACTGTTGTTTGACCATCCACTGTTGCCGGCAAAGCTAAAATCACCTCTTGAACATTTCCCGATTGCACTCGCGCCATCAGGCTGTCAATCTTTAATTCATCTGGGCCCACGCCATCCAGCGCGGACAACACACCACCCAACACATGGTAATGCCCCTTAAACAAGCCAGCGCGCTCCAGCGCCCACAAATCGGCCACATCTTCTACAACACAAATTTGTGAGCCATCTCGTTTAGAATTAGAGCAAATATGACAGGGAACTTCTGTGTCCATATTGCCACAAACAGGACATACCTTCACATGTTCCGCAACATCCTGCATTGCCTGAATTAACGGCAACAACTGGCTTTCTTTTTTATCCATTAAAAAAAGCACATCACGCCGCGCTGACCGAGGCCCAAGCCCCGGCAACCGCGACAACAATTGAATCAAATGCTCAATTTGATGTGCTGACATTAGAACGGCAATTTAAATCCTGGTGGCAATCCCAAAGAGGCTTGCATTTTTTCCATTTCGCTGGCCATATAACCGTCAATATTATCGCGTACATTTTGCAATGCCACGATCAACAAATCTTCCAATGTTTCAACGTCATTCGGATCCACAATGGATTTATCCAATTTTACAGAAACAGGAACGCCCTTTCCTGTCATTACAACCTTCACAGCACCATTAGAGGCCTCTCCAGAAAACTCTTGCTGTTCCATCTTGGATTGCAAAATGGTCATCTGTGCCTGAACTTTTTGGGCTTTTGCCATCAATTCTCCAATATTTTTCATTGCTTTTCCTTTCTGTTAGCAATTCTATTTTAAGTATTTTTTTAAAAATACGCAAGAATTTTATTTTTTATGATGTTTTCACTGGACGGCCGCAACAAAATCTGCTATGCTTATCAACAATTAAAGGAGAATTGTTGATGGAACAGATTAAACAGGCAATTACAAATTTGGAACAATCCGTTTTGCGGTTGGAATCTGCCGTGCATGCGGCCAAAAAGAACAGCAGTCGCACGACAGAAGAAATTGCCACCCTGAAAACTGTCATCCGTCAAACACATGATCGCATTGAAAAAGCACTGACCCGCTATCAAAAGAAAGAGGAGGCATAAATGGCTGTTGTATCGTTAAAAATTGGTGGTCGTTTTTATAAATTCTCTTGTAACGATGGCCAGGACGCCCATATGCGGGAGCTTGCCGAACAATTGGATAAACGCGCGGAATCTCTTACAAAGTCCATTGGTTTTATGCCGGAAGGACAGTTGCTGGCTATGATTTGTTTGCTTTTAGCCGAAGAAAAACATCATCTTGAACGCGCCACCAACGCCCAAGTATTAGAACAAACAACGGATCAAATTGCTCAAAGCATTCAAAATTTAGCCCTCAAAGTAGGCGTATTGGCAGAAAGTTTGGAACAATGAAAATTTTGTTTTGTGGCGACATTTCGGGGGAAGCCGGCAGAAAAGCCGTTAAAACTTATGTTCCACAATTAAAAGAAAAATATAATTTAGACAGTATTATTTTAAATGCCGAAAATGCAGCACACGGACTGGGGCTAACGCCCAAAACGTACCAAGAATTAATGCGTGTTGGGGTTGACGCCATGACCATGGGCAATCATACTTTTGATAAAATGGATATTACTCAAATCTGGCAAGATGACAATATTTTAGTTCGCCCCTTAAATTATCCAGACGATACGGCCGGGAAAGGATTTCATATTTTTACTGTGAACAATACCCGAATTTGTGTCGCACAAATTTTAGGTAAAGCTTTTATGAATTCAAAATTGGATTTATCGGATCCGTTTCAAACGATTCAATCTTTTATCGATGATCATCATAAAGAATATGACATCTTAATTGTCGATTACCATGCCGAAACAACTGCCGAAAAGGTTGCTATGGGTTATTTTTTGGATGGCAAGGCGACTTTGGTGGTTGGAACGCATACGCACATCCCTACAATGGACGCCCATGTTTTACCTGGCGGAACAGCATATATCACAGATGTTGGTATGTGTGGTGATTACACTTCAGTATTGGGTATGACGAAGGAAACAGCTTTTTCTCATTTTGGATTAGGATCCGAACGTATGCGATTCGAACCCGCAAAGGCAACATGTACACTATCTGCCGTTTTGGTGGAAATTGACAATAAAACTTTTAAAGCGCTCTCAATTCAGTCCATCATTTTGGGCGATACCCTTGAAAACACAATAAAAATATGATATAATAACTTTATTCAAAGAAAGGAAACATCATGTCTGGACACTCACAATTTAAAAACATTATGAATCGTAAAGGGGCACAAGACAAAGCCCGCGCACGCGTCTTTTCTAAATGCGCTCGTGAAATTACCGTTGCCGTTAAAACTGGCGGTGCCGATCCGAATAGTAACCCTCGTTTGCGTTTGGCCATTCAAAATGCTCGCAGCGAAAACATGCCAAAGGACAATATTGAACGCGCTATTGCAAAAGGCAGCCAATCGGCCGACACAAGCAATTATGAGGAAGTTCGTTACGAAGGATATGGTCCGGGACACGTTGCCATTATTGTAGAAGCTTTAACCGATAACCGCGCTAGAACAGCACCAAATTTGCGTGCTTTGTTTACAAAACGTGGCGGGTCTTTTGGAGATACAGTGTTATTTAACTTTGAAAAAATTGGTTATTTGGAATTTCCCTTGGCCGTTGCCACTGCAGATGCCATGTTTGAGGAAGCTTTAAATGCTGGCGCAGATGATGTACAAACAACCGATTCGGCTCATGAAATTACATGCAAGCCAGAAGATTTGGGGGCTGTGCGTGATGCGCTTGAGAAAAAATTGGGCACGCCAAATGTGGCTCGAATCGATTGGAAACCAACAGTGGAAACGCCTATTACTGATTTAGAAACAGCACAAAAGCTGATGAGCTTTGTTGAAGATTTAAACGAAGATGATGACGTGCAACGCGTTATTACGAATGCTAATATTGCTGAGGATATTTTGGCTCAGCTTTAATAAAGGGGAGAATCGCTTATGCGGATTTTGGGGTTGGATCCGGGATTAAGACACACAGGATGGGGCCTTGTAGACAAACAAGGCACCCGTTTTGTTTTTGTGGCAGCCGGCGTAATCAATCCCGATGAAAAATTATCCCTAGCGAATCGTTTAAGCGAGCTACACGAATCGTTAAAAGAGCTGATTCAGCAATGGAAACCAGACACCGCAGCTGTTGAAGAAACTTTTGTTAACAAAAATCCCTCTTCTACTTTAAAATTAGGACAGGCGCGCGGGGTTGTTCTTATGACGCCCGCCTTATTTGGATTAGAAGTTGGCGAATATACCCCAAATCAAATCAAAAAAACGATCACCGGCGTCGGGCATGCTGAGAAAAATCAAGTAGATATGATGGTGCGTACTTTATTAAAGACAGTACCAGAAGGAATTCCGGCTGATGCGTCCGATGCTCTTGCGATAGCCCTTACCCATGGCTTCTTAACGCCATCCCAACACAATATCTTGGGATAATAAGAACCACATCTAGTGTCAAGCAAAATATTTAACAAATTATTAAAATTTTCTGTTGTTTTTTAAAAAAATACCCGTATGCTTGACAATAAGAAAATGAAAAATCATATGAAGGGGTTAAAAATGGAAAACGCAAATACACTACAAATGCAATGGGCTGAAATTTGTACTCAATTGGCCCAGACATTAAGCGATCGATTCGTCATGCGTTGGTTAAGCAAAGTTGTTCCAGGAAGTATTGAAGATGATCATGTTAACTTATTGGTACCCAGTCCTTGTATTCACGAGCTTATTAAACAGAATTATTTGGAAAAAATTGTTTCTTTGTGGAAAGAAAAAAATACAAACATTCACGCTGTGAACTTGACACTTAAAGCTGACGCAATGCCGCAAATACCAAACAATAATTCTTTGACAATAACCCAACCAGTCACAATAACTTCTACTTGTGCAAATCAAGTTATTGACGCGACCGAACAGATGCCTTGTTATTTGGATAAATCTCACACATTTGATACATTTGTCGTGGGAAAATCGAATCAGTTCGCCTATGCTGCCGCAAAGAAAATTGCAGAAGAAGATACCGTTTCATTTAATCCTTTATATATTCATGCCGGCGTTGGTTTGGGCAAAACCCACTTATTACACGCCATTGCTTGGCGCATTAAAGAACGTCATCCCGAAAAGAATGTTTTATATTTATCCTCAGAACAATTTTTCCAACGTTTTTTACATGATTTAAGCATGAAAAACACAGAAAATTTCCGCAATTTTGTGCGTGCCGCAGATGTCTTGTTGATTGACGACATTCAATTTATTTTGGGTAAACCGCATACGCAAGAAGAATTTTTCCATACATTTAATGCCTTTATTGCGGAAAAGAAAATGGTCATTTTATCCGCCAATTCAATGCCCGCCAAACTGCAAGGTATTAATGATATGTTGCGTACGCGAATTTCCCAAGGATTAGTTGTTGATATTGCACCCACCGATGAAAATCTGCGTCTTGGCATTTTACAAGGCAAAAACAAAGAGATGAATGCAACTGTTCCGAATGATGTCTTGGCATTTTTGGCCAAAAGCATTACTTCAAATGTGCGTGAATTGGAAGGGGCTTTGAAACGAATCGTGGCTCATGCAGAGTTGATTGGGAATCCTATTAATATGGATACAACGCAACAAGTTTTAAAAGACATCTTGCACACCTATGAACGCCCCGTCAAGGCCCCAGAAATTCAACAAGTCGTTGCTGATTATTATAAAATTTCATTGGATGATCTGCAGTCTACGCGACGTGATCGAGCTTTCGCCCGTCCTCGTCAAATTGCTATGTATTTAACAAAAACATTGACACCGCTGTCTCTGCCAGACATTGCTTTGTGTTTCAAACGCGACCACACAACAATTATCCATGCTGTTCGCACCATTGAAGGTTTAATCCAGCAGGACAAGAAAATGGCTGGACAAATTGCCGAAATTACAACAACTTTGAAAGCGGGAAATTATGCCTAATTTGACACCCTTTAATAATCCATTTTTGGTCGGTTTTGACGAATTGGAACAAATGTTGTTACGAGTCGCCAAAGGGGCTGATTCGTTTCCGCCTTATAACGTTGAGCAATTGGATCCTACCACTTTTGAAATCACAATGGCCGTTGCTGGATATACTCAAGAAGATTTAGACATTATTCAAGAAGACAATCAATTGGTCATTCGCGGACAACAAGAACATGATCCGAATCGTCATTATTTACATCAAGGTATTGCCGCCCGATCTTTTATTAAATCTTTTGTCCTGGCCGACGGTATGCAAATCAAAGGAGCATTGTTGGAAAACGGTTTGTTAATTATTACCTTGCAAAAGCCCCAAAAAACTCCTAATATAAAAAGGATTGAGATTCAAAAGAAGTCAAAAACCGTTCATTTAAAAAAGAAAGGAACCTTAGATGAGTGATAAAATCATTGTCGCCACACAAGATACCTTTTGCTCCGAAGAAGTCGGAGAGGATGATCGTGTTTATATAAAAAAAGAAGCACAAAAAAACGGGCTTGTTTGGGCAATTTATAGTCCAGAAGGCGAATGTATGGCTCAAACAGGATCGCGTGAAATGGCTATGGCGCTCGTCCGCCAAAACGATCTGACGGCCGCGCAAGTGCACTAAGTTGTTGTACCCCTATTCTAAATGGTTTTGCCGGCAAATAATCCTCAATGGTTAATTCCACTATACGCGTTGAAGGAATAGGCACATTCGCGCCCGCCTCAATCAATGGCATGTGGTAATTGTCCCCAAAAACCGTGATCTGTGCAGGGCGTTGCTTTTGATCGCACACAGCTAACAAATCACCATCTGTATCTATGATTACATAATCTCGACTGTTATGAATTTGTAATTTACCACCCGTCAGTTCATTTACCCAAAAACATTTTTCAAGCGGCATATCTGCATATGTCGTATTTAACCGCATCCGTTGAAAACGCTGATTCATCAAGCGGTTGAAATATAATTTGCTCTCCGCATTTGGTTCCACGATCTGCGGTGTTTGTTTTAAATCGGTTATAAGTGATTCAACAGCAGCCACCATCAATTCGTAGTGGTGGCCCTTTACAAAAAAGGATCTCACAAAATCAATCCTGCTTTTAAATTGTTTTTTCATTAACGAAACGTTTCGCGTTAAACCAGGATACAGAGGGATAAGCTCTGATTCCACGTCTCGCGACCACAAATCAGCTTCGGCCTCAGACCAAACTTGTGCATAAAAACGCTCTTTAAGTGGTAAAGACTCATTAATACGATCTTCTTTTTTCAAAAATTGTAATACATGCCCCAATTCATGTGCCAATGTAATTGTTTGCTGAAAAGTAACGCGGTCTGTCTCTGCTTTTGAAGCTTTTTCATCATTTGGATTACCAAGTTTTATGGTCAGATCCACATCACAAAGCCCCCAAGCATCTTTTCTTGGTTTCATCATCGACAAGACCACAGGTGTTTCCCGTCTTTCGCAAATATCTCCAATTCGACAAACCAAATCTCGTCCCGCCTTAGTTTTGATAATCATCCGCAACATTTTTTGGAAAGTTGCTTTATCCAGCAACGATCCCCGTAGCTTAAAAATATCCTCATCATCTATATATCTATACGCTTTACTTAACAATCAACCCCTCCCTCAACATCAACCGGTATTGATTGCGTTTTCTCCCCCAAAGAATGATTTACTTTTACTTGAGCCAACATAAGCACTCCATTAAAATGGCGGATAGGAGAGGATTCGAACCTCCGTTAGGCTTTAGACCTAAACGCACTTTCCAGGCGCGCGCCTTCAACCACTCGGCCACCTATCCACTGCTGGAAAAGTAGGGCTATTGTACCCGATTTCCTCCGAAAAGTCAAGGGTTAAATCTTGCGTTTAGGGAAGTAATTATCTTCAGGCGTTCCCTTAATATCGCGGCCACAATAACGCGCTCCCTCTTGACATTTGCCGCAAATAAAGCAAGGTGGCGCCAGCACAGAAACCAACTTCTTTGCTTCCGGCATACAAGCCAAAACTTCCCTCAACGCCACAGACAAGTGATAAATTTCTTCCTGCGCACACCAGCACGTCCTTTTCCCTTGTTCATGGATTAACGCATTCAGGTCGGCCAATTTATCATAACTCACCATTGCCCCATAGGGTGTAATGGCTTGCATCAACCCGGCCGGCACAGCATCCTTCAAATCCAACCATTCTTGCATAAATTTCAAAGCAACCGGCGCCATGCCCGCCTCTTTCAATAACGGCGGCAAATAAAAACTTGTCGTCAATCTGGGGGTGGATCGTCGCACGGACCGATGGCGTTGGTCTTGGCCGTATGTGGCACACGAAACTTGCACTTTTGTATGAACATAATGCACATCGTTTTCCAGTGCTTCAGGGGTAAAATACAGCGTATCCACACTATCTTTACCTGCATTTGTATAAACATTTTCGCTTAAATCGGCATGAATTAAAAATAAATCCGGCTTATCTTCCACAATCGCTGTGCCATCTTGAATTGGCAAAAACCAATCCCCGTCCCGCCGCGCCGCTGGATCAAAAAATCCATCTAACTCGGGATACTCAGCCAACACCGCGTCCTTCATCGCATCCGTTAAGGCCCTTAATTCTGGTGTCCAAGCACTGCGCCACAAGGCCGTCAAGGCGGATAAATTCAGGGTCGTGTCCAACGCTGTTGGGACAATCTGAGATACAAACATCCGTAATTGTTCTTGCGCCAACTTGGGGGCATTTAATTCAATATATTTTTCATTTGCAAAAGGACGCTCGGCCTTAATGGCTTTTTCGGCCAACGGAATAATTTTAGGCAACCATTCCCGATAAATTTCCGCTCCTGTTTCAATAAATGGAAGCACCTTTTCAATATCTTCTCGCGCATAATATGGCACCAACATGTTCCGAATCATGTTAAAATCCGGTTCCGCATACATTTTTGAAAAACGCCCAGAACGTTGATCAGAATTATAATATGGACTTGTTAAATGCAATCCGAACATAACCGTTGTAACTGGTACGTCTTGGATATAAAAAGTAAAATTTGTATGTTGAAGCGTTGTATGATGGCCCGAATCGAACAACCGCCCCTTCACATCAAGTTGCTTATCTAATAATTCTTGATTTAAAGTGTAACATACGCGCGCTGCATGGGAAGCCAAATCAAGTGGTTTTTTGTCCGATTTTGCTAATAATTGCACACGCATATGAACCTCCTTGTTTGATATTTCAAGCATATCAAATTAGGCTGACAAGCGCAACTACTATTTTAATAAAAGTGCGGTTAATTTTTCAGTCCATCTGGCTGGATCTTTAATTGGCTCACCTTCAATCACCAATGTTTGATCAAACAACACCAATACATAATCTGTTGGGTCATCCATTTCGGCCATTTTATGAATCAACGGATGTCGAGGATTTAGCTGCAAAATCCGATCGGAAGCATAAGCCGTTTTTTGCCCATGTGCACGCATAAGACGTTCCATATTTAACGTCATCTGACCCGCCCCCGTGATCAGCGACATTGGACTTTTCGTCAAACGATCTGTGGATTGAATTTCTTTGACCTCATCACCCAAGATCTTTTTCATTTTTTCAATCAACTTGTCCAACTTATCCTTGGCCAATACATCCCCGTCGTTTTGAACTTTTTCAATTTTTTCCAATTCCGCACCGGCTTGTTGTACGGCCATAAATTTTTTACCCTTATAATCCGGGAACGTGTTTGTCCAAAATTCATCAATTGGATCGGTTAGCAACAAAACCTCTATACCACGCGCTGCAAAACCTTCCAATTGCGGATTTTGACGCAAAGTTGCTAAATCAGCGCCTGTCAAATAATAAATATTCTCTTGCCCTTTTTTCATCCGCGACACATAATCTGTAAACGTTGTTAATTCCTCTCCATTTGTAGAGTAAAAACGGCACAATTCAGCCACATCATCACGATTGGCCGACGGCTCATAAAGCCCCTCTTTTAGCACGATCCCAAATGCGTTCCAAAATGTTTTATATTCCTCTGGCTTTTCTGAACGTTTTTTCAGCGCAGCCAACACTTTGGCCGTTAATCCTTGTTTGATTTTTGTCATAACGGGTGTTTGTTGCAACATTTCACGACTGACATTCAATGGCAAATCTTTTGTGTCAATAACCCCCGTTACAAACCGCAACCAATAAGGAATTAAATCTGGCACATCATCCGAAATAAAGACCTTATTTACATACAAGTTCAGCCCAGACTTTCTGTCTGGTTGGAATAAATTCATCGGTGCCTGTGTGGGGATAAACAAAAGTCCCGTATAATCTATCACGCCCTCCGCATGAAAGTGCAAAGTCTCCCAAGGCGCATCAAAAGCGTGTGAAACCGTTTGATAAAAATCTTTATATTGCCTCTCGGTAATCTCCGACTTTGGACGTGTCCACAAGGCAGATCCAGCGTTCACCGTGTCTTCATGTCCCTCGTTTTTAAGGGCAATTGGCAGGCTTACGAAATCGCTGTACTGTTTAATCAGGTGGCGCAAGCGGAAAGGATCCAAAAATTCCTCGTCGTCTTTTTTTAAGAACAGCGTTACACTTGTGCCGCGGGGCGCATCTTTATCTTCCGAAATTGTGAATGATCCCGCGCCATCACTTTCCCACAAATAACCAACATCCTCGCCGGCTTTGTGTGTGCGCACTTGCACCTTATCGGCCACCATAAAGCTGGCATAAAAACCGACACCAAATTGCCCGATTAAAGCCATATCTTTTTGCTTGTCACCAGATAACGCCTTCATAAATTCGCCAGATCCCGAACGTGCAATTGTCCCTAAATGATTCACCAAATCATCCCTGTTCATTCCAATACCATTGTCCGACACGGTCAATGTTTTCAAAGTTTTGTTCGGCTCAATTGTAATCTTAAAGGCTTCTTTTTGAGCCAATTCGGGATGCAGCATTTGTTCATAGCGCAATTTGTCACACGCATCCGAAGCATTAGAAATCAATTCGCGCAAAAAGATTTCCTTGTTCGAATAAAGGCTGTGGATCACAATATCCAACACCTTTGCCACTTCGGCTTTAAATTGAATTTTTTGAGACTTTGCCATATCAAACTCCTTTGTTGCATATTTATATAATCATCATCCTGGCAAAGCGCAAGCCCATAAATAGAAAATTAATTTATACTCTTTTATAAAAATTCCTTGCAAAAAGACCTTTTTTGTGCTATAATACTTTTCACTTTTTGAGTTGTAAAATACAAGGAGCATAAAAATGACTACAATAATTTCCGAAGCACAACGTATCTCTAATGTCCGTTTTGAACGCATTGTCGCACAACCCGACATGCGCTGGTCCCAACAAGCATTGGCGATGGCGGCCGATCCACGTGCAACCATACACAATTTTTATTTGTTTAAACAAACCGTCTCTCCGGGGAAAATTCAACAACGCCGTAACGAGCTTGCTCGCATATTTACAGAATCATTAAAACACAATGATTGGTCTTTGGAACAATCCTCTTTGGCGGCCCCGATTGTGGACTGGATGCTTTCTCTTAAGAAGGGCCGGAACATTGGTGGTTATCTTAAAGTTATGCGTCCATTGGTTTTATTGGCTTGCAACAAATTACAGCTGCCCGAAGAACAAAAACGGGCATGGAAAAAAGCCGTTACACCCAAAGTTCCAACTTGTCCAAGAGGCCTTGGCGAACAATCTGCCACAGCCATTCCTCGTCCCGTGTTACGCGGCGTTCATCTTGGTGAATAAGGAAGCAAACTATGACAGCTAAAATTATTGTTTTTGCGAATGAAAAAGGTGGAACAGGTAAATCCACATTGGCTATGCACACCATCGTTGCATTATTACGTGCCGGCAAAAAAGTTGCCTCTTTCGACCTGGATCCAAACCAACAAAGTTTAACTCGTTATATTGAAAACCGTAAAAATTTTGTGATGGAAAAAGGCGTTTCTTTGCCGTTACCAGAGCATACTTGTTGGACCCCAGATGTGGCTAAAATTTATACTCTGCGCAGCCGTTTAGATAAACTAGCTAACGAAGTGGATGCCATTATCATTGATACGCCGGGGTCACACACCGAACTGGGTATGGAAGCTATGACTTTGGCCGATGTATTGGTTACACCAATGAACGACAGCTTAGTGGATTTAGATATTTTAGCCCTCGTGGATGGCGAAACATTAAAGATAACCGGACCGAGCCATTTTGCGCAAACAGTGTGGAGCACACGTCAACAGCGCATGTTGGAAAGAAAGCCATCGTTGAATTGGTTTGTTATCCGCAATCGTATGTTATTTAACAAATCTCGCAACTCTCAAACGATGTCCATTTTGTTAAATGCTTTATCACGGCGCATTCATTTTGAATTGGTTGGCGTTGTTTCAGAACGCGTGGTGTTCCGCGAATTATTCTTAAAAGGGCTCACCATGTTAGATTTTAAGGAAGAAAGTATTCGTATTCCAAATACTGTTTCTTCAAAATCTGCACGTCAAGAGTTGGCAATTCTTGTCGACAAAATTTGGGGCACCCCCTTGCTTTCAGATCCCGTTTCTGCTATAAATTAATAAGGAGAAACAACAAAGGGGATTTAAATGGATATTACAGCCATTAAGACTGAGCCATATCAAGATCAAAAGTTTGGTACATCAGGTTTAAGAGGGCGCACCTCTGTTTTTATGCAGAAAAATTATCTGCAAAACGTTGTGCAATCCATTTTTGACTCTTTGGAAAAATTTGAAGGCAAAACGTTAATTGTCGGCGGCGACGGACGTTACTTTAATGACAAGGCCATTCAAATTGTTTTAAAAATTGCCGTCGCTAATGGTTTTGGTCGAATCATTGTCGGCAAAAACGGGTGGCTTTCCACACCAGCACTTTCACATCTCATCACATTAAAAAATGCGTTTGGCGGCATTATTTTAACAGCCAGCCATAACCCCGGCGGGAAGGATGGAGACTTTGGTATTAAGTTTAACATCTCAAGTGGTGCACCCGCCCCTGTAAGCCTAACCGACAAAATTACCGCAAAAATGCAAAAAATTGATCGGTTTTGGTGGATAAATGAACCTGATATTGAGTTGGGGAACACTGGCGAACGCCAAATTGAAAATACCATTATTGAAGTAATAGATCCTGTTGAAGATTACGCAAATTATATGCAGGAAATTTTTGATTTTGCCGCAATTAAAAATCTTTTTAAATCTGGTTTTACGTTCACATTTGATGCCATGAACGCTATTACCGGTCCTTACGCCAAGTATATTTTTGAAAAACTTCTCGGTGCTCCATCTGGATCCGTCACACATGAAGTTCCACTTCCGGACTTCGGCGGGTTACACCCAGATCCCAACTTGGTTTACGCCAAACACCTTGTGGACAAGATGAGCGCTGATGATGCGCCAGACTTTGGTGCTGCCTCCGATGGTGACGGGGACCGCTATATGATTTTGGGCAAAAATTTCTTCGTCAATCCTTCCGATAGTTTGGCTGTATTGGCAGAACATTTACCCGACCTACCTTATTACAAAAATCAGTTTTATGGCGTCGCTCGTTCCATGCCAACATCCAACGCCGTTGATCTTGTGGCCGCCAGAAGAAAACTTCACGTATACGCCACGCCCACTGGTTGGAAATTTTTTAGCAATTTGTTACAGAACAAAAAGGTCACCTTGTGTGGTGAAGAAAGTTTTGGTTCTGGCTCAAATCACGTCATGGAGAAAGACGGAATATGGGCTATTTTGGCATGGCTTAATATCGTTGCATTAACACATAAAACGCCCCAACAATTAGTGACGAACCTGTGGCAAAAGGATGGGCGTGTGTATTATAGCCGACATAACTATGAAAATGTTGATGCCGAGGATGCGCGTCATTTAATGGATTCTTTGGGCGCTCAAGTCCCAATACTTAAAGGGCAAAAATTTGGATGCTTAAAAGTTAAGAAAGCAGAAATCTTCACGTATGAAGACCCTGTGACAAAAAATCGCGTAAGCAATCAAGGCGTCATTATCTCTTTTTCAAACAACGCTCGCGTTTTCATCCGACTTTCTGGGACAGGAACAGTGGGGGCTACCTTAAGACTTTATTTTTCAAAACTTGAACAAAATTTTGATGAAAATTTAGATGAGGTCTTAGCTCCAGCTATCTTGGCAACAACGTCTATTTTGCAAATTCCAAAATACCTAAAAATGGATGTCCCAACAACAATCACATAAAACAGGATTTTATCCTTGCAATTCATTCTTTTTCTGATTACAATGTCTTAAGAAGAAGGAGATTCACGTGATAAATAAATTCTTTTCTTTTATCAATGCATTGGGTCGTTTTGTTATCAGTTTTTTCCGCGCCAGCGGGGATTTAATTTTATTTACCGCCCAAACATTACTTTGTATTTTTAAATTGCCTTTTTATATTGGCGAAACCATTCGCATGAGTATAGAAATTGGCTTTTACTCGCTGCCTGTTGTCGCTCTGACAACGGTCTTTTCTGGCATGGTCATTGCCATTCAAACTTATGAAGCTGTTTCAAAATTCTCCGCAGAAGGGGCCGTATCCATGGTGGTGCTTGTTGCGGTTACACGAGAATTGGCGCCGGTTATGGCAGCCTTAATGGTTGCAGGACGTATTGGCGCAGCTATGGCGGCTGAGATTGGAACAATGCGCGTGACAGAACAAATCGATGCGTTGTTCACTTTACGCACCAATCCCGTGCAATACTTAATTGTGCCACGCGTTGTTGCGGGAACATTGATGATGCCACTTTTGGTTTTAGTTGGTGACGTTATTGGTATTTGCGGTGGTTATTTGGTGGGTGTTACAAAGATGGATTTTAATGCCACAACCTATCTTGTCAATACTTGGAACACATTAAAGGCTATGGACATTATTTCTGGCATGACAAAGGCGGCCGTTTTTGGTTTTATCATTGCAGTTTTGGGCTGTTATCACGGTTTCAAATCCCAAGGCGGCGCACAAGGTGTGGGTCAAGCAACAACCAACGCCGTGGTGTCATCCAGTATTTTAATTTTAATATTCAACTATCTGTTAACCGAATTGTTCTTTAAAATGTAAGAGGCGTCCATGAAAGAAAAACAAGTTAAAATCAGCTTATCCCATGTCGCCAAATCATTTGGCAAAAAACAAGTTTTAAAAGATGTTAGCTTAGACATCTACGAGGGCGAATCTGTTGTCATCATTGGTGGCTCTGGTTCGGGCAAATCTGTGACATTAAAATGCCTGCTTGGCTTGGTTAATCCCGACAAAGGAACTATTAAAATGGATACCCATAATATGGGCATGCTTTTTCAGGGGGCAGCTTTGTTCGACAGCTTAAGCGTTTGGGAAAACGTTGCTTTTGTTATGCTTCAAAAACCTCATCCAGACCGCGTTGCCGCCAAAAAATTGGCCATTCAAAAGCTTGCCCAAGTTGGCTTAAAACCCGAGGTGGCCGACGCCTATCCCGCCGACCTGTCTGGCGGTATGAAAAAGCGTGTAGGACTTGCCAGAGCGATTGCAACCAACCCGGAAATTATTTTCTTTGATGAACCGACCACTGGTCTCGACCCCATCATGTCCGACGTTATTAATGATTTGATTGTCGATTGTGTGAAAAAGCTTGGCGCCACAGCCCTAACAATTACTCACGATATGAACTCCGCGCGCAAAATCGCAGATCGCATTGCCATGCTTTACGAAGGCGAAATTATCTGGGTGGGCACCGTGGCCGAGTTGGATAAAACTAAAAATCCTTATGTGCGGCAATTTGTGGCAGGATCTGCAAAAGGCCCCATTCAAATGGAGGTCAAGGCTGAATGAAAAACTTCATTCAACGTTTTGTAATTTATGCGTCACTTTTTATCCTGCTATTTCTTTACCTGGCAGAGATGCAAAAGGCTTTTGCACTTGTTGCCTGTGGGTATTTTTGTTTAATTGTATTTCTGGCTTTATTACGCATGCGTCAGCAACAAAAGGAAAATCAATTTGCTCCTAAAACACAAGATGCTTTTTTGAATGGATATCCGGCTCGTTCCATAAATTGGTTGCAATTGACTAAATCGGAGCGCTTTAAAGAATGGGATCCAACCATAAAAAGTCTTATCCTTACGCATTTTATTCAAAATCTTCCCTTGGAATTAATGGCCATCGGCGTCCTATTGCTTATTCATCTAATAACCAATGGTGCATCCTTTAACAATCCGGAGCAATTTTTAGCCAATATCGTTGGCGGATTTTGTCTTGCCACTTTCATCCGCGTAATGATCATTTCATATCCTGGAAACAAAATTCAAGAAGCCAATGTTTTTTTCAAAAAAATAAAGGCTGAAGTTTATTTCTTTATATTTATACTGATTTTTATATACTCTGCCGGCCCTTTTATCGTTCAAGAATTAGAAAAAGCAGAGCTATTTCAACCCTATACAAAATATTCAGACTTCTTGTTTTTTGCGGTGGTATTTTCTTTTGCTTATTGGATAAACGTTCGAACCAAAAAATATTATCAAAAATACACTTATTTAACCCAAGAACAATATCTCGAAATACAATCTTTATTACAACAAACCAAGGAGCACAATCGTGCCAAAGAGAACAACTAGATTTGTTTGTCAAAATTGCGGCGCTGTCTACGCCAGGTGGGCGGGCAAGTGTGATGCTTGTGGCGAATGGAACACCATTCAAGAAGAAGCCATTCCCGTATCGGATAGCCCTACAGCAACGGGCGGACAAAATGGCAAGAAAATTGAGTTTTTGGATTTGCGTGGCGCACCAGAAATTGTTTTTCGCCTTAAAACCGGCATCAGCGAACTAGATCGCGTTTGTGGGGGCGGTTTGGTACCTGGTTCAGTTATTTTGGTGGGAGGAGATCCGGGTATTGGCAAATCTACCTTACTGTTACAGGCCGTTGCAAGCTTAACCAAAGGAGTCAACAAACAGGGCTCCCCAACAAAATGCAGCTATATTTCCGGCGAAGAATCTGTGGACCAGGTGCGCTTACGCGCCATGCGATTAGGATTAGCCGATAATCCTGTCGATTTGGCCAGCGAGACCCACATTCGTGATATTGTTGCCACACTGGACACCCCAGAGG
Source organism: Alphaproteobacteria bacterium (assembly GCA_017412085.1). GTDB lineage: Bacteria > Pseudomonadota > Alphaproteobacteria > CAAHEQ01 > UBA3637 > UBA3637. The sequence continues at coordinate 27,090 of JAFPYS010000005.1, forward strand.
CACCCGATATTGTCATTATCGATTCCATTCAGACCATGTATGCTGATACAGTTGAATCGGCTCCGGGCACCGTTGCCCAAGTACGTGCATGTGGACACGAGCTAATTCGTCTTGCAAAGAAACGTGGGTTTGTTTTATTTTTGGTGGGACACGTAACCAAAGAAGGCACGTTGGCGGGACCGCGCGTGTTGGAACACATGGTGGACACCGTTCTTTACTTTGAGGGCGATCGCGGGCATCATTTCCGTATTTTGCGTTCTGTTAAAAATCGATTCGGCGCAACAGATGAAATTGGCGTTTTTGAAATGACCGACAAAGGCCTTGCTGAGGTTGCCAATCCTTCTGCCCTCTTTTTGGCGGACAGACAAGGGCATGTATCGGGCAGCTGTGTATTTGCTGGCATCGAAGGGTCTCGTCCATTATTGGTGGAAATTCAAGCGCTTGTTGCGCCAATGACGGGCACAACTCCGCGAAGAGCCGTTGTTGGATGGGATACAAATCGTTTGAACATGTTGTTGGCTGTGTTGGAAACGCGCTGTGGCATTTCGCTAAGCACAAAAGATATTTTCTTAAACGTCGCGGGTGGATTAAAATTAACAGAACCCGCTGTGGATTTAGCCGCTATTATGGCAATTTTGTCCAACGCCTTTGATCATCCATTGCCATCCGATATGGTCTTTTTTGGGGAGATCGGCCTGTCCGGAGAAATCAGAAATGTGCCAGCCAGTGATTTGCGCCTGAAAGAGGCCAATAAATTAGGCTTTACAAAAGCTCTTGTACCACCAAATAAAACCAAAAAATCGGACTTTAAAGCCACCGAAATTGGCAACTTAAAAACTGTATTAGAATTTTTTGAGAAAGGGAGGAAAACATGCTAGGAGTTATTGATTTAATTATTTTGGGTATCATTGTGATATCTGTATTGTTTGCATTATATCGCGGGTTAGTGCGCGAATTGTTGGGAATATCTTCTTGGTTATTGGCTGGCTTTACGGCGCTTTACAGCTATGACCCTTTGTTAAAGGCCTGTGACGGCACATTTGCAAATGTCAAACTGGCCGCCATTGTTGGCTCTGTCTTATTGGCCTTATTGGTTTTAATTGTGATGACCATCATCAACGCCGCCATTACCCGCCGCCTGCGTAAAAGTTCTTTAAGTGGATTAGATCGCATTTTTGGCCTTGTTTTTGGGGTAGCAAGAGCCTTATTAATTGTTGCTTTGATTTATATTTTCGCCGCCACAATGATGTTGTCACCCAAATATATTGCAGAAATGAAAGAAAAAAATCGCAGTATTGAATATGTTGAACAAATTGCCATTTACATACAAAGTGTTTTCCCAGAAAACATTAAGGCCGATCTATCCGCCTATCAAACGACCAAAAAAGAAAAAATGAAAAAACGTGCTCAGAAAAAAGCCATAGAAGCCGTGGTAGAATATAATGAAAAAGATCGTGAAACATTGGAAAATATGATTGAGAATATTGTTGAAATTGGAGACATTGAAGATGACAAAAATTAAACCAGAAGAACTGATTAAAAAAGCTGCCGATTTAATTAAAAAACGGTACAATCCAGACTTCCATAAGCACCATACAGTTGTAGCCGCTGCCGTGCTATCCAAATCTGGAAAAATTTATACATCTGTTAATGCCGGTACCTATCAACCCTCCATTGCAACCTGTGCAGAAATTGTTGCGATTGGTATGGGAAATACCGCGGAAAAAGACTTTGAAATAGATACAATTGTGGCTATGCGAGATGTTCCACCCTACCCAATCAGCCCATGTGGCAAATGTCGTGAATATATTTCCGATTATGGTCCAAAGGCAAAGGTCATTATGCCCGCTGATAATAAAAAAGGATGGGAGCTTGTTAAAATTGCAGATCTTATCCCCGGTAAGTATGTGAAAAAGGAAGAATAAATACACATCATCTTGTCCGCCATCGGAAAATTGAAAAAGAACTCGCCAGAATATGAGCTGATGAGCGAGTATTTCAAACGCACAAAATGGTCCGTTGAGGTAAAAGAATATGAAGAAAAAAAAGCTTTGACCGGCGAAGCGTTGAAAAATGCTGAAGCTGATTTATTGCTTTCCAATATCCCCGAAAAAGCCAAAGTGGTTGTCTTGGATGAACATGGTGACACGTTGTCTTCGCGTGAGTTTGCGGGTAAATTAAGAACATGGCAAAACAATGGATCCGATACGGTTGCCTTTTTGATTGGCGGCGCCGATGGACACGGCAAAAAAGTGAAAGACAGAGCTAATCTCACATTGTCTTTTGGCCGCATGACCTTGCCACACTTTTTAATGCGCGTCGTATTGGCCGAACAAATCTATCGCGCCAAAAC